>JALHRI010000274.1 GCA_022841525.1 Alphaproteobacteria bacterium | reverse complement strand
AATACCGGCAAATCTTGTAAATAAGTTTCCTGACTTGGTTTCTCAATTAGACAAGGCGCGCACGCAAAATAACACAATCAATATCAATGGTGGCAATTCGCCGGCCAGAGATAATCTCGACCAGTTGCTATGGCGACTAAGTCGTATATAATTAAATTATGATTAGCTATCAATATACTATTACAAACAAGCAAGGGAAGACTTTGACTTTCAACAACCACACAATTCCGAACTCGGTTTTTGCGTTGCAAAGTTATCCTACTTTTCAAAAGGCAATTAAAAATTCGGAACTGGATAGAGTCGGCCAAAATAATTATTGGGACTTCTTTTCTTACTATGGAAAATTGACGATTGGTTTCGCAGGAATTATTGTTGCGCCTACTCATCAAATCTTGGAACAAAAAAAGAGTTTGATGTTAGAAGTTTTTTCTATTCCGGTTCAACCAACTACCACCAATGACGGCTATGTGACAATTACTTGGACTGATGATGACGGAATAGCAAAATCAGTGGAAGCAAAACTAACTTCCGATATTCAATTTGATAGAAAATTGGGGGATAGATGTGTGATGAACTTTTTAATTCAACTCAAAGCAAAAAGCAATTTCGTATCTCGTGCCGGCGCTTCGATTCTTCAATCAGGTATTCGAGGGTGGTATTCCGGTGGCTTCTTATTGTGGACTTTGTTGCCATTTAGTTTTGGCGCGCAATGGACAAATAAAATCTCATTTACGGTAGACGGCTTGGGTGCTTATCCTAAAATTAAAATGTTTGGGGAAACAACCGGAACAATCACTAATCCAACTATCCGCAATTTATCTACTGGCGAAATCTTTAAAATAAATACCACTCTGGCAGACGCTACTCGTTGGGTAGAAGTTGATTCATCAACCGGAACAGTAGTCGATAACTTTGGAAATGATTTATCGGCGCTAGTCGATGTTAGTTCAACTTTTATTACTCTAATAAACGGAACGAATGAATTAGTTTATACCACCGATG
>JALHRI010000273.1 GCA_022841525.1 Alphaproteobacteria bacterium | reverse complement strand
CGCTTCACCGGCGGCATCGTCTCGGGTTTGACCGAGCAGTTCAAAATCGATGGGTGATTTCACCAAAACGAGCTGGGTATGTCCGCCTGAAACGGTGAGGCAGATGAAGGGATATTCAGGTTTGGGCGCATCGATAAAATGGGCGAGTATGTGGGCCTGCATGTGGTTGATGCCGAGCAGCGGGATATTCAGGCTCATCGCCAAACCTTTGGCAAAACTGCTGCCCACGAGCAAGGCGCCCAACAAACCGGGGCCTTTGGTGCAGGCAATGGCCGTAAGTTCTTCGCGGCCTACCCCAGCCTTTTTAAGCGCTGCATCCACAACCGGAATGATGTGTTCCTGGTGGGCGCGGGAGGCCAATTCGGGCACTACACCGCCATATTCGGCATGTATGGCCTGGCCCGCAACAACATTCGACAACAACTGCCCGTTACGAATTACAGCCGCGCCGGTATCGTCGCAGCTCGACTCTATCGCTAAAATGGTGGTAACTGTAGTCAATTTTGCGGTTTTCAGGCTCAATATCGCTATTTTGCGTCAAAAAATATAAAAGAGTAAGGATTGCGTCAATTCACCAAATACCTGGGTTTGGTCCTGAAGTATCCCTTCCAGCTGTTATCCGGCGTGGTTTTGGTCCTCTTTATGTTGCTTTTATTAGGTATTAACACCAGTTTTCAGGATTTTGTCGGCGACCGCCTGGCCGCCTATCTTTCGCAACAATACCGCACCAACATCACCATCGACCGACTCCAGCTACGCACCAATGGCGAGTTGTTTCTGAACGGGGTGTATATCGAAGATCATTACGGGGATACCCTGATTTTTGCCGAACAATTGCAGCTGCGTATTCGTCTCCGGCCGCTGCTCGATGAAAAATTTCATATCTCCAACATTGACGTCAATGGTCTGTATCTGCGCATGATTCGCAAGGATTATGAGACCGCATTCAACATCGACTTCCTGCTCCCCGACCCCAAGGTGGATGATGAAATCGACAGCGTATTGT
>JALHRI010000272.1 GCA_022841525.1 Alphaproteobacteria bacterium | reverse complement strand
TTTATTTACTGTTTATTTGCGTCAAGTCACTAATTCGCTGACGCTCATAAGTGCTTCCTGCCCGACCTCACTGGTTCATGGCATTAGGAATAGCCATTCACATCGTTCCGGTTTTAAATAAAACATAACAAAAGTCACTCCTATACAGAGTGACTTTTGTTATGTTTTATTTAACGCATTGCAATGGAATTTGACCAACAGTGAGCCGAAGCTTTCCATGGTTGTGTTCCTTGCCGTAGGTAGAGATCACGAGCATATTCCATGTTGTCATGCATATCCTTGAGATCAAGTCCAAGCTCCTTAGCCTCTTCTCCGTGGTAACGCATGTTTATTTGCATTACTCCGGTATCAGCTGAGTCTACTTTTCCTTGAAGGATTGTGCCGTCTGGAAGCATATGTCGAAACGATGATTCACACCGTGCGATTTGAATCATAACTGGTATGTCACTAAAGTAGGAACGAACCGCTTTTTCAGTATCTGTTCCTATCAGCCGCTCTTTAGTGGCCCGATCTTCATTTGTTGCAATGTGCCCATATGCAGTGTCCGTAACTGGTACTGCCACCACGTTCGATACAGCGATTACCGCCGTAATTAAACTAGATAAAATAAGCCAAGGGTCTTATCGAACAAATTTGGGTGACCCCATGTCATCCAAAAAACGGCCGTAGCCGCTATGCGTCTATTATAGCACCGTGGAAGCAAAAGTCAAGTTATGCAATAGATTTATACAGTGTCAAGTAATTTTATTCCCCTTATTTTAAGCCGTATTATTAACTAAATTACTTGACTTTTTCTATTACTTGTTATCTAGTTTTTGTCGAAGAAATGCCATTGCACCGTAGAGACCGCCGTCATCTTTAAGGCTTGCGTCAAGTATCTCGGGGCATGGGACAAATCCATTAAGGACAGCGACGGTGTGTTTCTTAATTGCCTCAAGAGGTATGCGCGGATCCCCCACCACCATTGAACCTCCCAGTACTATGGCGTCAGGAGACCAATACACTATGGTA
>JALHRI010000271.1 GCA_022841525.1 Alphaproteobacteria bacterium | reverse complement strand
ACGGCGGCTATCGGCCACAATCGTTATTCCACCGCAGGCAGCGATGCAGCCGCCAACTTGCAGCCGATGTTTATGAAAGGCTCCAAGGGTTGGTTGGGAGTTGCTCATAACGGCAACATCGCAAACGCGCCGTCGTTAATCCGCAGCTTAGAGCGCGACGGAGCGATTTTTCATTCCACCAGCGACACCGAAGTCATTTTGCACCTGTTTGCCCGCGCGCAAGAAGAGAGCACGGAAAAATCACTCGTCCACGCGCTTAAGCTTCTGCAAGGCGCCTATTCGCTTTTGATTTTAAATAAGGACAAGCTCATCGCCGTCCGCGATCCCTTGGGGTTTCGCCCTTTGGTGATGGGAAAATTCAATGATCAGGTCGTGTTTGCAAGTGAAAGCTGTGCTTTTGATTTGATTGGCGCTGAATACGTTCGCGAAATCCAACCAGGCGAAATGGTCGTCGTCCCGCACTCCAATCCCAATTCGATCACCAGTTCGTTCCCGTTTGAAAAGAAGGCGCCTAAGCGCTGCGTCTTCGAATACGTCTATTTTGCCCGACCTGATTCGCTGCTCTATAGCTCACGCGTCCATGACGTGCGCAAAGAATTAGGCCGCCAATTGGCCAAAGAGCAACCCGCTCCCCGTGCAGAAGTGGTGATCCCGGTCCCCGATTCCGGCGTCCCCGCCGCCATTGGCTACGCCGAAGCTTCCGGAATCCCATTCGACATGGGCATCATCCGCAGCCATTACATCGGCCGCACCTTCATTGAGCCAGAGCAGGAAATCCGCCACTTGGGCGTGAAACTAAAATTAAGCCCAGTAAAAAGCTGCGTTGCGGGTAAGAGCGTAGTCGTTGTCGACGATAGTTTAGTTCGCGGCACCACCAGCAAAAAGCTAATCGGCAACTTACGCGAAGCGGGCGCTAAAGAAGTCCACGTCCGCATCAGCGCTCCACCGACCGCAAACCCGTGCTACTACGGCATCGACACCCCAACACGCTCCGAATTGATGGCCTCAAAAC
>JALHRI010000270.1 GCA_022841525.1 Alphaproteobacteria bacterium | reverse complement strand
CCATCCATCTTTACATATGAAAGCCCGAAACGTGAGGCCTGAACTTCTAGTGGCTCCTCTTCCGCTTCGTCTCGCATTTCAACAATGTCCGGGTGGCGGTAAAGCGCGTTGTCATCAAAATTAAATTTCGCGTCGAGAGCGATTAGGTCGCCCTGCTTGGTTTCAGCGAGCGGGTTAATCTCGATCTGGCTCGCATCCGTCGCAACAAAAGCGTTATAAAGCGCAAACACGAATTTATGGAATTTCTTTGCGAGCTCACCTTCAAAGCCCAGCGCTGCTGCCAGGCGCCTAGCGTGGAATGCCTGAATTCCTGCAGCCGGGTCAACATCAACAGATATGATTTTTTCTGGGTGTTTAGCCGCCACCTCTTCAATTTCAACGCCACCTTCTTTTGAGGCGATGAAGTTGATGCGGCTATTGCCACGATCAACCACCACGCCGAGGTAAAATTCTTTAGCTATGTCGGAACCGCTTTCCACATAAACGCGGCGCACTAGTTTTCCTTCCGGGCCTGTCTGGTGTGTTACCAGGGTTTTGCCGAGCATTTCGCGCGCTTTTTCTTTAACATCCGCTAAAGTTTTTACAACTTTAACGCCGCCCGCTTTTCCGCGGCCGCCGGCGTGAATCTGCGCCTTTACAACCCAGACATTGCCGCCAAGCCTTTGCGCCACACGCTCAGCCTCAGTTGGGTCAAAAGCTACATCGCCTTGCGAAGTTGGCACGTTATATTTTCTTAAAATGGCTTTCGCCTGATATTCATGAATGTTCATTTAGATGTTTCCTGTTTATATCTTAACTTCTGCTACCAGTTTTTTAACAGCATCAACCGATTTGTCAAACGCTGCTTTTTCTTCTGGCGATAAATCAATTTCAACAATTTTCTCAACGCCGTTTGCACCGATAACGCAAGGCACGCCAACATATAAATCTTTCACGCCATATTCACCTTTGAGGTATGCTGCGCAAGGCAGCACGCGGCGCTTGTCTTTTAGATATGATTCCGCCATCTGAATTG
>JALHRI010000269.1:663-1018 GCA_022841525.1 Alphaproteobacteria bacterium | reverse complement strand
GGTCTGGGAAGGGTTTTGTGCTATGCTGGAGCGATGTCTTACCTCGCCCACCTTCCTCAATGTAATTCATCGTTGCCAACCGTTGATGACCGGCGCTTGTCAATTTTGGCGGGAACCTTCCTCATGCCCACCAGCCACAGACTGTTCCGACATAGTGGTGGCATGCTCCCTTCTTTCCGCCGAAACGACGACATAACGGCGGTAGCAGCCGTCTTTCCTGCTATCGGCTATGTCGCTCATGTCGCCCTTTAGCGCCATGCTCCCGTCTAACCGCTGTCTTTGTGGCGGAAACTTTGTCCATCTTGTTATATCGGAGTAGCGCATCTAGCGGGGGTAAGGTTACACTGGTTTCATT
>JALHRI010000269.1:0-653 GCA_022841525.1 Alphaproteobacteria bacterium | reverse complement strand
CTGCCCGCCGTCAGTGCCATTAATCGGTGGCTATGCCCGGGCTTCCCGCTGGCAACCATGGCGCTCATGTCGCCGTTTAGTGCCAGGCTCCCGTCTTCCCACTATCGTTGTTAGTGACCGATTCGTCTGTGTCTCACCCTGACCGCCAATTGCTGGTAGGGAGGTGCAACGGCGCGTTTGTGAGACAATCTGCACCAGGGAGTAGCGCATCTACCGGGGGTAAGGTTACACTGGTTTCATTCGCTTTTCGCTAGAGGAGAATCGTCAACTATGCAGACGGATTTGCGCGGGCGCGATAGCATCGCCCCGGAAGCCGAGTGGACGCGAGATGAGATCGAAACCCTGCTGGATGTGGCCTGGGACTTGAAGCGTAAGCGGGCGACTGGCGAAAGCCATGCCTACCTGCGCGATAAGGTCTTGGGACTGCTGTTTTTCTTCACCAGCACCCGTACCCGCGCCAGCTTTGAAGCTGGTATGGCCCAGCTTGGCGGTCATGCCATGTTCATTGATAGCGAAACCACCCAGATTTCACATGGTGATACCGCCAAAGAAATCGGCGAGATCATCGGTCGCTATACCGATGGCATCGCTATCCGCCAGTGCGATTGGAAGTTTGGTAACAAATACATCAATGAAGTGGCGCAGGCCAGTCG
>JALHRI010000268.1 GCA_022841525.1 Alphaproteobacteria bacterium | reverse complement strand
ACCTTCCTGCATCTTGATATTCAACTCAGGAGTGGACGTCGAGATCGGCAGGTGCTTGAGCGGCCAGTTAGCATCAGTCCAGCGCGAGACAATTTCCAGCAGGCGCGCACCGGCATACAGACCGTCGTCAAAACCAAACCAGCGTTCCTTGAAGAACATATGGCCGCTCATCTCGCCGGCCAGTGGTGCGCCGGTTTCCTTGAGTTTTGCTTTGATCAGGGCATGGCCGGTTTTCCACATCAGCGGCTTGCCCTTTTGGAATTTGATGGACTCACCCACCAGGCGCGAACACTTCACGTCGTAAATGATTTGGGCACCGGGGTTACGCGTCAGGATGTCGGCAGCAAACAACATCAGCTGGCGATCGGCATACACAATCTCACCGTCCTTGGTCACCACGCCCAGACGGTCCCCATCACCATCAAACGCTAGTCCGAGCTCTGCGTCGGTTTCCTTGAGCACGCGGATCACGTCCTGCAGGTTCTCCGGCTTGGAGGGGTCAGGATGGTGGTTTGGGAAGTTGCCATCCACTTCGCAGAACAGCTCGATGACTTCGCAGCCAAGTTTGCGGAAGAGTTCCGGCGCGATGCCACCAGCCACGCCATTGCCGGCATCGAGCACAATCTTCATCTTGCGTGACAACTTCACGTCACCAACGATGCGGTCGATGTAATTCTGACGCACATCCGCCTGCGTGACCTTACCCTTGCCGTGGCTGAGGTTGCCTGTCTCAATGCGTGTGCGCAGTGCTTGAATCATGTCGCCATAGAGCGTCTCGCCACCGAGCACCATCTTGAGCCCGTTGTAGTCGGGCGGGTTGTGGCTGCCGGTGACGGATACGCAGGAGTGGGTCCCAAGCTGGTAGGCCGCGTAATAGGACAGCGGCGTGGGGACACAGCCTATATCGATGACGTCGACGCCCGCAGCGGTAATACCCTCAGCCAGTGCTTTCGACAGTGCCGGACCGGACAGGCGACCATCGCGACCAACGGCGATGGCCTTTTGCTTCCGCGCTAGCG
>JALHRI010000267.1 GCA_022841525.1 Alphaproteobacteria bacterium | reverse complement strand
CCACCCCGGACCAGCCTGCGGCGCGCGCCTGTTGCTCCAGCAGCGGCACCCAGGCGGCCAGCGCCTGCGCGGTGGTCGGCGGGGCCTGCACGACCAGCGCCCGCACCGCCTGCTCGGCCACCGGCTGGGCCTGCAGCGCCAGCTGTGCGGCCAGCTCGCCCGACAGCGCACGCGCCGTCACCACCAGGCACAGCAGCATGGTGCAGACATAGGCCACCGTGATCAGGGCCCAGGTGATGCGGACGATGGACACGGCAGGGCTTTCAGCGGGCAGGCAAGGCAGGCGCGGCCGCGTCAGGCCAGCGCCGGCAGGCCCTTGAGGTTGGCGAAGTCGTCGGCGAAGTCGTCGCCGCCGATGTAGTGGTCCAGGTCCAGCAGGTCCACCAGCGCAGCGTCGATGGCGCGGGCGGCCTGCTCGGCGGTGTCGCCGGTGCCGATGGCGCCGGCCACATGGCAGGCCAGCTGCACCACCCGGCCCAGCGTGTGGTGGCTGCCGGTCGCGCCGGCCAGCGGGTCGACCGAGCGGGCAATGGCCTCGCCCACGGCCGGTGGCATGCCCAGCTTGTCGACCCACAGCGCGCTGACCTGCGCATGGTGCACGCCCCACACCGCCTGTTCACGCGCGGCCAGTGGCGCGCCCCACAGGCTGCGCATGCTGGAAAACTCGATCTCGGCCTGCTGCGGGTGGCACTGGCACAGGATCAGGTGGCCCACGCCCTGCAGCAGGCCGGCGCTGTAGGCGGTGTCGGCATCGGCGCGCAGGCGGCGCGCCACCTGGCGGGCCGACGTGGCCGTGGCCACCGCCAGCAGCCAGAACTGGCGCAGGTTGACACCCGGCACATGGGCGAACGTGGCCTGGGCCGCGCTGGCGATCACCAGCGTCTCCAGCGACTTGTAGCCGATGACCGACACCGCATCATTGATCGACGACATCGACCGGCGCCCGGCGAAGAACGATGAATTGGCCAGCCGCAGCACGCGTGAGCTGAGCACCGGGTCCAGCTCCAGCTGGTCGGCCAC
>JALHRI010000266.1 GCA_022841525.1 Alphaproteobacteria bacterium | reverse complement strand
CAGAACTACCGCTTTCACTTGGTCGAATGTCAGGTCGCCGCCGGGGTAGAGCAGCGCAAGTTTCTGAATTTCCTGATGTGCAGCGAGCAGATTGCCTTCCACTTGATCCGCGAGAAATTGCAGTGTGGCGAAATCGGTTTTTTGTTGCTGCCGGGCAAGACGCTGCCCGATCCAGCCGGGTAACTGGTCACGCTCGATGGCGTATACCGGGATCAGAATGCTGACGGTTTCAAGTGCTTTGAACCATTTGGTTGCTTGCCCCTGTTTGTCTATTCTGGGGAGAGTGATGAGCGTGAGGGTGTCGGGTGGCAGTGCGTTGCAGTAGGCTTCTATGGTTTTACCGCCTTCCTTGCCGGGTTTGCCGGACGGGATGCGGATATCCATGATTTTGCGATCGCCAAACAGAGATAAGTTGTTGCCTGCATTCAACAGATCAGACCAATCGAAGTGCTGATCGGCGGTGAACAGCTCACGTTCGGTATAACCTTGCTGGCGCGCATGCGCGCGGATCAGATCAGCGGCTTCCAGAATCAGCAGCGGTTCATTGCCAAATAATGTGTAGAGCGAAGCAGTTTGTTTTTGCAGGTGCTGGGGAAGCTGTTCGAGTTTTATCCGCATGCCGGCAAGTAGCGTCAATGAGGGCTAAGAGGGCATTTTAATTGCGGACAAGCGCCAGATGATCTGCTGGATGGCGTCGGCCTGCATGTCTTTTTGCAGCAGCCTCTCCTCCGCTTCTTTGGCCAGGATCTGCGCGTCCAGGAAAGGCAGAACGCGTGTGATAGCAACTTCAGTGTTGGGGATAATTTCAATACCTTGTTTGTCAACAAGACGATACACAACCCGGTAGATCAAATTGAAATCACGCACACGGCCACCGCCGGACAAAGACAAAATGACCCGTTCATGTACAGCACTGACAACTTCCAGAACGGCTTCTGCTTCCACTGCATTGGTGGTGACTTTGGTTGTGGATGAGGTAGCTACCGCACGTTCTAGATCCAAACCAATGGTATGTCCCTCGGGTGCGG
>JALHRI010000265.1 GCA_022841525.1 Alphaproteobacteria bacterium | reverse complement strand
AAGGCTGACTAATGAGATACAATGTTCATGATAAATTGGCAAATTTTATGATACCAACTCTTACGTCATCACAGTCTTGGAGTGATCAACGTATGGATGAGCTCTATTCAAATTTATTTGGAACTCTCATGGCAAACTAATAAATTTCTTTATTTTTTATTTGTATTATTTATTATTTATTATTTTTTATTTGTATTATTTATTATTTCTATTTTATTTGTATTTTTTCTATTTTTTATTTTCTTTATTTTTATTTTTATTTTTATTTGTATTCTTTATTTCTTATTCTTTATTTTATTTATCATTAGTAACTCCATATTTCTCGTCCCAATAGAAATCCAAATGACACTTTGCAACAAATACACCAAAAAGTGAACATACAACCAATAATCCGTCCCATCCGCTCAGTTTACTAATCATAATCTTCATACCTTCAACACCTACAGCGTATCCAACCAGATTAGCAACAATCATGAAATATATATTGAATCCATATCCAATTGCCTTTAAATGTTTATAGTAAGGGAGAGCATTTAATTTCAATTTCTCTGACGTCTTACCAGCAATCAATTCAGGGAGCATAAATAGACATATCAGCCAACCCCATGCCAACAAAGATAGAGATCTATCATGCCATACAGCTACAAATGTAAATATTATCCACATATTCCACATTATTGTTTTGCTACCACCCAATGGTATGTATATATATCGAATAATCCATTGATTGAAAGATACGTGCCAATTCTTCCAAAAACCTTGACAAGAGTTTTGATGACTCATACAACGTGTCATATTTTCAACACATTCTACACCGTCAACAAGTGACCAAAATCTAAAAAATCTCCATATTATCAATAACTTTAACCAAATAACTTTTAAATTGTAAAATCCAATAGTAAATATCTGGAGCGGTGTGAAATTATCCCATATATTTGCATTCTTGATTGCAACCACGTGACATAAATGAAGAAATGCTTCAAATCCAATAAATATTATCAGCCATCTCAGCCCATAAGTCAAAATAACTT
>JALHRI010000264.1 GCA_022841525.1 Alphaproteobacteria bacterium | reverse complement strand
ATCCATTTCCTGCTCGCGAATCAGGTGCAGCAGGAGGCCGAGCGGACCTTCAAATCGTTCTAACTGAACATGTATGCTCAAAATCGACTCCGAAATAGCGTGCTAACGCTAACTAGCCTAAGGGACAGTCAAATTGCACCAAAGTTTAGGCGGCCCGTCAAACGAGATTTTGTGCAATAAAAATAGAGACTTGCAACAGCTGCTGCGCGCCCCACAGGACCGGCACGGCCAAGAAATTGCCCGCCAGCAGGATGAACATGAGCAGGAAGAGATTGAGTTGCATCTGATTCTCAAGCAGCCAACGATTCCAATCAACAGGCAGAAAAGGCTCCAGAATCTTTCCGCCATCGAGGGGATGGATGGGTATCATATTGAAGGCCGCGAGAAAGAGATTGATGACCATAAAGGTTTGCAGCAGCTGCTGAATGCCTTTGGCGCTCCCGCCCGTAATATAGACATGGGCCAATGCGATCAGCACGGTCGTAACCAGGGCCAAAAACACATTCGACAACGGACCCGCAAGCGAAATCCAGAACATATCGTACTTGCCACTTAGATTTCGCGGATTAACCGGCACCGGCTTGGCCCAACCAAAAAAGAACGGACTCGAAAAAAGAATCGCCACAATCGGCAAAACCCAAGTGCCGATCGGATCAGCGTGCGCCATCGGGTTGAGCGTGAGGCGACCTTCCATCTCGGCCGTGCGATCGCCTTTCAGTTTGGCCACCATGCCGTGCGCCCACTCGTGAAAGCAAAGCGCGAACAAAAACGGCACGAAAAACGTGCCCAGCTTGTAGCCGATCTCAACTACGTCCAAATTTCCCATTCCCCGACTGTATCAAAAGGCCCGAGCGATGGAAACAGCGTTTGGCTTCCTTTTGCAGATTGCGAAAGGCCGGGCTCCTGAATTCATCGCGCGTGATATAAGGCCTCTTCAGGTCGAAGCGCTGTTCAATAACCACGTCACCGCCCTCCGACCTGACCTTGCGCTCCAAATCCATCCAAGTCGATTGAATCTGAGATCGGAAGAGCG
>JALHRI010000263.1 GCA_022841525.1 Alphaproteobacteria bacterium | reverse complement strand
CCCCTCGCCCTTTGGGAGAGGGGCAGGGGGCTTTCAGGGGTAGGTTTTTTTAGGAAAAGGCAGGAGACTTCTCATAAATTCAGAAAAAACGAGGAGAAGTCAACCATGCCTTCTTATGAGGAAGAATTAAACGTCTGGCAAGAAGAAGTGTCAATAGCGTTTCCGAGTTTGAGTAAGCCGCAAGCCACGGTCTTGGCGCTGTATAGCTACGGGATGATTTGGACCCGCCAGTGTGGACAAACCATCGTGAGTGTGTTTTTGGGGTTGCTGTTCGGGGTCAAAGCGGAGACGATGCGCCAACGCTTGCGCGAATGGCACTATGAAGCCGCGCAAAAACGCGGGCAGCAGCGGCGGGAGGTGGTGGTGAGCGAGTTGTTTGCGCCACTGCTGGGGTGGGTGCTGCGCCAGTGGTCGCACCCGCGCCAAGTGGTGCTGGCATTGGATGTGACCTATCTGCGCGATCGGTGGGCGATTTTATGTGTGAGTGTGGTCTATGGCAAAACTGCCTTGCCAGTGGCGTGGAAAATCGTGGGAACGCATGACGTGGGGGCTTGGCATCCGGTTTGGGTGGCGTTGCTGACGGCACTCCGTCCGGCTATCAGCCCTAAGCAAATCGTTTATGTCGTGTGTGATCGTGGGTTATATAGCCCTAAGTTGTTTGCGGTGATTCGCCGCGCTGGTTGGCATGTGTGGATGCGGATCCGTCCGCAAGGCTATTATCAGATGAAGGGACGCCAGCGCTGGCGTCCCTTGGCGGAGCTGGCGTCCCGGGGGATGGCGCCCACTGCCCTGCGCGTGACGTGCTTCAAAGACAAGTCATTGGTGTGTGTGCTCTGGGTGAAGTGGGACCAAGAATATGATGAAGCCTGTCTTATGGTCAGTGATAGGCTGCCGCGCCAAGTGCGGGGTAATCCCTATCCCTTGCGAATGTGGATTGAAATGGGCTTTAAGCAACTCAAACGGGGCGGGTTGCATTGGGAACACTGCAAAACTCCCGATGCCGCCCGCTTGGAACGCTTGTTGCTGGTGCTGGTGTTGGCAC
>JALHRI010000262.1 GCA_022841525.1 Alphaproteobacteria bacterium | reverse complement strand
CTTTCCCATCCGCATCATTCAGGATGGCAAAGAAGCGGACCAGGGCGTGGGCTATTTGGAAGATGGCACCATGGTGGTAGTCGAGGGCGGCAAAGAGTATATGGATCGCACCATCAACGTCTACGTGACGCGCTTCATTAACCGGGAAGCCGGACGCATGTTCTTCGCAGTGCCGGACAAGAAATAGGCGATTAAGCGGCTTCAGGGATGGCTTCGCCACGATAAGCAAGGATGATCTGCTCGCGGGGGATGCCGCCGTTGACCATCAAGGCTTCGTGCAGGAACTTTTCCAGACTGACATCCTGTTCAATGATTACCCACTTACCCACTACGCGCGCCAGTTGAGCTACATAAGTGGGTTGACCTTGTCGCTCATTCATCAGCGTAACCACCGCAAAGGTCTGTGTCGTATCATCATGGATAGCGAGGTTCTTGCCATTGGGCATATTCCCGGCATAGGCGTCTACTTCACGGCGCACAATGGCAGCAAGATGGGTTAGTGGCCCCTGTGTCACTCGATCCATGAAACAATCACCTCATGCTGAAAATCAACTATGAGCAACTTTATGGCGTTTTCGCGGATCGCGTCAATACCAATCCGATTTACGATACCGTTCCAGGCATGAAGGGGAATGGCGAGATATAACTTGTGAGGAGCACCCTGTTTGGTGAGTAAACTTCTGTAAACCAGATATTGACCTAATCCTGTATAGAGGTCAGTCGTATGGGCATTGGAGTCCTGAAAGCATTTTGCTTCTATGACAACGACCTGACCTAATTCAAGATGCTGTGCTTCAATGTCAATGTAGAGGCGATGATTGACGTCTATCGGAATAACATAGGGTGTGATTGCTACATCCTACCCAGATTTCTGAAGGGCGCGGATAATTTGTGGATGACAAGAGTCGAGCGCAGGCATTCGTCTACCCAGTGATTTGGGCGCGGCGTTTGTCGTACTCGGCTTTGTAAGCCTCGAACAGCACGCGATCCCCGATCCGGCGGTAACAGGCCGCCATGGCGTTGTAGGCATCGATGTAGGCGGGGTCTT
>JALHRI010000261.1 GCA_022841525.1 Alphaproteobacteria bacterium | reverse complement strand
TGATGATTTAACCCGGCTTCAGTTGACCGATTATTTCATCCATATCGTCGATTCGCTCTCCTGGAGTTCGCTCAAGCATGACCTGTACGGGCTGAAGTTTTATTACGCCCAAGTATTAAATAAACCCTGGCCGGGCGCGGATCTGGTCAAACCGCCCAAGTCACACACACTGCCGAATATTATTACCGTGCCAGAGGCCCAACAGATATTCATGGCCACGCGGATGCGGAGTCTATCGCGTGTTTTTCTTCACCCTGTACAGCCTGCGGTTACGGCTGGGTGAAGGCTTGCGTTTGCAAATCGGGGATATTGATGCGGACCGGATGCGGGCGCAAGTGCGAAACGCCAAAGGCAATCGAGACCGCTTTGTCCCGTTGCCGGAGAACACCTTGCAAATATTGCGCCGTTTCTGGCAGACCCACTGCAACCCCGCATCGCTCTTCCCAAACCGTAAGTGCGGACTCAAAAAAGCCCACCTGGCCACCACCTCGCTGGATCGTGGGGGCATCCAGACCACTTTGCGCCAGGTCACCCGCGATTGCGGTTTAAAAAAAGAATTACGCCACACAGCTTGCGCCACAGTTATGCCACCCACCTGATTGAAGCAGGCGTTGATCTGCTGGAAGTGCAAAGAATCCTCGGGCATCAATCCATCCTCACCACCATCCGTTACACCCACCTCACCGACCATACCAAAGATAACGCCGCAGCCCGCATCAATGCGCTGGTAGGCCAGATATCAATCGGCTGGGGCAATGTAAAATGATCCGGCTGGCGCACATTGTTGACAACTATGCAGCCGAGCTTATCGCGCAACATGGCCATCGCCTGTTACCCAGCCAATTGGCGGCATTGAGTGCCTTTCGAATTTGCCGTAGCAGCATGAGCCCCAGGATGGAACTTGCCTGCGACGACTGCACCGAACAAAGCTATTTGCCGCACTCCTGTGGCCATCGCCACTGCCCGCACTGCCAGGCGCACGAATCGCAACGCTGGATAGACCAGCAGTCGCAAAAGCTGATTCCCGGCAATTACTTCATGCTGACGT
>JALHRI010000260.1 GCA_022841525.1 Alphaproteobacteria bacterium | reverse complement strand
GTTCAAATTGCAGATAAATACTGAAGCCCAGAACAGTTACGCCCAGCAAGAAAACATACCAGAGGGTAAGGCGGGTACGGATCGTACCGAGTTTACTCCAGTGTCTCATCGGCGCTCAGCCTGAAGCCCACACCCCGCACGGTTTTGATGAGCGGCGTACCCTGGTCAATTTTGCGGCGCAAGTAGCCAATATAAACGTCCACCACATTCGACTCATTATAAAAGTCGAATCCCCAAACCCGTTCGCCAATTTGCGTGCGCGTCAGCACCTGACCAGCATTTCGCATCAGGTATTCCAACAGCATGTATTCGCGCTGACTCAAATCCAAAACCTGGCCGGCACGGCGAACAATCCGTTTGATTGTATCCATTTCCAGATCATCGACTTTAAGAATATGGGTGGTTTGCAGCGGCGGGCGACGCAGCAAAGCCTGAATCCGTGCCAGCAGTTCGGAGAAGTCAAATGGCTTGACCAGATAATCGTCTGCACCGATATTTAAACCGCGTACTCGGTCTTCAACGGTATCGCGGGCAGTGAGATACAGGATGGGTGTTTTGATACCTCGCCGGCGTACTTCTTGCAGGAGTTGCAGACCGTCCATATGTGGAAGCATAATGTCCAGAATTAGCACATCATAATCCGCACTCAGGGCATATTCCAAGCCCTTCTCGCCGTTCCTGACCCAATCCACAGCGTGACCGGCCTCCTGGAGTCCCTGGCAGATGAACTTACCAATTCCTTCTTCATCTTCTACAAGCAGTAAACGCAAGGCGAAGTACCTGCTAATTTTTCAGTGGTTGAAAACAATCGTAATATAACTTGAATTCAGGCACTTTGGTATTTTTACGACACCGCTTAAAAAATTCAAGTTAACCGGGGTTATATCCCAATGCGGTACGAGTTTAGGAGATTTTTGTCGATTCGCTACAGCTAGTTTGCACCGGCTGTATCCACCTTATTGATGGCTGAAATTTAGCCTTTAATTGCCTGCGTAGAATCCTCGTCTGCGCTTCGCTATGCTCCGCATTCTCTACATCGTTTCACTAAGGA
>JALHRI010000259.1 GCA_022841525.1 Alphaproteobacteria bacterium | reverse complement strand
AACCCCTTTGCCCAGTTAAACCGGCTTTCGCCACTCTGCCAGGGGTTCCCCTGTCGTTCCATCCCCTTGAATGCCGTTTGCAGTTCAGCCGGGAATTCATTCTGCGTCAGCACCGCATCGCGCCGAATATCGAGGATGTCGAGCATGGGTTCGTTCCCCACCGGGCAAATATCGACGCACGCCCCGCACGACGTACACGCCCACACCGCCGACTCGCTGATCGCCCACCCCATCAACGGATGCGCCGATTCTTCACCTTGCGCCAAACCGGACATCTGATCTTTAATCATGAACCGCTTGTTGATTTCCAGCGCCGACGGCGACAGCTCTTTGCCGGTCACGTAAGCCGGGCAAACATCCTGACAGCGATTGCACATAATGCACGCAAACGCATCGACCAGTTGCGTCTGTGTTAAATCTTCCAGCTTGTTCGCGCCAAACTGCTCTTTCGTCTCGTCTTCCAGGTCAATCTTTTCCATCTCACCCAGCGAGGTACGCTCTGGCCGCGTGAGGAAATTAAACGGAGCCATAAACAGGTGCGCGTGCTTGCTGTAGGCAAAATACGGCGTAAAAATCAAAATACCGCCCAGCGCCACCCACCAGAAAATGTGCCGCCAGAGTGTCAGCCCATCCTGCGACATACCGCCAAACAAGCCGGCCACCACCGTCGCAAACGGCATAAAAATATCCGGTTGGCCTTCCTGCGCGACATGTGCCGCCTCACCCAGAAAACGCGCGCCCACATGCAGCAGAATAAAACCGGCCACCACCAGCGAATCCCGGCTGATTGCGCCGTCGCGCACGTCGGGATGGAGCAGAACATTATCGTGATACTTGAGTTCGCGCTGGTTGGGTAGGACAAAGCGCCGCAGAATGAAATACGCCACGCCCACCAGAACCACCACACTCAACACGTCGCCCGTAAGCCGGTAGAAATCATAAATCACGCCGGTGTCGCCTAAAAAGCGATAATCCGGGAAAAAGCCTTGCAGCACATCACCAAAATTGACCAGAAAATAAAATGTAAAACCCCAGACCACGCCGAGATGAATCAAAC
>JALHRI010000258.1 GCA_022841525.1 Alphaproteobacteria bacterium | reverse complement strand
GATGGCATAGGTCTGGTCACCTTCCTTGGCCTGGTCGACGCGGCGGAAGTGGCCGCACTCGCCCGACTTCGGCCCCTGGTTGGCCATCTGCCAGATCAGCCATTCGTTCACTTCGTGCCTGGTACGAAGGTCCTGCGGATAGAATTTCCCGGCCTTCTCGGCGATGTACATCATGATCGCGCCGGATTCGAAGACGACCAGCGGCTTGCCGCCGTCGGCCGGCGCATTGTCGACCATTACCGGCATGCGGTGATTGGGGTTCATCTCCAGGAAGGCATCGGTGAACTGGTCGCCCTGTCCGATGTTCACCGGCACGACCTTGTAGGGCAGGCCGCATTCCTCGAGCAGGATGGTGACCTTCTTGCCGTTGGGCGTCGGCCAGTAGTGCAGATCGATCATGTGCTTCCTCCGAAGAGCGGTATTTGGGCGGGAGGCCGGCAGCCTCCGCCGGTCATCGCGGCCCGTCAATGGTGTATGTTCGTTGCCAATCAACGAGCCGGGAGAGCACCAGGTGGCGGACACAAATCAGGATCCGAGATCGATTCGCCGGCTGGAGGATTCGCGCTTCCTGACCGGGCACGGCCGTTATGTCGAGGACATTGCCGAGCCCGCGGCGCTGCACGGCTACGTTCTGCGTTCGCCGCATGCCCATGCCCTGATCCGTTCGCTCGACGTGTCGTCTGCGGCATCGATGCCGGGCGTTCATCTGACTGCCACGGCCGACGATCTCGCCGCGGACGGGCTGGGCTTCATGCCGTGCCTGGCGGCAGTCAAGCCGTTGATCGTGCCGCCCCGCCCGGCGCTGGCGGCGGGCCGCGTCCGCCATGTCGGCGATCCGGTCTGCTTCGTGGTGGCCGACAGCGTCGAGATCGCACGCGAGGCGGCGGAGCGGATCGAGATCGACTACGAGCCGCTGCCGTCGGTGATCAACGGTCGCACGGCGCTGGCGGAAGGCGCCCCCGCATTATGGGACGAGGCGCCAGGCAACCTCGTCTATCACGTGCAGCGCGGCGACCATTCAGCCGTGGCCGCGGCGATGAAGGATGCCGCGCACATCGT
>JALHRI010000257.1 GCA_022841525.1 Alphaproteobacteria bacterium | reverse complement strand
TGATACTGTATCCAAACAGGTTCCTTTACTTACATACATCGTTACGGTGTAAGTACCCGCATTGGTATACGTAGTGCTAGGTGAAATACCAGCAGAGGTAGTTATTTGACTGATACCATTTCCAAAACTCCAAACCGAAGTAATACTTGAAGTACCCGTGGTTGTTGAACTTGACGAAGAAAGATTGGTAAAGTTTACCGATAAAGGTGCAAAGCCGGTATATTCACTCGCATTAAAATCTGCATTGATCGAGCCGTTTACTACCTCTACTACACCAAAAGCTTGACATCCATTTGCCGGATTTGTTACTATTATTTTATACGGACCAATTCCGGTTACTATAGTAACAGAAGATGTATAACTGCTAAATGAAGCCGTTGGGACTGCTACCCAAGAGTATGTAAATCCGGTAGTGGTACCTGACAAGATAGGAAAGATCGTTGCTCCCGGAGCAGCACAATCCCTAACAAATGGAGGTGGTGCGTTAGGTGTGTTTACAATTGGGTAAATACGATTATCGATTATTGTTTTATATGCAGGTGCAACACAACCATTATTTAAGTCTTTTACAATTAATGTATAAGTACCCGGTGTTGATGCCGTGTAGTTAGTATTTAACTGAACCGGTTGCTGTGGCGGCGGGCCAGCCCATGAGAAACCAACTGCCGCCAATGGATGAAAGAAAATACTTGGCGCGCTGCTACTATTATTTGTTAAACTAATAGTTGGTGTGTTACACGTTATTACCGGTGTACCCGTTGGTGCTATGCTTGCTAACGGTGGTTTAATATCCTGATAGATCGTTACTGTTTGTGTGCTCTTACATAAATTAAGATTGTCTGTGATCGTTAATGTATACGTTGCAACCGTTGGACTGTTTACCGCTGTGGTGGTAAATACCGTTAAGGTATCGTTTGGTGTTTGACCCGGAGAGCCCGGGAAACCCCAACTGTAAGACACATTTGGATTACTGCTTAATCCTTGTAAAATTGTTTTTGGAATATTACAAGATAATGTTGGATTGGCTACCGAGGCTGTTAAACTTGGTGCTGCTGTATTGGA
>JALHRI010000256.1 GCA_022841525.1 Alphaproteobacteria bacterium | reverse complement strand
CAGCGAAATAAGCTGAAAAGAGCTTGGCAATTTCGAGCTGACCTTGAATGATGAGGAATGCTTACCTGGCACCTCTTCATTAAATTGCTAGTCTCTGCCCGGGCGGGTTCTTTAGTTCGCAGGATTTCATTTCTTTCTTTTTTTTCAACTGCTCTTTCTGTCTTTGTTTTTTTGATTGTTCTGTTTGTTATGAGTGGAATGAATGTTTCAACAAAGAAAAGAATCATGTCTTTAGAACCTCACGTTGTGATTCAAGTTTTAAATCCTCAAATGAGCGAATCTCTGCGTCAATCAGACATCCTGTTATCTCTTGAGTCAGAGCAGTCTGCACAAATTAGGCTTTATGAAAGGCAAGATCTCATTTTACGAACGGGTGAGGGACAAGTACGCGGAGTAATGGCTAGGGGAGTGAGTACCGAGAGTCTCAAAGATTTGATGGATGCTCTTCGTGAAACCCGTGCGACAAGTTTTGTAACCTATGGAGATGGGGAAAAGACAGAGCCATTTGCTTTGAAAGAAGATGAGATTTTAATGGGTTCGGACCTCGCGCGAAGTTTAGGTCTTTTTGATGGAGACTTTGTCAGTTTTGTTTCTCCAGAAGCGTTGCTTCTTCCGAGTGGAACTTTGCCTCAGATCGAGCGGGCACGAATCAGTCAAATTATCACAACAACCCTTCCTGATATCGACAGTCAGGCAGTTTTTTATTTGCGCGGCGGGCGGTTGAGCTCTTTAACACAAATTTCAAAACCAGAACAAGGCTATGAAATCTTTCTAGCAAATGGTGAGCTAGCTGAAAAGGTAAAGCAAAAATTTCCAGAGTCTGCTGATTATAGAATTGAAACTTGGATGGACCGAAACTCTTCGCTGTTTTTTGCACTGCGAATTGAAAAGTTTAATATCGGTTTAATTCTGACTTTGGCGGGACTGATTGCCGGAAGTAGCATTTTAACGGTGCTGACTTTGCTTTTGAGTTCGAAAAAGCGAGATGTGGCACTTCTTAGAACTTTGGGACTCAGCGAAGGAAAGACAGAAAATCTATTTGTCAGAATGGGATCGGAAGAGC
>JALHRI010000255.1 GCA_022841525.1 Alphaproteobacteria bacterium | reverse complement strand
GGGTTTTATTCGCCACGTTTGCCAGAATGAAGGGAAAATCGCTGTTGGAATGCAATCCACCGCGAGTTTCCAGCCCCAGCATCATGCCTGCCACTTCCGATTTGGAAAGGCCACGCGCACGGATGCCGCGACGTTCGAGCATATCGCGCCCAATTTCCATCAGCGACATGCCGCGATACTCACGCGCACCATCATCCAGCTTGTATTTTTGTGGATCATGGCGATGTAGCAGCGCATTTTCCACCATCGCACGCGCCGAATCCATCTCATCGCGCACGATAGACACATGCGGACGGATTTCATTGGCGGGGCTACTACGGCGTTCCAGTTCATCCAATACCAGCTTGCGTGCCTGAGTGACGGCAATGCCATCATTCACCAGTTTTTGCGCGAAGGTATCGGGCAACATGGCTGCACGGGTGATTTTGGTGATTTCTGCTACGCGGCTTCGCTCCACCAACGCGCCTTCGGCACGCAGCTGGTCGGGTTGCGTAGTATCCGCCGCGTCTGCATGTGTTTCAGAGGCGGCGGTTGCCGACGGATTCTCCGTGTGATCGGGGAAATCAGTCGGCTGGGTTTCATTGTACGTCATAGAACGGTTCTCCTTTGGGGGTTGGTAGTTAAGAATCTCACACGGGAATGTGTGAGGGTTGGAACGGATGCCAGCACCTGCATCCGCGCCGATAGGAACCAACGAAATTTCGTATGGCTCCCAATCGACGGCACGGTAAAGCGGCACCGCGCCATCACTGCGAATGACCTCGTATCGGTGGACACGATAGCCAACGCTGACGTTGCGGATGATGCCATCCCGAATCTTGCGAAGTATGGGTTCGCTTTCCTGGCCGCCGTCGATCTTCAGGCTGGCATAACCCAGCCCGTCCTCGATGCGTGCGCTGCCGCCCACCACCACGCCCTTGATATTCTCAAGCGCGAAGTCGCTATGGGTATCGAGTACGGGGGCAGCACCAGAGTTCAGCCTGCCGAGGCGCACGGAGGTGGGGTTCACCACCAATTCCTCGTCATACATCTCATCGGCCATGAAATTGTAACGCCGCACCACCGCGCCCGTGGTGAAGATGACATTGAACACGC
>JALHRI010000254.1 GCA_022841525.1 Alphaproteobacteria bacterium | reverse complement strand
CTCGCCTACGTGCCTCTGCCGACCGCACTTCCAGCGCAATGTGCTCGCCTAACAGGCGTTCAACTAGTGCAGATAGGTTGCCATCCATCGGGCAAGCGCGGGCGACTAAGTCGGGATCCGGGGTTAGATCGATGGCCTTCTTGCGCTTAGTGGGCATATCAAGTGACCTCATGGCGCCCTCCCATGTGCTTAATGCAATACTGCTGCTGTTTCAGCCAAACAGCCGCGCCAGTTCCTGACCGGGGCTGGGCGCGCGCATGAAGGCCTCGCCAACCAAGAAGGCATGCACGTGATTGGTTCGCATTTTTGCCACATCTGCCGAAGCCAGAATTCCGGACTCGGTCACCACGATACGGTCGGCCGGGATACGGCCCAACTGACTGAGGGTGGTATCAAGGCTGACCTCGAAAGTGCGCAAATTGCGATTATTGATACCCAAAAGCGGGGTTTTGAGGTGCAGGGCGACGTCCAGCTCATTGGCGTCATGGCATTCGACCAGCACGGCCAGCCCCAGCTCAGTGGCAATCGCTTCCATGTCTTGCATGGCGGACAGCGGTAGGGCGGCCACGATGAGGAGGATGGCATCGGCGCCCATAGCTCGCGCTTCATAGACCTGATACGGGTCGATCATGAAGTCTTTGCGCAAGACGGGCAGGTTACAGGCGGCGCGGGCGGCTTGCAGGTACTCAGGCGCGCCTTGGAAATACTGTTTATCCGTAAGCACCGACAAGCAAGCGGCGCCATGGGCGGCGTAGTCTGCGGCGATCTCTGCGGGCTTGAAGTCCTCGCGCAGCACGCCCTTGGAGGGGCTGGCTTTCTTGATCTCTGCGATCACGGCGGACTGCCCTGCCGCGATCTTGGAACGGATTGCACCCACAAAGTCACGCGGGGCCGATTGAGCCTGCGCCTCGGCACGAACGGCAGTCAGTGGCTTAGCATCCCGAGCCACCAAAACCTCTTGACGCTTGGTGGCGATGATCTTGTCGAGTATGTCGGACATATGAAAAGTAACCTAAAAATTACACCACGAAGAACACAAAGCGCACGAAGAACGGCAAACCCTGAATCAGAAAACGATTCGCTTGAGTCCATCCTTGA
>JALHRI010000253.1 GCA_022841525.1 Alphaproteobacteria bacterium | reverse complement strand
GGAACTGATTGTCGATGCCGATGCCGGTGTCGCGGATGCGAATACCGATCTGGTTGGGATAGCAGGCAAAAGTGATCTGCACCCCTCCCCCATCCGGCGTGAAGTGAATCGCGTTGTCCAAAATTTCCCGCAAAGCATGGCGCAGACGTTCCATGTCGGCTGGCACGGTTACGGCATTCTCGAAATTGATCTCGAATTGAAGCTGTTTGACTTCGGCGCGGGCGCGAAAATCGGCGCTGACGGCTTGTAACAGCGCACGCAAATCGGTAGCGACGAGGGTGAGCGCCGGTTTGCTTTCGAGCGCGATAAATTCCAGCATCCTGTCGAGCATGGTGCTGATATACATGACCTGATCCTGAATGCCGCTCGCGTGGGTTTGCCGGCGTTCGGGGGCATCGGTGCGCTGCATCAAAAAGCTCTTGGTGTTGATGATAGCAAGCGGGGTCTTAAAGTCATGACCGACGTTGGTGATAAACTGGCGGAGCAAGCGAGTGCGCTCCTGTTCCAGCCGCATGGCAAAGGCTTGTTCGCGCACGCGGGCGAGTTCGGTCAAGTGGCCGACGGTGATGCCGTACTGGCGCAGAAGTTCCGGTTCATAGGCTTTCATCGGCTGCTTGCGCAGATAATTATCCGCCGTCAGAATGCCGATACACCGATCCCCATGCAGCAGGGGCGCGGAGATATGCCAACCGTAGTTGATGATTTCAGATTTTTCGTTGTAAATGGGTGAATCATCATAGGCGATGGCAGCATCGGTCTTGCCGGCCATGAAGGCTTCGATATAGGTGTCGTTGTAAAACCAGCGTTGATCGTGTTCGGGGCGCACGACACCCTGCTCGTCCACGCCATAGCTCCCGATCATCATCTGGCGCTCGGCGTCGAGAAACCACATGCCGAGCCGGTCAAAACCAAGATGATCCATACCAAGCTGGATAACCTGATGACAGAGCGTGTCATAGGCGTCGATGCGGCTCAACTTAATGGTGATTTCGTTCAGCAGCTTAAGTTTTTGCTGAAATTTAAAACCGTCGTCTTCGCGCCGCTGCAACTCCTGCCATAACCGCTGATAGAGCGATTTCTCTTCGAGGTAGTAATGATAGA
>JALHRI010000252.1 GCA_022841525.1 Alphaproteobacteria bacterium | reverse complement strand
CCAGCGCGGGTGTTCGGCGAGGATCTCCGCGGCGGCGGTGCCGACCTCCTCCTCCAGTTCGCGGAACACCGCGATGGCGGGGTCCTCGTCATCATCGATGCCGCCCTGCGGGAGTTGCCAGCCGCCGGGCGCGCCCTCGGCATTGGGAAGGTCGGCGCGGCGCGCCACCAGCACGTGGCCGACGCCGTTGAACAGCACGGCGCCGACATTGGCGCGATAGGGCAGGGATTTCATGGTGCACTCGCGGGACGGATGGGCTGGGCCTCCCCGCCGGGGGATTCTGGCCGGCGGATCAGGGCCGAGACGGGGGCCAGCACCAGGCCGCGCTGGTCGAGCCCCGCCGCCCAGGCGCTGATGCTCTCCACCAGCACGAAGGTGGGTGCGCCGGCCAGGCCAAGCGCCGCGCCGCGGTCGCGCGCGACCTGTTCCAGTTCCGCCAGCCGCCGGTCGATCTCGTGCCGCGTGCGGGCCGGTTCGTCGAGCACGACATCCACCCCGCGACCCCAGGCGCGCGCCGGCGAGGGCGCGCCGGGCCGCGGGTCGAGGTAGAGCAGGCCGCGGCGGAACAACGCTTCCTGCACGGCGCCGATCGCCTCCGGCAGGGCCGCGAAGCGTTCGCCGCGCATGCCCGCCACCACGCCGATCGCGCCGACATAGCCCTGGAAGCGCGCCAGCGACCAGTCGAGCTGGTCGAGGTTGTCGGCGATCGGCCGTCCGGTCAGCAAGGCGCGGTCGCCGGGGTCGTTGAGCGGGTAGCCGGTGGGCTCCAGGGGAATGGAGATGAGCGTCTCCATGCCGCGTTCGCGCGCCCGTTCGGCGGCCTGGGCCGGGCGCAGCGCATAGGGGGACACGGCCAGCGCGACAGCGGGCGGCAGGCGGCGGATGGCGTCGTCGGTCGCGCTGGCCGACAGGCCGATATCCGCCACCACGATGCCGATGCGGGGCCGGGTGTCGCGACGGTCGAAGTCGCGGCCATAGGCGCGGATGGCTGTGCGGCCATCGGCGCCGATGCGCGGCAGCATGCCGTGCCGGCCGGCTTCGAGCAGCGCAGGGTCGGGCGCGGCGATCGGGCGGGGCGCGGCGCGCTGCGTGACGGATGCGGG
>JALHRI010000251.1 GCA_022841525.1 Alphaproteobacteria bacterium | reverse complement strand
CGGGATAGTCTTCGGGGTCGATCGTGTTTCCGTCCGCGTCCGTCACCAGGAAGGTGGTCACGTCGTCGTCCTCGCCGTCGAAGTCGTCCTCGGCATCGGTGGCCGTAACCGAACCGTCGACACTGTCGCCCTCGTTCACCGAACTGCTGGAGCCCGTCGCCACCGGGGCGTCGTTCGAACCGGTGATGGTGATGGTCAGGGTGCCTTCGTTGGATTCAGCGCCGCCGCTGTCGGTGGCCGTGTAGCCGATCTCCAGAACGAGTTCTTCGCCGTCCTGCAGATAGTCATAGCCGTCGGCGACGAATTCCCAGGTGCCGTCCGGATTGAACGTCAGGCCCGTCGGAGCATCGTCGGTGAGGGCGTAGACGAGGGTCTCCTCGTCGCTGTCCTCGTCCGTCGCGGAGACGGCCCCGGCGATGGGTTGGTTCTCGCCCACCGCGTCGTCGAAGTCGCCGGCCACTGGCGCATCGTTCACGCCATTGACCGTGATGGTCACCGTTTGCGGCTCATCGCTCGGCACGCCGTCGCTGTCGATGGCGACGAAGAAGAAGGTCACGTCCAGGGTCTCATCCGCCCCGATGTCGTCATAGGACGAGGCGTCGAAGCTGTACTCGCCGGTGGCGTTGTTGAACGTCAGCCCCTCCGGATAGTCCTCTTCGGCGAGCGCGTTACCTTCTTCGTCGACCAGCTGGAAGGTGGTCACGTTCATGTCTTCGTCGTCGAAGTCGTCCTCGGCATCGGTGGCCGTAACCGAACCGTCGACCGTCTCGTCCTCATCGACCGTGTTGGTGGAGGCCACCGCGACCGGAGAGTCGTTCGAACCGGTGATGGTGATGGTCAGGAAGCCTTCATCGGATTCCGCGCCTCCGCTGTCCGTCGCCGTGTAGCCGATCACCAGGACGAGTTCCTCTTCGTCCGCCAGGTAGTCATAGCCGTCGGCGACGAACTCCCATGTGCCGTCCGGATTGAACGTCAGGCCCGTCGGAGCATCGTCGGTGAGGGCGTAGACCAGGGTCTCCTCGTCGCTGTCCTCGTCCGTCGCGGAGACGGAGCCGGCGATGGGCTGATTCTCGCCCACCTCGTCGGAGAAGTCCCCGGCCACCGGCG
>JALHRI010000250.1 GCA_022841525.1 Alphaproteobacteria bacterium | reverse complement strand
CTTGAACGGAAGATAATTCTTGCGAACATATTAAGTGGAGAAAATATATAAGAATTGTCGTCATTAAAATTTACTGCTAACGGTTTCGGGCTCTTGCGCTGGGCGGGTTTGCGAAGCGCTAAACTTTCAACCTACAACAAATTTACAAAAGAATTGCGAACTTACAAATTTGCAATAAAAGCCCGCCTAGCGCAAAACCCGTGTTAGCAGAAGTTTTTTTCGGCTTGGGTTGCTGTCATTAATATTTGTTACGATTTTTTATTTTCAGGTTAGTCAGTTCGATAAGGAAGTCGCAACACTGATAAAAGGCACTTTCGCTTTTCGGAGACGATCTGTCAACTACATGATATTTTTCTGGGGTCTTGCCTTCCAGTATCCAGTTAGAACCATCATTGTCAAAAACAATTTCATTTGTTTTTAAATACCAGAAGTCAATTTGACTAATTCTGCTTTGGAATTCGTCCCAGGTTTGTTTGTCAATTCTCTTTTGCTTTGTTACTTTCAATTTCGCTGGATTATTTTCATTATCAAGACTGCATGATTTCCAGAAAATCAAATAGCTCTCGCCATGTTTTTCAATTCTTATTGCGATAGGATCTTCAAATGAACGTAACCAAGTGAATCGAAAAACTTCATTTTGAGATTTGTCCATGTAAACTATAGGCTCTCTCATAATAAATAAATTCTTTGAATACCTTGCATTCACTGATCTGTCATGAGAAATATAGAATGAACTGTCAGGGAAAAGCTTCAGGAGCGAACTGTCGCGAAATGTTGTCAACGGAAAATAAAATTGATTGCTGTCTGATGGAACGAAAGAAGTTTGTGTTGTAGATTGATTTTCGGATTTTATACTCACAGATGTTTTACTATTCTGTCCTAGGCAATTTGTCACATAGATGAGCAATAGGACTAAAAATATTCTGGTCTGTGTCATTTTTAAAATTTCTGCTAACGATTTGCGTGCAAACGAAGGCCGCGAAACCAAAGCGCTGAACTGCAAACCTAATACAAACTTAAAAGAAATATCTGAACTTTCAAATTATTGCAAACCAGCGGTTTTCGTTTGCACGCTGTTACCAGTCTGGTGGCGACACGTAGGTTTATTATG
>JALHRI010000249.1 GCA_022841525.1 Alphaproteobacteria bacterium | reverse complement strand
GGCCCGCCGTCCCGTGACCGGGGTCCGCGCGGCGGCGGCGACCGCGGCGGCTCCCGCGATCGCGGCCCGCGCCGCAACTGACCTGGACGTCACGATCGAAGACGGCGCACCGGCGAGAGCCGCGTGCGCCGTCGGCGTTTCGAGCGCCCGTCGTCGTTCAGCGGACGGCGCGGAGCGAGTCGCGCGCGGCGCGGATGCTCTGGGCGTCGAGGTCGACCCTCGCGGCGCCGTAGGCCTCGAGGACACCGCCGCCGGCGGGAGCGGCGAACTCGACGCGCTTCGAGCTCGAGGCGTCGAACTCGCCCGCGCACACGATCGCGCCCTTCGCGTGGTCGAACATGTACGCGCGACCCGACGCGGCGCCGGCGCGAAACGTCCTCTTCGAGACGTCGACGGCGCCGGCGCTCTCCTCGCGCTCGACGTCGACGACGAGATCCGTCCCCCAGAACGACGGCGACACGAGCTCATCGGCGCGCCGCTTGATGGAGACGACGTCACGCGTCGCTCCGCCGGTCGGCCTCTCGTGGAGCTCCTTCCGGAGCGAGGCCACGCGATCGCGGACGCGCGCGACGTGCGGCGACTCGAGCGGCCTCCCTGGACGCACGACCGCGGTGAAGCCGACGGTGCCCGCACCATGCGCCGCCTCCATCTGCGCGATCTGGCCCTGGAGCTTCTCCTCCGGGGACCCCGGCCGCGGCGTCCTCGCCCTCGGCGCGGCGGGACACGCCCTCGTGCCAGGCTGGACCGACTCGCGCGCGGCCATGGCCGCCTCGAAGGCGCGTTCACGCGCGGGGACGGCGTTCTCTGCCTCCGCGAGCGTCGCCTCGACCGCGGCGATCTCCTCCTTCGATGGACCACACCCGACCGCGACGAGCGCGACCAGCGCGAGGGCGGAGCGAACGAGCGCGACGTGAGCGGCGGCCATGGCCTCCGTCCTACGCGTGGGACCGGAGGATCTTCCCTCCGGCCAAGGGCCCAAGCGCGGCGCGCGTCCGCGTGTCCGAGCGACGTGCCCGCGCGCGCAGCATCCTCGGCCGCGATGGTGGCCGCCATCGCGGTCGTCGCGCCGTCGTGCGCCCGCCCCGCCGCGCTCCCGCGCGAGACGCGTGCG
>JALHRI010000248.1 GCA_022841525.1 Alphaproteobacteria bacterium | reverse complement strand
GATGCTGCGGGTTGAGTTTGGTGACGACCGCAATATCACCATCAATGATTTTTTGCAGCATATCTTCGACGCGATTTTGCCGCTGAAAACGCTGCAAAAACTGCTGTACGCTGGCAAAAAACGCCGGGAAATCCCCCGCAAACAACGCCTTTAGCGGCTCGGTGAAGACTGCGCCCAATTCCTCAAAGATGTTATTGTCTTTATCCGTTGTGATGAGTTTTTGGATATTCTCTTGGATTTCTGTCCAGGGGTTAAAATCGGGGTCAAGTGCCGTTGCCATGCCCGTTAAAATACCGACGGTGCGCCCTAAATAGATAAAATCCTGCGGCACGCGGAACGGCATATCGTAGAGCAAATCGTTAAATTCTTTGCCGATATTCTGCACGGCGCTAAAATCCATGCTTCGCATATCTGTCATGGTCATGCCCCACACCTGATTAAAGACGACTTCGGTAGCGTCTTCAATCCGCTTGGTGTCCGCGCCCGGCAGCAAAAAGCCCAAGTCTTTATACGAAGCGACGAGGCGTTTAGCATCGCGGGTGATAACGGCAGTCAGCGTGTTAATGAGTGCCTGCACCAATTCGGCGCTCAGTTCGCCGGTCATGCCAAAATCAATAAAAATCAGCCGGAAAGGACGCCCGCCTTTGCCGATGTATTGCTCTGGTTTTTCCGTCGGCAGGGGATACACGAACAAATTGCCGGGGTGCGGGTCAGCATGGAAAAAGCGTTCCTCAAAGATTTGGTGCATGTAGGTATCCATGAGCCGCTTTGCCACTGCTTTGCGGTCAATGCCGGCTGCTGCCAACCCTTCATAATCATTGATTTTGAGTGTGGTCACATCTTCTAAGGTTAGCACTAAATCAGTCGAATGGGCGAGATACACATACGGCACCGAGACGCCTAAATCGTTTGCATACATCCGGCGAAAACGGTCGGCGTTTTGCGCTTCTTTGACATAGGAAATTTCTTCCAACAACACGCGCCCAAATTCATCCACCAGTTCAACCATATCGGCACGGCGACGCACAAAGCCAAACTGCATCGCCACTTTTGCGACGATGAACAACGCCGCCATATCCGTATACACAATCTCACGGATGCCGGGGCGCTGAATTTTGACGA
>JALHRI010000247.1 GCA_022841525.1 Alphaproteobacteria bacterium | reverse complement strand
ATCAGTCGGTGCACGAGAACTTCAAACTGAAGTTCACCGACGGCACCGATGATGTATTCTTGATTTCCAATAACAGGATCTACAAACAACTGTATGGCGCCTTCTTCGGATAAATGATTTAAGGCTTGCTGCATTTTAGATCTACGAAGAGCATCACGCACAGAAAGTTTCGCAAAAAGTTCCGGGGCAAATTTTGGGATATCTTCAAAAACTGTTTTTTTGGTGCTGTAAACACTGTCGCCGATTGCAAAATTTCCTGTGTCTCCAACGCCCACGATGTCACCTGCATAAGCCACATCAACTGTTTCTTTATCAGCCGCAATAAATTGGCTGGAATACGAAAGTCGCAGTTCCCGTTCAAGCCTTGCGTGATGGACCTTCATACCCCGTTCAAATTTACCGGAGCAAATACGAATAAACGCAATGCGGTCGCGATGGCGCTTATCCATGTTGGCTTGAATTTTAAAAACAAAACCTGTGAAGTTATTAGCTTCTGGATCCACACCATCACCATTTTTCGTCGGTCGAGATTTTGGTCCCGGAGCATTTTCAGAAAATAGTTTTAAAAACGTATCCACACCAAAATTCTGCTTTGCAGAACCAAAGGTAACCGGACTAATTTTTCCAGACAAAAATTCTTGGGGATCAAATGGTGGAAGTGCACTTTCAATTAATTCCAATTCATCGCGCACCTGGGCTAACGATTCGAAATCTAAATATTTTTCCAAAATGGGATCTTGAGGCCCATTGTAATCAAAAACTTCAACTTCATCGCCTTCGCGACGTTGATCATAAAAAATGACTTTTTTATTTAGGCGATCGACGATCCCTTTGAAACGTTGACCTATGCCTAGAGGCCAAGTCACAGGGTAACATTGCATGTTGAGGGTCTTTTCAATCTCGTCGATTAAAGTCAGTGGATCTTTACCTTCTCGATCTAATTTGTTAACAAAAGTGAAGATCGGAATGTCTCGCATGCGACAAACTTCATAAAGTTTTTTTGTGCGATCTTCGACCCCTTTGGCCACGTCGATCAGCATACAGGCGCTTTCAACGGCCATTAAAACACGGTACGTATCTTCCGAAAAATCTTTATGTCCGGGAGTATCCAATAAATTCACACGCTG
>JALHRI010000246.1 GCA_022841525.1 Alphaproteobacteria bacterium | reverse complement strand
ACTGATGGATGCTTTTAACAATCGTGGCAACGCGATTAAGAAAAAAGAAGACGTCCACAGAATGGCCGAAGCGAACAGAGCTTTCTCGCACTACAATTGGTAATTCTTTAGAAGTTAGAGTTTCATGAGTGTATCCGACCCGAAAAAAGTTGAAGACTTAGTTTACACTCGAAATATCGGCATCATGGCGCACATTGATGCCGGTAAGACCACAACTACCGAGCGCATTCTTTACTACACCGGAAAAAGTCATAAAATCGGCGAAGTTCACGACGGTAACACCGTTATGGATTGGATGGAGCAGGAGCAAGAGCGTGGCATCACGATCACTGCGGCTGCCACCACATGCTCGTGGAAAGAGTATCGAATCAATATCATCGATACGCCTGGCCACGTGGATTTTACTATCGAAGTGGAGCGATCCCTCCGTGTTCTCGACGGCGCTGTTGCGGTGTTTGATGCGGTCAATGGCGTGGAGTCGCAAACAGAAACCGTTTGGCGCCAAGCTGATAAATACAAAGTTCCAAGAATTTGCTTCATCAACAAAATGGATCGTGTGGGTGCTGATTTTGCCATGAGCATCGAGACTATTAAAGAACGGCTCGCCGCTGTTCCCGCAGCTATTCAAATTCCCATGGGCGCCGAAGACGGCTTTATGGGAATGATAGATCTTGTGGAGCAGAAAGCATTTTATTGGAAAGACTCTGCCAACATGGGCGAAAACTTTCAGACCATCGACATTCCCGGAGAGTTTCAAGAAGAAGCGCAAAAATATCGCGATAAACTTATTGAAACCCTGGCCGATTACGACGACACATTGGCGGACAAATACCTCTCGAGCGAAGCTCTCACGCCTCAAGATATCAAAACCTCCATTCGCAAATGCACTCTCGCTTTGAAAATCACTCCCATTCTTTGCGGCTCGGCTTTTAAAAACAAAGGTGTTCAGCCGTTGTTAGATGCTGTGGTGGCGTATTTGCCGTCTCCGCTCGATCGTGGAGAAATTTTTGGTAAGTCCGCTCGCGATTTAGAAAAACTTGTCAGTCTTAAAACAGATTTTAAAGAGCCACCAGTCGGTCTTGCGTTTAAACTCGCTTCGGATAATTTTGCTGGAACACTTTGTTACGTTCGCGT
>JALHRI010000245.1 GCA_022841525.1 Alphaproteobacteria bacterium | reverse complement strand
TTGTCGAGCTGGAGGCGACCGACATCCTGACCGGCGACGGCCACGCGACCGTCGAATGGTTGGCGTCGCTCGGCGCGCCCTTCGACCGCGACGCCGCCGGCGGGTTCGCCGTCAGTCTGGAAGCCGCCCACTCGCACGCCCGCGTGGCGCGGGTCGGCGGCGACGGAGCGGGCAGGGCGATCCTGTCGGCCCTGATCGCTGCGGTGCGCGCCTCGCCGCATATCGAGGTCTGGGAAGACGGGCGGCTGCGCGGTCTGGTGCAGGACGCCGGCGGCCGGGTTCGCGGCGCCCTGATCGAGCGTGGAACGGCCGGTTCGGGGCGGGTGATCGAGGTGCTGGCCCCCGCAGTGGTGCTGGCCACGGGCGGCGCCGGCGGCCTGTTCGCCCACACCACCACGCCCGCCGCCCTGCTGGGCGAAGGGATGGCGGCGGCGTATCGCGCGGGCGCGGAGATTCTCGACCCCGAGTTCGTACAGTTCCATCCGACCGCCATCGACGTCGGTCTGGATCCCATGCCGCTGGCCACCGAGGCCCTGCGCGGCGAAGGCGCCCGACTGATCGACCGGGACGGCCGGTTCCTGCTCGGCGAGGCCGCGAACGCCGACCTGCAGGCTCGCGATGTGGTCGCGCGGGCGGTGCATGCGGCGCGGGCGGAGGGACGCGGGGCGTTTCTCGACTGTCGCAGCGCCATCGGGGCGAAGCTGGCCGAGGAATTCCCGGCGGTGTTCGCGGCCTGCATGCGGGCCGGGCTGGACCCGCGCGAGACGCCGATCCCCGTGGCCGCGGCGGCCCACTATCATATGGGCGGGATCGCCGCCGGACCCGACGGTCGCACCAGTCTGCCGGGCCTGTTCGCCGTCGGCGAATGCGCCGCGACGGGCGTGCACGGCGCCAACCGGCTGGCGTCAAACTCCCTGCTGGAAGCGGCGGCCTTCGGACGGCGCACGGGCCGGGCGGCGGCGGTGGAGACATCGGGCGCCGGCGTGATCCTGCCCTCGACTGTCGCAAGCGACCTGGCGCCGGACGCGCTGCAAACGCTCCGCAAGGCGATGAGCGAGGGCGCGGGCGTCGTGCGGGACGCGACCGGCCTGACCGAAACGCTGGCCGCCATTGCCCGGCTGGAGGCCCAGGCGCCC
>JALHRI010000244.1 GCA_022841525.1 Alphaproteobacteria bacterium | reverse complement strand
AAGCCCAAACCATTTAAAGCCGATTTTGTCGGATTGACGGTGCCGGATCGTTATGTGTTTGGTTTTGGCATGGATATTCACGGCCTTTGGCGGAATTTGCCGGCGATTTACGCAGTAAAAGATTGAAACGGGAGAATCATGTTTGCAATTATTGGCGGCAGCGGAATGACGCAATTATCCTGCCTTGAAATATCACACCGGCAAATCATACGCACACCGTATGGCGAACCTTCGGGGCCATTGACGTTTGGTAAGATGAAAAATGAGGACATCGTTTTTCTGGCGCGGCATGGGCATGGCCACACGATACCGCCGCATGTGGTCAATTATCGTGCGAATTTGTGGGCGTTGCACTCATTGAAACCGTCGCATGTGATTGCCGTGGCCTCGGTGGGCGGTATCCGCGCCGACCTGACGCCGGGCCGGCTGGTGGTTCCGGATCAGATTATTGATTATACCCATGGACGCAATTTCACCTATTTTGATAAAACGGATCAACGTGTCACCCATATTGACTTTACCCTGCCGTATTGCCAGAAAACCCGGACATTACTGCTCCAAGCGGCGAGGAATACCAATGAAGCAATTATTGATGGCGGGGTTTATGCAGCGACAGAAGGGCCTCGGCTTGAAACGGCAGCGGAAATCAATCGGCTGGAACGTGACGGAGCGCATATGGTCGGTATGACCGGCATGCCGGAAACCGCACTGGCACGAGAACTGGGATTAAATTACGCTGCCATTGCCGTAGTCGCCAATTATGCCGCCGGACGCGGAACCAATGTAACCGGCATACCGCTCAAGGAAATATACACGGTGCTTGAACAAGCGATGGTGGGTGTCAGAAACATATTGGAACATGTGGTGAGTTGTCATGGCGATTAAACCGGTACTTAAAATGGGCGAGCCCGTATTGCTCGAAGTGGCCAAACCCGTCGATCAATTCGATACTCCAGAACTGCATGCGTTGATTCAGGATATGCAAGATACGATGGCGCATTTGAACGGCGCAGGCCTGGCCGCGCCGCAGATCGGCGTGAGCTTGCAAGTGGTGATTTTCGGGTTTGAAAAGAACCAACGCTATCCCGATGCCGACGAAGTTCCTTTTACGGTTCTGCTTAACCCGCAATTGACACCG
>JALHRI010000243.1 GCA_022841525.1 Alphaproteobacteria bacterium | reverse complement strand
TGATGCTGGCGGCGAACGCGATCAAGGCCGAAGATGGCGATCTGTTCATCGCGGGCGGCGCGGAGAGCATGAGTCGCGCACCGTATCTGGATTTGACGCAGCGGCAGGGCGCAAAATATGGTGATGTGCAGCTTAAGGACGCCCTGAGCGACGGCTTGTGGTGTACGTTGTGCAACTGGGGCATGGGGAACGCAGCGGAATTTATCGCACGCGAGTTGGACGTGACGCGGGCAGAAATGGACGCATTCGCGCTGCGGAGTCATGAATTGGCGGCGAAAGCGACAGACGCCGGCCAATTTAAGGCGGAGATCGTGTCGGTGACGGTCAAGGGGCGCGAGGTTGACACGGATGAACCGATTCGCCGGGATTCGTCGTTGGAGGCGCTGGCAGCCCTGAAGCCGGCATTTGAGAACGATGGCCGGGTAACAGCCGGTAACGCGCCGGGATTGAACGACGGGGCGGCGGCACTGGTGGTGAGCAGTCGAGATTATGCCGAGCAGCATGGACACACACCTCTAGCGCGGATTGTCGGGTATGCACACGCAGCGGTTGAGCCGAAGTGGCTGTTTTACGCGCCAGTGAAGGCGATCCCGCTGGCGCTCGAACGGGCGGGCTGGACGGTAAATGATGTTGACCTGTTCGAGATCAATGAGGCATTCGCGGCACAGGTTTTAGCCGATTTGCGGGGTTTGGAACGCGAAGGTCATGCCGTGCCGCTGGAAAAAGTGAATGTGAACGGTGGGGCGATTGCGCTCGGTCATCCGGTGGGCGCAAGTGGGGCGCGGGTACTGGTCACGCTGATTCATGCGCTGCGCGAGCGTGGTTTGAAGCGCGGATTGGCTACGTTGTGTCTGGGTGGTGCGGAAGCGGTGGCGCTGGCGGTGGCGCTTGAGTAGTTCGAAGTCTTCAGTGATTGATACGGCGGATAGCAATCAAAAACCATCCGCAACAATTAAGATTAGCCGGCGTGGATGGTACACGCTGGTTTTGATTCTGGTGGTAGCAGCGTATTTGCGGGTGAGTTCAAGTAATTCTACACCTAGCAGCTTTAGCTGGTGGCTATTTTTCCCGGTCAGTATTTTCGCTATTGGCCTTCTATGGCTAACCGTCTATCGCTACCTGAACTATACTGCCGCGCTT
>JALHRI010000242.1 GCA_022841525.1 Alphaproteobacteria bacterium | reverse complement strand
CTGGCGACGCTCAAGGCGCAGTTCCCTAAGCTGGAAGACTTCGAGCGCGAATTTCCCTCGCTATGCTTTGCGCTGGCGACAGGTGTGGGCAAAACGAGGTTGATGGGCGCTTTTATCGCCTACCTGCATCTGGCGCACGGTATCAACAACTTCTTTGTGCTCGCGCCCAATCTCACGATCTACAACAAGCTGATTACGGATTTCACGCCAAATACACCGAAATATGTGTTTAAAGGCATCGGTGAATTTGCCCTCAATGCGCCCCGCGTCATTACTGGGGACAACTATGATCAGCAAAACATCTTTGGCGGCGAGTTATTGGGCGAAGTTCGCATCAATATTTTCAACATCGCTAAGATCACCTCGGAGGTGCGTGGCGGGAAAGAGCCACGTATCAAGCGCATGAAAGAAGTGCTGGGCGATAGCTACTTCAACCATCTGGCTAATTTGCCGGATCTGGTGCTGCTGATGGATGAATCACACCGCTACCGCGCGCAGGCAGGCATGCGGGCCATCAATGAATTACAGCCTTTGTTTGGACTGGAGGTGACGGCAACGCCTTTTGTAGAATCCAGCCGCGGACCGGTGCCGTTCAAAAACGTGGTGATGGATTACCCGCTGGCACGGGCAATGGAGGACGGTTTCGTCAAGGAGCCAGCCGTTGTCACGCAGCGTAATTTTGATGCGAAAGCACACACGCCCGAGGAAATCGAGAAGATCAAGCTGGAAGACGGCGTGCGCTTGCACGAAACTACAAAAGTTGAGCTGCTGACCTATGCCCGGGAAAACGGTGTTGCGCCGGTCAAACCCTTCATGCTCGTGATCGCACGGGATACCACGCACGCCGGGCAACTTTTGGTGCTTCTGCAGTCGGAGGCTTTCTTTGACGCACGCTATCGGAGCAAGGTGATTCAGGTTGACTCCAGCCGCTCAGGCAGCGAAGAGGAGGAAATGATTTCCCGTTTGCTCGCGGTCGAGAGCGTGGACGAACCGACCGAGATCGTGATTCACGTCAACATGCTGAAGGAAGGCTGGGATGTGACCAATCTCTATACCATCGTTCCGCTACGCGCCGCCAATGCCCGCACGCTGATTGAACAATCCATCGGCCGCGGTTTGCGTCTGCCTTATGGCAAGCGAACAGGTGTGGCGGCGGTGG
>JALHRI010000241.1 GCA_022841525.1 Alphaproteobacteria bacterium | reverse complement strand
GCCGGCGCTTTGCGGGTCGAAATCAGCGATACCGGCATCGGTATCCTCCCCGACGATCTCCCGCAGATTTTTGACCGCTTTTATCGCGCCCGTGCTGCCCGCACCCTCGAAGAAAGCGGTACGGGTCTCGGCCTCGCCATCGTCAAAAAAATCATGGACGTGCATCGCTACACCATCGAAGTGCATAGCGTCGCCGGCAGCGGCACCACCTTCACCGTCTACATCCCAGCCTGAACCCATCGCCATCCGCTGCTTCATCGGGTAAAGTTGACGGCAAACAATGATCATTGCTCTGGTAGGGACACGCTTCTGCGTGTCCGTCGGACTATAAGGAATCCACAACCATGAAATACCGTAAATTACGCAGTATCGACGTGAGTGAAATCGGCTTTGGCGCCTGGGCGATTGGCGGCAGTTGGGGGCCGCAGGACGAGAACGAGTCGCTGCGGGCGCTGCACCGGGCGCTAGATTTGGGTGTGAATTTTATCGACACGGCGGCAGGCTATGGCGGCGGCAAAAGTGAGCGGTTGATCGCGCAGGTGTTGAAAGAGCGTGGCGATCAGGGCAAAGTCATCGTCGCCACCAAGACGCCCCCGGCTCCTGGCAACTGGCCGCCGAGTCCCTATGACGACGTGAACGAACGCTATTCCGAAAAATACCTGCGCGAAAATGTCGAGGAACGCCTGCGCAATTTGCAGACCGACACGCTCGACGTGCTGCAACTGCACACTTGGACACGCGCCTGGAATCGCAATCCGAAGGCGTTCGAGATTCTGCGCAAAATTCAGGCCGAGGGCAAAATCCGCTTGATCGGTGTCAGCACCCCGGAACACGATCAGAACAGCGTCATCGACCTCATGCGCGACGGTTGGATCGACACCGTTCAGGTGATCTATAACATCTTTGAGCAGGAGCCGGCAGCGGAACTGCTGCCTATCGCGCAGGAATACAACGTCGGCATTATTGTGCGCGTGGTCTTCGACGAGGGTGTGCTGACCGGCAAATACACCGCCGACAGCACCTTCGCGCCCGATGATTTCCGCAATAATTATTTCGCAGGAGATCGTCTGGCACGGGCGGAAAAAATCCGCGCCGACATCGCCGCTACCGGGCTGAGTATGGCCGAAGTCGCGCTGAAATTCGCGCTGGCACACCCGGCG
>JALHRI010000240.1 GCA_022841525.1 Alphaproteobacteria bacterium | reverse complement strand
GATGAGCGCGATGCGGTCTGCCATGTCTGCTTCCTTCATCATGGTTCAGTGATAACAGCCGAAATCTTAACCGCGAAGGCGCACAGGTCGCAAAAGGAATGGAAAATGGACTGTAACCTTTTGTGGTGATCTGCATCCAATGTGTAGAGCGAACTCAAACGACCGATTACACACACGAGGAGCAACATCATGAAGCGCAATGAAGGTAACATGGATCGGATCATCCGCATTGTCCTGGGCGTGGCGATTGCCGCCGCCGGGTTGTACTTCCAAAGCTGGTTGGGCCTGATCGCCATCATCCCGCTGGCGACAGCGCTGGTCGGGTTCTGCCCGCTGTATGCCATCTTCGGCATCAGCACCTGCCCGGTGCAGCAGAGCCGGGGATAGCCCAAACGGATTTAACCGCTGAGGCGCAGAGGGCGCCACGACAACCTCTTCAGTGCAGGCGCAGAGACAGCCGGGGATGCGTGTGAAGCTCATCCCCCGGCTGCATGGTGGCTATATGAGGCGTTGAGGCACCTTTATTGCAGCAGCGGCAGACACGCAAAGGCGCGTCTCTATCGTGGTTCGGTGCTTGATCGCCTTGCGTCCCTCGTCGTTAAATCACTTCCAGGGCATCGCGGTCGGGGAGAGTCGGGAACGGCGCATGCGGTTCGGCTTGATACCAGGAAGCGGTTGAGGCGATGTCGTCCTGCAGCGGCAGGTAACGCCCGCCGGAACGCCAGCCGAGCGCCTGAATCGTCACGCGCAGATCGTCGTGGAAGCGGATCGGATCGGTGATATGCCAGCGGTAGAGGCCAAAGCGCTGATTGCTCGCGTACAAGCCATCGGGCGTGATGACTTGCGGCATCCCGGAATAGGGTGAGGAGAACTGCCCGTACTGCCCCGGTGGATGCTCAAAATTCCAGGCCCCGCCAAAGTAGTCTTCGGTGCCCGTACCGCAAATGGTCGGGAACTCCTGGTCGCCATCTATGTAGAACTTGATCTCGCCTTCGCCCCACCATCCGTTGTTATTGACCCCCCACGCCAGATAGGTCCCAACGTACTGACCCTGCCCGCGCACACCATCCAACAGCGTATGGACAGTCTTGTACGGGAGCGGGTTGCTGCGCCGCCACTGAGCATGGAAATAGCCTATATCCGCTGGCACCTCGGTCAGCGTATAGGTG
>JALHRI010000239.1 GCA_022841525.1 Alphaproteobacteria bacterium | reverse complement strand
ACCATGGCAATTAATTTGGCGTAAAACTCGGTTAAGATCTGCCAAGGTTGTGCGCTGCGGGACTCATCAATCCCCCCATCACTTTTCCAGAGCTTAAATAGTATTTCAATTTGCCAGCGACTGCGTCCGAAGACGAAGGCTTCCGCCACCGTCAATAACTCCCGCGGCACATTGGTAACATACAGCGTCCACCAACACAGATCTAAGCGCTCTTGACTGACGGTTTGTCCTTTACGCCGGGCTTCCTGCTGTAACCGCTCTTGGCGGTCTGCCGCCACAGCATCGGGAACGCGCTGTGCCACTAACCGACATGGCAGTTGCGCCGCCGCGCCTAAACGAATGTCCCAATCCACTTCTTCTGCCAATGTTTTGGGCAGGCAATCGCGCAACAGCAACGGGTCACCGTTTAAGGTGCAGACCTCGGTGCCGGCTTTTAGACGCGATAAATAGTAAGCACCCGCCTGCTGCATTGCCGCAAAATCCGCGACACTAAAATAGGCTAAATCGCCAATGCGTAAACTGCCCGCTTCATAGGGGCGATGCCTGACTAGGGCTTGCCGATCATGCTCACAGCCACTTTGTAACAGCGGACCATCCAAGCAACCCGTCACTAAGTCCATATCCACACAGATTTTCACCGCCGCTTGCGTATTTTTAGAATGATTACCCCCACTTCCAGACCAAATTGAGCCTAAGCTATCGGGTAAACGAATGCTGCTACTATCGACAATCCGCACGGCACGAAAGCGTTTCAATAGGTCTAAATCGACCGGTTTGGCATGGATCACTTGCCGCAAACTCGCCGACAACACCATTTCCAGACACGCCGCCGATGCTGGACTAAAGCGTTGCGCCAACCCTTGCCGACTAATATCGAGACCGATACTTGCTGCCGCTTGCCCTAATTCCGCAGTACTTGCGCTGGGTTGGGCTAAATAACCAAACACTAAACTTTGCACAAAACTCGCCCCGGTCAATTTGCGCTTCCGTTTCACAAACCCACTCATTCGCCCTGCATAGAGCGCTTCTTCATTCAATACTGTCCACATCGCTTCAGCAATTTCAGGTATAATTGTGTCCATTAGGATGCATTCCAGAGAGTGTATTTCGCAAAAACTTATCTTCTCTGGACGGCTTCCTTTTGTCCATTCCTTAAATTGACAGCTATGGGAGC
>JALHRI010000238.1 GCA_022841525.1 Alphaproteobacteria bacterium | reverse complement strand
TTGCGCTTGCTTTGGCGTGGTGCCGTCATATTTGGAGTTACGCTCACCGCTTCCTGAATGCCGGGCATGCATTCTGGATGGGCAAGTGATGGTATAGAATTCACCGGCATGCCCCAGTTCATCGGCGATGTATTCAAATCTGGAAATACGCACCATCAATTCACTGCGCCGGATATATGGATTGGCTAGACCCAGTTCTGACAGCTCACTTAACGTAAAGCTCCGGCCGAGTTCGTTGGTTGCCAACAATCCATCAAGAACGCGGCGGATGCGCTTCTTCTGCTCCCTTCGTCTTGTCAGTGTTTCATCGCTGACATAGCGGCCGGCGCGTTGATGCACCAGCCCCAAGCGGATAGCATCCTGTTCCAGCTTTTGCGCATGAACTTTGCGCAGTCGCTGCAACCACCAGGTTTCATCAGTCAGGCGGGTATAGATGCCGGTAATCGTAATGTCTCGATCTTCTAACGATGAGCGGTCGATTTCATACTTTTGTGTTCGGTGCAGCATTGAGGAAACGGCATGTTCCAGCTTCAAATATATGCGGCTGATTTGCTGCATTTCCTTGACGATGTTTTTCGCCAAATCTTTCAGGTCGTCATCGCTTGCATTGAGTGCAATGCTGTTTTTAGTGACCGATCCGTAGGCATTAAGCAAACCATGATTGGCGCTTTGCCTGCCGTCAAAGATATAAGTCTCTTTGTAATCGTGAGCAACGATTTTGGCTAAGCGCTTCGGCAATTGCCGGAATATCGGTGCGCGCCAGCGTTTATCGTTGCAGTCCGGTTCATCGAGAAAACTTAAAATGCTCTCGGCGACGCGTTCACCGGGACTGAGTAGATCATGGGGTTGATGTACTGACGTGTGCATACACACCTCAGTACTCACTGGTTGAAAAATGCGTGCAAGATTCAATATAAGCGAGCAGATCGCTATGGCGATAGCGAACTGCCCGGCTGCCTATTTTGACGAAAGGCACCCGCACCCCTAGCGTTTCAGAAATGCGATGCTGACACCTAAGATTTGTGCGGCTTGTTTAGTAGTGAGTAAAGGGTTTTGCATGGTTGACTCCGTGAGTTGATGAATACGTAGTCAATTTGCGACAAGTGGCGGATTAATAAAAGATGCTAAAAAAATAGAAATATATTTATTATTTTAGAAATAATTACGATTTTCTATTCTTTTGTTT
>JALHRI010000237.1 GCA_022841525.1 Alphaproteobacteria bacterium | reverse complement strand
TTTTTCTTCGCGCCGGGCAAAGGTTATATGTGGTCGCTGCTGGGTCGTACCGCCTGATTCACCATTCATTCGCGGATTTGATGAATTCATACGCCTCGCTCAGAGCCTTAAAGCGGGCTTCCGCCTCGTTCTTTTCAAGCTGGCTCACATCAGGATGCACCTGAAACGCTAATTTGCGAAAAGCCGATTTCACCTCATCGCGGGTGGCGCCCGCCGGCAAACCGAGCAGTTGATACGACTCTTCCAGCTTAGACGAAACGGGCTGCTGTGTCTGTCGTTGGCTGCTCCCGTTCGTGCTGGCGCGGCCATGATGGGCGTTTCGGGGCGGCGGGTGTTGTTCACGTTTATACGCGGGAATTTCGTAATAGCTGCCATCCTGCGCCTGCTTTTTCCAGAACGCATCTGTGCCAAAATCGGCCAGCATCCAGAAGCCCTTCACCGCTTGCAGCTTGATCGTGACGCGGGCATAGCGCAGTTGTTGGATCTCGACTGGCGCACCAAACATCACCCGATAATTGTCTGTCAGGCCGATTTTCTCGAAGTGCGCTTGCAGCAGGCTGTCCGGTGTGTACAGATAAACGCGGTCATTCGTCAGCGCGTGAACCGCCAGCAGCCATTCATCCGGTCTGAACGTTTGCTTCGACGATTTAAACGGCACAATGTCGGCACTGACGATAAATAACGAGCCAATACCGAGCTGGCTGTCATTTTGCAAAACTGCCTTGATAAAGCGAGTTTTGGGCGTCTGAGTCAGGATGTAAATGTGAACACGCGCTCCCGTCCACAGGTACACGACCACATCCGGTTCGTAGTCCTGCATGGCGGCCTGGTTAAACGTGCAGCGTTGTACACTCACCAGGGCTTCAAGCTGCGTCTTCAGCCACTTCTTGAGAGGGTTGCTTGTGGTCATGTTTGAAAGATTTTATCCACAGCGTCAAGCCCAGCCCGACCAGCCCACCGGCGGCTGCCCAAACCCAGGCACGCTGCAAAATGGCGAACATCAATCCCGGCGGAAAATCCCAGAAAACATGGGCGTGAACCGCGTTTTTGAAGAACATCAACACCGTAGTAGCGACAACTGTCCCCAATCCTACCAGCAAACCAAAAATGGGCAGCCAACGCAGGTTCAGTTTATCCAAAAATGTTAAAGCCAGCATGAGCGTCGCCAAACCCAACCCAAACAGCACTGCCGGCCA
>JALHRI010000236.1 GCA_022841525.1 Alphaproteobacteria bacterium | reverse complement strand
GTGAATGCCGCTGTCGGCGATGTTGTTTCTATCGAGGAAGACGGTGCGCACCCATTCGGTTTCAAGATCACGGGTGCTACGACGAGCTTCGGCGCCACCATCACCGGCCCAACCGCCGCGCCCGCTTCCCTTGAAATTGATCTTGGTGCGAACCCGCCTGCTGGCGGTACCGTTCGCATTACGCTGGCCATGCCGGACGGTACTTCGACATCAATCGATCTGACCGCGACCACAACGACGCCTGCGGGCGAGAATCAGTTTCTGATTGGCGCAACCGCCGACGACACGGCAACGAATTTGACCTCCGCCGTCAGCGCCAAACTGCAGGAACTTGGCCGCACGCAGCTTGTCGCGGCGTCCGCGATGCAGGCCGGCGAGGATTTTTTTGCAACCGACGCGTCCAACCCGCCGCAGCGTATAGCGGGGTCGCCGCCGTTCTATGCCGCAACCGCGCTCACGAACGGTACTACGTCGAATACGATTTCCTGGTATCTCGGCGACGATGCCACCGACAATTCGCGGGCAACCTCTGTTGCGCGTGTCGATGATGCGATCACCGTCAACTACGGCGCACGCGCGAACGAAGAAGGTATTCGCTGGATCGTGCAGAACGAGGCCGTATTCGCAGCGGTCAGCTTTTCCGCGACGGACCCGAACGGGCGTGACGCATATTACGCGCTGGCAACGCGCGTCGGTGCGGCGATGGATGTCCCAACGGGAACGCAGCAGATCGAAGCAATTCAAACCGAGATTGCGGGTGCCAATGTTTCTGCGCAGGCCGCAAAGAAACGCCTGGCGGAACGCACCCCCGTGTTGCAGGACATGATCGACGATGTCGAGAATATTTCGACCGAGGAAGTAGGTGTAAAGCTGCTTGCGCTGAACACGCGGATGCAAGCCTCGTTGCAGGTTACCGCGATGCTCTCGCAGCTCTCGCTGGTCAACTTCATCTAAGTATCAGGACAAAGAAAAACGCCGCGGTGAGATCCACCGCGGCGTTTTCTATTTGGCTATTGCGCGAGTTTTACGCCGCCTGCTGCGTGGTGCGGAGGCCTGCTGCGATTTCGCGATTAATGTTGATCAGAACGCCGACGCTTTCCGGCTTCTTTTCAATCGCGGCTTCCAGCGTCATCGTATGTTTCACGATGAAGTTCGCGAGGTTCGCGAGGTTCTGCTTGATTTCTTTCGGCAGCTGGTTTTCCG
>JALHRI010000235.1 GCA_022841525.1 Alphaproteobacteria bacterium | reverse complement strand
ATGCGGTAGTCGATATGCGCCTCGGCGACGGCAATGGGCTCGATGTCATCTCGGCGCTTAAAGAAAAGCGCCCGGACGCGCGCGGTATCGTGCTCACAGGCTACGGCAACATCGCAACCGCGGTGACAGCAATCAAGATGGGCGCGGTCGACTATCTCGCAAAGCCGGTCGATGCCGACGATATTTATTCGGCCTTGACCGCGACCGGGGGTGAAAAGGCACCGCCGCCGGAAAAGCCGATGTCGGCAGATCGCGTGCGCTGGGAACATATTCAGCGCGTTTACGAACTTTGCGAACGCAACGTTTCGGAAACTGCGCGCCGTCTGAACATGCACCGCCGCACCTTGCAGCGAATTCTCGCAAAACGCGCGCCGCGCTAACTTAAAAAAGTTCGGCCTGAATTCTCGGATCGTTGATCGCGGATAACCGCGACGACGAAATCCGCGCGATCCGCAGCATCACCGCTTTGCGGGTCGCGGCGACCAACGGGTGCGTGGTTGCCTCGCGTAAAACCGCGCCGCCATAGCCGTCAACGACCATCAATCCTGCTTCGTCAGGAATCACTTCCTGCGGGAAGTCGCAGTCGACGGCGAAGAACAGCCGGTCGCAATGCGCGCGATATTCTTCCCATTTCTCATCGGTGCGGAAATCGTTGAGGCACGATTTCACCTCGACGATCCAGATTTCGCCTGAGGGCCCGACAGCCGCGATATCCGCGCGCCGCCCGGAAGGCAGTGGCAATTCAACGGTTGCCGCATACCCCATCGCGTGCAGCAGCCGAATCGTACCGCGGCAGATGGTGCGCGCAGGCTCGAAATTGTTTTGGCCGAAAAGCGGCGGGACCGGGACAGGATTTGTCATGGTTGGCGAGACAATAATAACAATCGCGCCGTTCTCGTGAAACAGCGAAAAATTCCGGCAGCACGCTTTACCTGAAAGAGCGCAAAATTTGCCACATCCGCGCCGGCTGCCTGCCGCGGTTCCATCTCCCTTCAGCCCGCATCGGCCCCAAGCATCCGCGCGCAACTTGGAAAGATACCTTTTTGGGAGAGGGTTTTATGAAAATGACGCTTGTTTATCTCGCGCTGTTCGCGGGATTGCTCGTACCGTTGTCGGTGCAGGCCAATGCTCCGAAGCCGGTGGTCGAGGTCGCCTTTGTGCTCGACACCACGGGCTCCATGAGCGGTCTCATCGAGAACGCGAA
>JALHRI010000234.1 GCA_022841525.1 Alphaproteobacteria bacterium | reverse complement strand
ATACCGCCACCACAATGGCGAACAGCTCGAGGACGATGTGAACGCCCAGCACACGGTCGTGCAGCAAGGCAACCGCCAAATTCGCTGGCGCATTCAGCAGGGCAACCAGAGACAGCACCAGCACCAAGCAACCCACCGCATAGGCCATTCGGTGCGATCGGGTGAAGTTCACAAACAGCGACTGCAGTGGCATGTGGCTCCTTGAATCGAAGTCAGAGTCTGCGTCTTCTGCAGCACTGTTAACGCTGGAACTGACCGCGATTTCCAGCCCAATCGGGCGCTCTTCTTTGCAATGAAGACAAGGGGGATCTTTGTGGAGAGCCTCAAACAGCCATCTTGCCCTAGCCCCAGTGATGTTTGAGTTGAGCTGGGTATCCGTAGATACGTCAGTTCTCCCCCACCTCACTGTTTCCTGATCAGCTCGATCAGAGAAGCCGCATCAACCTTAGAGAGTGGTTTGATCAAAAATCGTCGCACTGAACGGTGCAGGAACGCACGCTCTTGGTCTGATGGGTCGGACGACGAAGTCAGCATCACGACGGCAACATGTCGAGATGCGGGGAGCGCCTCAAATGCAGCGAGAAAACCAAACCCATCAAGGCCTGGCATGTTGATGTCCAACAAGATGATGTCGATGTCATGCGCTGGATCATCTCTCAGGCGAGCCAACGCCTCCTCGGCGCGCTCGAACGCGAAGACTTCGCAATCTACGCCGCTACGCTGTAAAGCAAGGCGAGTGAACAGCAGATCGTTTTCATTGTCGTCAACCAGCATCAGTCGCATGGGCATCTTGTCTCCTTGGAGCGCGTCACCGAACGCGACTCATCGAGCCATCAGCGGATGCCGAGCGCCGCAATTCTATGAACCAAAATTAAGCGAAACTTACTGCGTTGGCGCATTTCCACATTTCATTTATCTCCGCAGACTCTTTTGCGTTTTACGAGCGCCTCGACGGAAGATTCAGATCAGGTTTTCGGTTTTCCTTATTAGTTGTTCATCTACAACGATTGATCGACTTGAGGCTGCGCCACGTTCCTACGATCCCGGCATCATTGGAATAACAACGATGTGGACGAAAACTTCCGCCAATTGATCTGGCTGCGCCGCAGGGAATCTAACATCTCCCCAAGTTCCAGACTTTTCAAAACTAGAGGTTCGGTTGTGGTGGCTAGGCTGCCTAATTCTTGCTTCATTTTGGGCCACGC
>JALHRI010000233.1 GCA_022841525.1 Alphaproteobacteria bacterium | reverse complement strand
CGGTGTCGACCGGCTGCCTACGTACCCGTGATTGTGCGGGAGGCGTCGACAACGCGCTCCCTGGTGTACTCGACGCGGTCGCGGCGGCGGCGTCCGTACAGTTTCCTCAGGGAGTTCGGCCGGTCATTCGGCAACGGTTTTCTCGACGCCCGCGCTCGCTACTCGTTCGTGTCACGGGCGTCGATGCGTTCGACGACGATCGAGAAGTGACGGTGTTCGTCTACGAGGGGCATCCTGTCGACGGTTGCGCGGACGGCGGCGTCCCAGGGCGATACGGCGTTCTCTCGAGCTCGGTGATCGGCGGGGCTCTGGACCGACCCGTGATCGCTCCACTGCGAGCGAGCATTCGATCGGGGAGGGTCGTCCCTGATCAGCGGTCGGTCACCACGATTGCAGCCGCGAGCATCTTCGACGGATTGGTGTTCGACCCCGAAGCGAGGATCGAAGACGCTCGTCTCTCGTTTCCCATCGACGAGACCGATGGATCTTCGGGCAACCTCGGTGGATCGATCGACGGGAGCGCGGTGCTTCGGGCGATTCGCGAGTTCGTCTCCAATGCGCAGGCTTTGGCCATCGTCGCCGGGTTCGTCGACATTCCCATTCGCGGGAGCGAGGAAGCGTGTTCGGATCGAAACGCTACGCCGCCAGCGTTGGGTCGCATCGGAGTCGGCGTGTATTTCTCGCTGCGCCGGATCGAGATCGAGCCCACGACGATCGACCGCTCGCCGACCGACGCCTGCGCGCCGTAGAGCTCTGGGGGCAGTAACCGTTCAGGCCCCTCTTGCCTGTCAACGCTACCCACACTGGTTGAGGAAAAGTCCAGCCAGAACACGATCGACGCATTCCGGGAGCCAAGGGGCCCGGCAACAGCGCACCTGCGGTGCGTAGCGCAGCGGGCTCGCGCCCGCAGCTACCCCGTAGATGCTCGAGGGCAACGTCGTCAGCTCGCACGCGGTCCACACCCGTGACACGGTGCTCGACACGTTGGATCTGCGATTCTCCAGGCATTCGCTGCGGCACGCGAGTCCAGACGCAGGTGGCGAACGGTGACCGCGTGCGAGTCGATCGCCTCGAGTCCCTGCGCATAGGGTAGCTGCGGGCGCGAGCCCGCTGCGCTACGCACCGCAGGTGCGCTGTTGCCGGGCCCCTTGGCTCCCGGGAATGCGTCGATCGTGTTCTGCCTGGACTTTTCCTCATACAGTTTG
>JALHRI010000232.1 GCA_022841525.1 Alphaproteobacteria bacterium | reverse complement strand
GGAAGCCGAAGCCGTTCCATAGGGTGGGTCTTGACCCACCGGAGCTCGACCCTCGCCTCGGTCACGACCGGCGCCAAAGTTGAGGCCATGGTGGGTCAAGACCCACCCTATGCGCGTTCGATGACCGGCGCGGAAGCCGAAGCCGTTCCATAGGGTGGGTCTTGACCCACCGGAGCTCGACCCTCGCCTCGGTCACGACCGGCGCCAAGGTCAAAGCCATTCCATAGGGTGGGTCTCGACCCACCGGAGCTGGACCCTCGCCTCGGTCACGACCGGCGCCAAAGTTGAGGCCATGGTGGGTCAAGACCCACCCTATGCGAGATCAATGACCGGCGCGAAAGTCGAGGCCGTGGTGGGTCAAGACCCACCCTATGGGCATGTTCGGCGCGGTTGTCGTCGGCGCGGAAGCCGGGCCCTGAACACTCGCCGGCCAACTGCGGCCCCGTGCGGAACCCGCGCGCCTCGCGCGGGTCTGCGTGGCCCACCTGCATCGAGCCCCGCCAAGAGGACACACGCATGTCGCACCCCACCGCTCCGCTTCGAGACGCCAGCCGCGCCCGCGCTTTCGGCCGCCTGCGCAGCGCCGCGTTCGGCGCCCTGCTGACCCTAGCAGCGATCGGCCTGTATACCGTTGCAACGCAGGGCCTGCGGCCGGCGCAGGCGGCGCTGCCGGCGGTGGTCGATGGGCAGCCGCTGCCTTCGCTGGCGCCGATGCTCGAACAGGTCACCCCCGCGGTGGTGAACATCCACAGCAAGACCGTGGTGCGGGTGCGCAACCCGATGGCCGAGGACCCCTTCTTCCGCCACTTCTTCGGCCTGCCGATGGTGCCGCAGGAGCGCGTGCAGCAATCACTGGGTTCGGGCGTGATCGTCAATGCCCGCGAGGGCCTGGTGCTGACCAACAACCACGTGATCGAGGGCGCCGACGACATCAGCGTGACCCTGTCCGACGGCCGCACGGTGACCGCCGAGTTCGTCGGTTCCGACCCCGACACCGACGTCGGCGTGCTGCGCATTCCGGCCGAGGACCTCGCCGAGCTGCCGCTGGCGCGCGGTGAGGCGCTGCGCGTGGGCGACTTCGTGGTGGCGGTGGGCAACCCCTTCGGCCTCGGCCAGACGGTGACCTCGGGCATCGTCTCGGCGCTGGGCCGCTCCGGCCTGCAGGGCCTGGCCTACCAGAACTTCATCCAGACCGACGCCAGCATCA
>JALHRI010000231.1 GCA_022841525.1 Alphaproteobacteria bacterium | reverse complement strand
AGCTTGCGGGTTTCAATGGTGTTGCTTACAAGCGCGTTGTAATAAATGTTTCCGCTGACCATTTCCTACGCTGCATCAGCATTGTGATTGATCGTTTCAATTAAAGAAATAATTTTTGCAGCTACGGCATGATCAAATAAACCGGCAACGCCATTTGAATTAATATCCGTGAATGGCGCTTCGAATAACATGGCCGGTTCGATCATGCCTTTAACGGTCAGGAAATTGATCAGGGTGTCTATAAATTTAATTTGCTGCGCGTTTAAGGTTTGATTGTTCAGAATTTCGGCAAAGGCTAATTTGGCTGCCTGTACCTCCAGGCCAACAATACTGCGGATAAATTTCCCTAAGGGTTGCTCGCCATAGGCTTTTGTAAATTCTGCTTTGGTGCCGATGCTGCCTTGTTCGAATAGCATTTTATCCAAACCCGCTAATTCATCTTTGGTGATCGGTATGTTGTTGCGGAGTTTAAGAATAATCAGGTTGTTGCTTTGTTCTTTTAAGTACTGCTCGACTTTGCGTTTGTAGGCATCTAAATCATTGAAGCCATAAACCAGGGTATGCTCTTGCCATGCCCCCGAAAACTCATCCTCAAACATGGTAAAATAGATCGGCGTATTTTCCGAATCCAAAAATTTAAGGATGTCGCGCAGTTCAATGCGTATCCTTTCTATCCCCGGAATGGTGGCGCCTTCCCAGAATATTTTCTGCTGTACTGCTTTCAGCGTCTCCATTTTTTGAGCAACCGATGGGATGCTGGCTTTTTTACTCAGCTTGCCTGCGGTGGTCACGACTTTCTGAATCAGCGCAGTTTGTTTTTTTTCGCCATTCAATACGCTCAACTGGATGTCCAGCATCAAGGCATCAAAACGTTTGGCCAGTTCGTCCTGGTCGGTTTCCATCATTAAAGGGGCGATGTGGTCGTGCAGCTCCTTGAGGTCTAAATCGCTGAGGGCATTCCAGGCGTTGGCATCGCGGTATTTTTCTACCACTTCCCAATGCTGCCGGACGATAAAACTTTCGCCGTTTAAGGCTTGGGTCTGCCTGATTAACTGGTCGAGGATGGATTGACCATATTCAGTCAGTTCTGTTGCTTCCTGACCCAATAAAGCAAAGGCCAGCCGCAAACGCAATTCGAACAAACGCTGGCTGAGCGATTTGCTGTTGGCGCCGTCCACCCCTTTCGGATGCGCATTAAAAAACTCGA
>JALHRI010000230.1 GCA_022841525.1 Alphaproteobacteria bacterium | reverse complement strand
GCACATCCACCACGGCGTCGATCTGGTTATTGGTCGGCTGCGGTGTTGCGCGAAGCTCCGCAAGGAGGGCAGGGCTACGACGCGTCAGCTCTTCCACGATGAGAGCGCGGGGTTCCGGTGGAATAGCGTCGAAAGCGTTGCTCACGGATTTCTCCATACATCACGAGCAGTGGCCCAAGCGGTGACCACTTCGCCTGTCACACGTTGACGTACTCGTCAACCGATAAAGTGAGTGTCGAAGCCGGGCTATTAATATCTAGGTACTGATGACCAGCGCCCTCGTCATCAATCAGTGGTGCTACTAGATCGAGGATTTCTATTAGCTTTGCATCGTCGAATCGCCACGTAACGGTTCGCGAACCCTGCTCGACGTCAGCCGTATTGCGCTGCCGGATTATCCGATGCTCAATGCCGTCGATCTCGAAACTCGCGTTGCCGTCTTCCAATGCTGAAATCACGGCCGAATTAAACATACGCATTCCCGCCCGATCCGCATAAGCTAGAACGGCTTCGTCACCAAGATAGCTATCGGGCCTTACGCGAAAGACGGTCATTCTTCTTCCAATCATCTGTGGGCGGGAGATTTCCGATAGTAATGTTTTGCCACCGAGAGTTCGGGGAATTATGAGGATTGCAATCCCAGTTCGCATTGTGCCATCGGTCGCCGGGGACGTAGCACGCCTTCCTGAGCGACATCCGCCATCTGGCGCGCGTCACCGAGAGGTCGGAATCGCAGTGCGTCCTCATAGATTGAAAGTTGATTGATGATATGGCTAGGCGGCAGCCACAGTTGCCCGGCGAATAATGAATCTCATTGATGCTACTCATCCATTGGCCAAGCCTCAAAGAACGCAGAAATTGCGCGTTCAACTGCCAGTCCGCGCGCACTCGGCTCCCAGTCCGGCCCAAAGCTCTTTACCAATACGCGAGCAAGCACACTTTCAACGGACTCCCTCTGCTTATTGGTCGGTGCTTGGGTAGCGCGAAGTTCAGCCAGAAGAGCCGGATCAAATCGCATCAGTTCTTCAACTATGACAGCACGCGGCTCCGTTGGAATAGCGTCGAGAACGTTGCTCACGGATTTCTCCATCCATTACGAGTCTTCGCCCAGGCGGTCACTAGCTGTCCATCCTGGTTCAAAATCACTGTGGCATCTTTGCCAATGTATTTGTACGTACCGCGGCCATACTCGTCCAGCTCAGGAATCGGCGGT
>JALHRI010000229.1 GCA_022841525.1 Alphaproteobacteria bacterium | reverse complement strand
GGGTAACGACAGCCGTTTTGCTGCTTCAACCAGAGTCAATCCACTTTCTTTAAAAACTTAACTGATTGCTCCCGAAATTCCTGACTATATTGGGTGCGGGGTAATTCCATCTTCATCCCTCATTTCGTGTCTCCATTTTATGAAACTTTGGACTCCATGAAAATCAGCATACCTCAATTCGACTTTTTCACTTATTTTTCCCGTCGCTTAGCATGATACTTCTCCACCCATTTCATCAGCCATTGCGGCACATGCTCACGCTTCCATTCCCCCGCCACATATTTATTGGCTTCCGACCAAGTTGGATAGGTGTGGATGGTGCCCAGAATTTTGTTTAAACCCAAACCATGCTTCATCGCCAAGACAAATTCCGCCAGTAAATCGCTGGCGTGAACGCCAACGATACAGACGCCGAGAATGCGATCCCTGTCCGGTACGGTCAGCACTTTGACAAAGCCATGCGCGGCTTCATCAGCGATTGCGCGATCCAGGTCCTGCAGATTAAAACGCGTCACTTCGTAAGCGATACCACGCTGTTTCGCTTCATTCTCCGATAATCCAACACGCGCGACTTCAGGATCGGTAAAAGTTGTCCATGGAATCACCGAATAATCGGCCTTGAGCCGCTTGAAGGCACCAAATAATGCATTAACCGATGCATACCACGCTTGATGAGCAGCCGTATGGGTAAATTGATACGGCCCGGCAACATCACCGCACGCATAAATATTCGGGTAGAGGGTTTGCAGCCAGGCATCGGTTTCAATGGTGTGCTGAGACGATACCGGAATACCAAGCTCGTCCAGTCCGAAGCCCTCGGTGCGTGCTGTTCGCCCGACGGCACATAGCAGCGCATCAAACGGCAATTCCATTTCCTCGTCATCTGAACTACGCACCACTAAATACTGGGCATCACCCTCTTTTTCGCAGCGTAGTGTTTCAACGTGCGTCAGTATCTTCACGCCATCGGCTTGCAATGCAGTTTTTATCAACGCTACCGCATCGGTATCTTCACGCGGCAACAAATCGCTGCGGACAATCTGCGTTACACGGCAATCCAAACGCGCAAAGGCTTGCGCCAGTTCGCAGCCAATCGGCCCGCCACCCAATACGATCAAACGTTGCGGCCGCTGCGTCAGTGACCAGATAGTGTCGGAAGTGTAATAGCGTGCCGCTTCCAATCCGGGAATTTTCGGCACAATCGGGCGTGCACCGG
>JALHRI010000228.1 GCA_022841525.1 Alphaproteobacteria bacterium | reverse complement strand
AAACACGCTAAACAAGGTCGATATGCTAGACAGCTTTCACTTTCTTTCTATGATGATGCTAAATATAACTTTTCTACTCTTGAACTTGACTGGTGTATGCTAGATGATTTCAATATTCTGTCTGCATATGAACAGATAAAGAGTAAGAATAGCCCAATTGCTCCTGCGGCCCAATACTATAACAAACTCAAGCGTTGGGATCCCTACAATACTATCATTGATACTCGTGTTCTTCCTGCTGACATCCCCTATTGTGCAGATTTCCACGGCCATATCGAACTTATCTCTGCTGTAGAGCTAAAACGTCGTCTTACAATGATGAATAGGACTAAGAATGCTTACAATGAAGCTAAAGCCTTTGATTCTAAGCTAAATAAGAATGGCCCGGCGGCCGCAGGTGCTTACTATCGTGAACTACCTCAAATCTCGTCTATCTTAGGCTCTAGGAAGTATAGAAAAGGAGGACATTTTGACTGGGATGCTTATCTTACTAGTGGAAGAACAGGTAATTCTGGTCGATTTTCTAACTGTTTTGAGTTTGTTACTATCTATGCTCGTATTATTCCCAATATGATGAAGATGAGCGTTCCTTCTAAGGGGACTCCGCAAGTCTGGAAGCTTTGTTTTGTCAACCATGAACATCTTGTCTTTGCAGAAAGACAGTTCAATGTGTATGACACACTTCCGGTCTACATAGGACAACCTAGCGAGGACGGATTTGGATATCAGACGCAGTCGGTTGCTGAGAATTCTATTGCATTCCAGGAAGGTTCTTCTAAACTCTTCTCTATTAGGCTCAATTCTGCTCGTCGTGCTGTTATGGATAGAGCTTTGTATGATCCTTCTATCCTAAGCCCTTCTCACATTGACACTTCTTTTGCAGCACCTAAGATTCCAATCAAAGATAACAGTCTGATGAATGGTAAGAAGATTACGGATGCTTATCATCAGATTCCCTTTGATTCTCGTGGTACAGAAACTGTAATTCAAGACATGGCTTCCTTGATGGGCTTGGCAGATAAGCTCAATGGCGTAAACCAGCCTATGCAAGGTCAGTTCCAGAAAGGCAATAAGACTAGAAAAGAGTGGGAAGATACGATGGAAGGTGCTACAAACCGCCTTCGTCTTCGTGGTCTTAGTCTTGAAATGCAGCAGATCCTGCTTATCAAAGAGCAGATCAAATTCAATATCTATAAACACAACGTAACTGGAAAGTATCAATCCCA
>JALHRI010000227.1 GCA_022841525.1 Alphaproteobacteria bacterium | reverse complement strand
GGTGCGTCGGCATGCCGGGTGCGACGGGTGCGACGGCGACGGCCACGCCCGTCCCGGCGGACGGTGCCGCCGTGGTGATCGTGGAGCTGCTCGTACCCATGCCCCCGTTGTAACCCAGTGGGTGTGACAACGTACGGATGGTCGCCGCCTGCGCCGGGTCCCTTGCCCGTCCTGGCGAGGTGCTTGGCCTGCCGGCCCGCGCCGTCTGCTCAGCGCAGCTCGACGAGGCGGGCCCGGCGCTCCGCCCGCCGCAACGCACCGGCGACGCGAGCTGAGCCGGTGCACACGAACAGCCGGCGTTCGGTGCTGCGCTCGGCCAGGGCGGCGCAGGTGGCGGCGAGCAGCACGTCGTCCAGCCCGACCAACACGTCGTCGAGCACCAGGGCTTCGCCGCGGTGTTCGACGTCGGCCACCGCCAACCGGATGGCCAGGGCCACCAGCTGCCGGTAGCGACGGCTGAGCCGGTCCACCGCCACCGTGGTGCCGTCGGGCAGCAGGGCCACCGTGGTCGCCGTCGTGGTGGCGATGTCGAGGCCGACGTAGCGCTCGGCGCTGCAGCGGGCGAACAGCGAGGAGGCGGAGCGCCGCCAGCCAACGGCGGTCTGGGCCGAGAGCAGTCGCTCCAGGCGAGCCAGCTCTTGTTGGGCGCCGCGCCGGCGTTCGGCGATGGCGTGACGTTCGGTCACCCGCCGCTGCTCGTGCAGCAACGCCAGCCGACGGCGCCGCATCTCCAGCAGCTGTTCGAAGTCGATCGCTTCGCTCGGGCCGTCGCGGTCGCCGGCTTCGTCGTCGCGTTCGGTCGGGTCGCCGTGGGTCGGGTCGTCGGCCCGGTACTGCTCGGGCGCCTCGTCGTGCCAGGCGAGCTCCTCGGCCAGCTCGTGGCGCTCGACGTACAGCGCCTCCAGCCGTTCCCGGCGCAGGTCGGCTTCGAGACGGCGGGCCGCCTGCTCGTCATCGCCGGCTTCGCCGGCTTCGCCGCGGCGTTCCCGTTCGGCGTCAGTTCCCGCCGCGGGGGCGGGCGCCGGCGCTGCGGGCGCCTGCGGATCGGACTCGTCGTCGTGCAGCGCGTCGGCGAGGCGTCGCGTTCCTCCTCGCGCTGACGAGCGGGACGGCGGGTCGAGCAGGACCAACAGCCCCGAGGCCAGCGAAACCCCGCTGATGGGGACGGCCATGACCGTGTGGCCGGTGAGGAGCAGCACCAGCGCCGCGCTCAGCAGGGCACCGGTGGTCCACACCACCGGGGTGAACC
>JALHRI010000226.1 GCA_022841525.1 Alphaproteobacteria bacterium | reverse complement strand
TGACATTGTGCTGTTCCGTCAAAACCCGCTTGAGAATCACAATCGGGTCTTTGTTGGTCACATATTCCGCCAATTCGTCGGCAAAACGCTTGTCGTAGCTGCGATCCGAAACGCCATGCCCCTTGTAACGGTAGGTGATCGACTCGATCATCACCGGCCCGTTTTTGCGTGCGTATTCTACGCCTTTGCTGACAATGTTATAGACATCAATCACGTTCTGCCCGTCCACGCGCCCCAGGTCTTTCATGTCGTAGGCAATGGCGCGTTTGTGCAGTTCGGTCTGGCCGCTCGCATCTTCGACGCGCGTCCCCATCCCAACAAAATTGTTCTCAATGATCCACACCACCGGCAGATTCCACACGGCGCTCATATTCAGCGCCTCGTGAAAATACCCATTATTGGTCGCGCCGTCGCCAATGAAGCACAGCACCACATTGTCGGTGTTGTTATACTGCGCTTCGAGCGCGATCCCCGCTGCCAGCGGCAGATGTCCGGCGACAATCGCGTAACCGCCCCAAAAATTGTGTTCGCGGCTTGCCAGATGCATCGAGCCGCCTTTACCGCCGCTCGTGCCGGTTCGCTTGCCCATCATTTCTGCCATCACCGGCTTCGGGTCAACCCCGCGTGCCAGTGCGATACCGTGATCGCGGTAGGCCGTAATCACGTGGTCAGACTCGCGCAGCGCCGCCAGTGCGCCCACGCCGCTGGCTTCGTGACCGCTGTATAGATGGAGATAGACGCCGGTGATTTTCTTCTCGCGGTACAACTCATCGCAGCGCGTTTCAAAATCGCGGATCAGTACCATCTGCCGATACCATTCCAGCAGCTTGTCCTTGCTCAATTTTGCCATGCAGTCATCCTCCGAAGGGAGCCGTTCTCACGCGCAAACTACGCTATGCGTCTGTCGCAGCACGCGAAAACAATGAATCGAATTATCAAAAAAACCTGACTGACATCGGCGGTTGTCCCGCCGGCTGATCGTTTAGGTGCGGTTTGGTATCAGTGTACCTTATGCGTGGGGAAGGGTCAACTTAGGGTCTGCCACTTTGATTACGGCGCAACTAACTGTCGGTGCAGGTAACATAAACCAGAAGGTGCTGCCGACACCCACTTCGCTTTCGACGCCGACTTTGCCGTTTAGTTTATTGACAATGCGCTGCACAATCGACAGCCCCAACCCCAAACCCTCAGCCTTGACGGTATGCAGCCGCGTGAACATCTCAAACAACCGTGCTTGATTTTCTGGTGCGATACCG
>JALHRI010000225.1 GCA_022841525.1 Alphaproteobacteria bacterium | reverse complement strand
TGCCACTTGTGCAACCCGCCGGCACGCGCCGGCGGTTCGACGTTCGGGCGCGCGAAACTCCACTAGCTTCCGTTCGCCACTTCGCCTATCTCGCCGCTCCCCGTTGGTCGCATGAGGGAGCACAATGCGCCGGTTCTGCCTTTCGCTGACACTCTTCGCAGCACTTGCCGCGCCGGCCGGCGCGCAGCCGCCGGTCGCGTTCGCCGACGCCGGGTTGCACGCCGTTCAGTTCGTCGACGACAAAGAGGGCTGGGCGTGCGGCGACGACGGCACCGTGTGGCACTCCATGAACGGCGGGAAGTCGTGGGAGCGGCAGAAGACCGGGACCCGCGCGAGCCTGCGCGGGGTGCACTTCGTTTCGCCGACCGTGGGCTGGGCGGTCGGTCGGATCGACGGGCCGAACGGGACGAGCGTGGGCGTGATGCTGCACACGGTCGATAGCGGGGTGAACTGGACGGAACTGGGAACGAACGTGATGCCGCCGCTCGCCGCGGTGCGGGTCCTCGACGAGAAGACCGGGTTCGCGTTCGGCGAAGCGACCGGCGCGTTCCCCAACAGCGCGTTCGTCACGAAAGACGGCGGCGAATCGTGGGACGCGGTGAAAGACGCGCGGCTGCCGGGCACGCGCGCCGCGGAGGTGCTGCCCACCACGAAGGTGCTGCTCGCGGGCGGTGCCGCCGGGAAGCTCGGTGTTGTGGGCGCGTTCGAGACGGACGGGCACAGCTACCGCGACGCAGAATTGGACCCGATGGGCGGGCGCGCGATCAACGGCCTCGCGGTGTCTACCGCCGTGAGCAAAACCGGCCAGCCGATGTGCTACGCCGCGTGCGACGGCGGCGCGGTGCTCGTCAGCGGCGACGCGGGCCGCACGTGGGGTTACGCGAACCTCGGCCTGCCCCAAGCGGCGCTGGCGTGCGCCGACTTCCGCTGCGTGGCGGCGTTCGCCGGGCACGTGTGGGTCGCGGGGCGGCCCGGCGGGTTCGTGCTGCACAGCGCCGACGGCGGGAAAACGTGGGAGGTGCAGAAGACCGCCCTGCCCGCTCCGGCGAACGCGATCCAGTTCCTCGACGACAAGACCGGGTGGCTCGTCGGCGACTTCGGCACGATCCAAACGACCACCGACGGCGGGAAGACGTGGGCGGTCGCGCGGTCCGGCGGGCAGCGCGCCGCGGTGCTGTTCCTCCACGCGCGCGCCGCGAGCGCGCCGCTGGACGTGGTGGCGCAGCTCGGCGCGGCCGACGGCTACCTGTGCGCCGCGACG
>JALHRI010000224.1 GCA_022841525.1 Alphaproteobacteria bacterium | reverse complement strand
AAAAGAAGATTGATCTTTTGACGGAGGCAATCTTCTTTACTTATAACAACTTACGGCCTGTTTGGCCCTCCTCGATTGCCTGGATTACCAGGGCCTGTGCCAGGGCCATCGTTAACCGGAGGGTTGCCCGGAGGCTGCGGATCTTCACCGTTACCCACACCGTTATTACCCCTCGGTCTTTGACCCGATGAGGCCTGGCTCGGCATCAATCGCTCAGTCAGTTCGGGCAGTGGCACTTTGCCACCAACCGTCATGCCGACAAAGGCAGCACTGGACAGCTGCACACTCTTGCGAATAAATTCGCGGCGCGGCATCAACTCGTGCTTAAGACTTTCAGTCATACTCATTCCTTATTTCCTAACAGATTCCAGTCAAACAGCTACTAACTACACCTTATAGCTGTATTACGGTAGCAACTTTAATAAAATAACCTAAAATTTAGCTAAAGTATGTTAAGGGTTAGGCAATTGTCAAACAGTGATTTCACCAATAAAGTGTTCTGTAAAGTCGTGGGGATCCGCGCAACCGTCCTGCCTGATGGTCGCTGGCTGCTGCATGATATCGAGCAGAATGCCATTACGACGCTGAATGCGCCTGCCGGCATCTTGTGGGAGTTATGCGACGGTCAAACGACGGTAGCCAGCGTGGTCAATCAACTTCAGGAAATTTATCCCGAAACACCTCACAAGACCTTACAGGATGAAGTTGTAGGCACTTTACCGATGCTGGTTGAACAAGGTTTAATTGAGGATGCTTTCACCTGAACTTGAACTCCTGCTCATCAGTGTGCAGCGCCATTTGACCCCGGCACAAATTGAGCAGGCAAAGACGCTGCTGGCGAGAAATGTGCAGATCGACACGCTGGCAAAGCTGGCGCAAACACAGGGGCTGTCGATGCTGTTGTACCGGGGACTGCTTCAACTACGAGATAGCGCACCGGCTTCGTTGATGAGACAACTTGAAGAAGCGGTTACGACGAACGCCGTCGTTTACGAGTGGTTGTATCCGCAGCAGGTCGCCGATGTCGCAGCGGCGTTGGGTGTTGAGTCGATTGTGTTAAAAGGCGCCGCACTCGGCCAGGAAACCTATCGCCAGCCGGCGCTGCGACCTTACGGTGATATAGATCTCCTCGTGCATCACGCTGACCTCGATACCGCTGAACAACAGCTTCTGGCGCTGGGTTACACCCCCGACGAATCGGTTTATACGCGGGAGTGGTATCGTGAACAGCACCATCATCTGGTGCCTTATACGCGGCCAAATGCGCTGC
>JALHRI010000223.1 GCA_022841525.1 Alphaproteobacteria bacterium | reverse complement strand
CCCGGCCGGCGCTCATTTCACCGCCCGCCGACCCGCCCGCCAACGGGGGCTTCCCGCCCCCGTTGAGGTAACGTACCCTTGTACCCGTAAGCCCGCCGGCAGCCCGCCGTACCCGGAGACGACCGACCATGCCACAACCCACCGGCGTCTGGGGCATCGACATCGGCCAGTGCGCCCTCAAGGCCCTGCGGCTGGAACTGGTCGACGGCCAGCCGACCGCCACCGCGTTCGACTACGTCGAGCACCCGAAAATCCTGTCCCAGCCGGACGCCGACCCGGACGTGCTGATCCGGGAGGCGCTGGACAAGTTCCTCTCCCGCAACCAGATCGGGTACGACGAGGTGGCGATCGGGATCGCCGGCCAGTCCGGGCTGGCCCGGTTCGTCAAGCTCCCGCCGGTCGAAGAGAAGAAGATCGCCGAGATCGTCAAGTTCGAGGCCAAGCAACAAATCCCCTTCCCCCTGGACGAGGTCGTCTGGGACTTCCAGAAGGTCGCCGGCGGGTCCGTCACCGACGGGTTCGCGATGGAGACCGAGATCGGGCTGTTCGCCATGAAGCGGGACGTGATCGCCCGCTACATGGGGTACTTCACCGGGTCGAAGATCGAGGTCCACGCCGTCCAGATGGCGCCCCTCGCGCTGGTCAACTACGCCACCTACGACATCCTCCGCAAGGGCGGGGCGACCCCGGCCGAGGCCGCCGACGACCCCGGGGCCGAGGACACCCCCCGCGGGAAGAGGCGGTGCGCGGTCGTCCTCGACATCGGGACCGAGGCCAGCAACCTGGTCATCACCGACGGCGAGAAGATCATCTGGCAGCGGCCGATCCCGCTCGGCGGGAACAACTTCACCCGGGCCCTGACCAAGGAGCTGAAGCTCACCTTCGCCAAGGCCGAGCACCTGAAGCGGAACGCGGCCAAGAGCCCCGAGCTGCCCCAAATCCTCAAGGCCCTCAAGCCGGTCCTCCAGGACTTCGTCGGCGAGGTGCAGCGGTCGCTCGGGTACTTCACCAACACCCACCGGGACGCCCACGTCGGCTACCTGATCGGGGTCGGCAGCGCGTTCCGCCTCCCGGGCCTCCAGAAGTACCTGGCCGAGAAGCTCCAGCTCGACGTCCGCAAGCCGGCCGGGTTCGCCCGGATGCAGGGCGACGCGGTCAAGAACGACCCGCTGTTCGTCGAGAACGTGCTGTCCTTCCCGGTCGCCTACGGGCTGGCCCTGCAGGGGATCGGGGAGGCCCGGCTGGGGACCAACCTGCTCCCGCCGGAGATCAAGACCG
>JALHRI010000222.1 GCA_022841525.1 Alphaproteobacteria bacterium | reverse complement strand
GTGCATTGTATAATACATATCGCCCACGCGCACAAGCTCCCCCAACCGGTCACAAGTGTGGAGAGGCGTGTTGAATAACCCTCGCATTCGGAATGTTTTGTTATATGCCTTCATTGGGCTGATTATTGCGGTTATTTTTCTCAGCATTGGTGGTGCCAGCCAAGACCCGCGTGAGATCGGCTTTAGCGATCTGATAGCACAGGTGCAGGCCGGTAAAGTGCAAAGTATTCAGGTTATTGGTAATCAAATCGTTGTCACGTTTAACGATTCAACTCGGGCGACAACCTACAAAAGTCCGGAATCAACAGCACAAGAACAGCTTGCGGCTTTTGGTGTCAGTGACCAGCGGATTCAGGGGATCACATGGACATTCCAACAGCCGAGCAACTGGCCGTCGCTAGGACTCAGTTTGCTCACGGCGTTTTTGCCAATTCTCCTGATCGGCGGCCTGATTTTCTTCATGTTTCGGCAGGCACAGGGAACAAATAATCAAGCGATGGCGTTTGGCCGCAGCCGGGCGCGGATGTTCAGCGGTGATAAGCCGAGTGTGACATTTGCCGATGTTGCCGGCGCAGATGAGGCTAAAGAAGAACTGGCAGAAATCGTCGAGTTTTTGAAAGAGCCTGAGAAATTTGTCCAGCTAGGCGCACGCATTCCGAAAGGTGTGCTGCTGGTGGGCAGCCCCGGTACCGGCAAGACGCTCCTGGCGAAAGCCGTGGCGGGTGAAGCCGGCGTGCCATTTTTCAGCATTTCTGGCTCGGAATTTGTCGAGATGTTCGTCGGTGTGGGTGCCAGTCGGGTGCGCGACTTGTTCGATCAGGCGAAGCGTCACAGCCCGTGCATCATCTTTATTGACGAGATTGACGCGGTCGGCCGGCAGCGCGGCGCGGGACTCGGTGGCAGTCATGATGAGCGCGAACAGACGCTTAACCAGATTCTCGTGGAGATGGACGGTTTTGATACCGATACGAATGTGATTGTGGTCGCCGCAACCAACCGCCCGGATATTCTTGACCCGGCGTTGATGCGCCCCGGACGCTTTGACCGGCGCGTGATCTTAGACCGGCCTGATGTGCGCGGGCGCGAGGAAATCCTCAAGGTGCATGTACGCGGTAAGCCGATAGCGCCTGATGTGGATTTGAACGTGGTGGCGCGGCTGACACCGGGATTTGTCGGCGCGGACATCGAAAATATGGTGAATGAAGCGGCTATTCTGGCTGCCCGCAAAAACAAAAAGGTCGTCGGCGATAAGGATTTTCAAGAAGCGATTGAGCGTGTGATGT
>JALHRI010000221.1 GCA_022841525.1 Alphaproteobacteria bacterium | reverse complement strand
GCCCGGTGAGGCCGCCGAACCAGCCGAGCGCGAGCAGCGCCGCGCTTCCCAGCAGCGCGAGCGCGCGCCCCGGTCGGACGAGCGCGCCAGCCGGCCACACCGCGCACAGGTTGCTCGCCAGAATCGGCGCGCCGACCACCGCGAAAAAGGGCACGAGACGCGCTTGCCACGCCCCGAGGAGCGCGAACGCGACCCAGACCGGCGCGCGCCACGTGCGCAGCGCCGCCCGGTTCGCCGCGAACGACAGCGCGCCGAGCGCGAGCAGCACCGCGTGCGCCCACGCGGCCGGGCTGAGGGTCTCGAACAGTGCCCACCGCCACGGCGCCGCGAACAGCGGCGCGAACCGCGGGTCGGTCGCCAGTTCGCCGCCCCACGCGCTCAGTTCCATGGGCAGTTGCAGCGCGAACACGTGGTGCGGGTTCGCGAGCCACGCGAGCAGCGCCGCGGGGACGAACCACTTGGGCCACTCGGGTCGCTCTTCACGTTGCGGCGCGACAACACGACCTACCCCGAACAGCAGCACGAGCGCCGGGCCGAGTACGAACCACGAATCGACGTTCGCCCACACCGCGACGAGCACCGGCACGGCCTTGAGCGCGCGCCCGGTGCTCAGGCACGCGAGGCACGCCGCGAGCAGCAGGTACGACCCGACCGCCGGTTGGAGTAGCAACCGCGGGGTCATGGCGACCGCGCCGAGCAGCACGCAGGTGGAGCACAGCCACAGCGGTGCCCGCGGCCGGCACGCGGCGAACATGAGCGCCGCCGTCAGCACCACCGCGAGTGCTTTGAGCGCGACCAGTGCCGCGCCGCCGGCCGCGGCGAACACGAGGTACGCGCCCAAGTCCCAGAGCCACGCGTGATTCGCCCAGTACGGTTCCGCGCCCGCGAACGGGTCGGTGCCGAAGCGGTAGTCGCCGTGTGCGATCAGCCGCCCGGCGGCGAGGTGCAGCCACAGGTCCGAGTTGCGCGCGACGAACGAGGCCGCGACGCCCGCGACCGCGAGCACCAGCGCGGCGGCGAGGGCGTCCGCGCGGGCGGCGGGTGGAGTGGGTTCCGAACCGGACATGGGCGCGGCTCCGTGGTCCCTACTTGTGGTACGCCGCGGGCCGGCGGTTGGCCCGCCGCGCGCGGGAAATCGCACCGGGAACCGCCGGCCCGAGTGCGTAGAATTCCGCTGCCCGCCACGAGGAGCCGCCGTGAGCGCCCCGCCCGTCCCCGAACGACTCGCCGACCTGCTCGCGCAGGCGCGGCCGCTCGACGAGCGCGCCGAAGACCTGCTCGCGC
>JALHRI010000220.1 GCA_022841525.1 Alphaproteobacteria bacterium | reverse complement strand
GCAGCATGGCCTCAACGCTGTTGCCCGTCGAGTCGAATTCCAGCCCGGCCTCCGTGACCAGGGTGGCAAAATCGTCGCTGGTGAGAACGCGCACAGTATAACCGGCGGCTTTTAGCCCAACCGCCAGCGCGACATACGGTTGGACATCGCCGCGCGTGCCGCCGGCCACAACAGTAATCTTCATGGTTGCTTACTCGCTATTCCATTCAAAATCAGATCGGCTAGAAAATCGGGCAGTTCATCCCATTGGGCTTGCAGGGTGGGGTCGCCCAGGGTGTATTCCAAGATCAGACCCATCATTAGGCCGGATAGGGCGCGGATCGTCAGGGAAACGTCAATCGGGGGGATGCGCTTTTGATCGACCCACTGCTGCAACAAAATTTCGCCCAGTTCGAGCGTCGGTTTCAGCACTTTCGCGTGATACAGGTCGCGCAGCTCGGCGTTGACCAGCATTTCCGACATGACCACGCGAAACAGCGCGAAGTTATCCGCCTGAAGCGGGTGACGCAGATAGGCACGCAAGAAACTGCGCAGGTCGGTTGTATCCGGCAGGGCAACATCTTGCAGCGCCGTCTCTTTCATGCGGTCAAAAATGCCGAGCAGCAGGTCATTCTTACTGGCAAAGTAGTTGTAGATCGTGCCGTCTGACACGCCGGCCTGCCGCGCAATATCTTTGGTGGTGGTGGGGTGGAAGCCTTTTTCGGCGAAGATGGCCGCCGCTGCGTCCAAAATCTGGTTGCGGCGGGCGGCGATCAACTGCTGCTGGATGGGATCGGTCATATTGAGTGACTGCTCACTTAGATGAATGAGTATTCAGTCACAATGTATGCGCACTTAGCATTTTTGTCAAGCCCTCAACCTGATCTTCATCACCCGCTCACCGAAAATGCTTGCCAAAGCCTGACGTTGTAAGCGACAATGAAGCCAGATATGAAAGAGATAATTATGACCCGACAAGATACCCTCCATCGCCTGCGTAAACACCCTGACCAACCCGTGAGCGTCCTCATTATCGGCGGCGGCGTCAACGGCATCGGCACCTTCCGTGACCTCGCGCTGCAAGGCGTGGACGTGCTGTTGGCCGAGAAAAGCGACTTTTGCTCCGGCGCGAGCGCGGCCTCGTCGCACATGGCGCACGGCGGTTTGCGCTACCTGGAAAACGGCGAATTTCGGCTGGTGCGCGAGGCGTTGACCGAACGCAACCGCCTGCTGCACAACGCGCCGCACGCCGTTTTTCCGCTGCCGACCACGATTCCGATTTTCAAACGCTTCTCCGGCTTCCTCA
>JALHRI010000219.1 GCA_022841525.1 Alphaproteobacteria bacterium | reverse complement strand
GCTCTCCAGTGCCGCGATGCGCTCGTCCTGCGCCGCGAGCAACGTGGTGAGCAGCTTCAATTCCTGCACCAGCCCTTTGACCACCGCCACCAGGAGCGGCGTGAGCTTCGCCTGGTCGACGCCCTGCGGCACGATGCGGCCGTCACCGTCGACGGCATCCTTCTCGCCGGTCACTGCGCCCGGCAGCACCTCGGCGAGTTCGTGCGCGATGAAGCCATCCACACGGTTGCCCATCGGGTTGGAGACCCACTTGAACCACACCGGATTCATGCGGGCGATAAGAGCCGCAGCGTCCCACCAGTCGATCGGCTCGACGTCGAACTTGAGCCGGTAGTCAGACGACGTGTTGTAGGCCGTCGCGCTGCCGCTCACGGAAATGCTGCCGACCGTCGTTCCAGACAGCGCGAAGATCAGTTCGCTGCCGCTCGAGTTCCGGTTGATGAGCGCGACGTAGGAGCCGTTGTTCGAGAGATGCAGCGTGCCGTTGGCGGCGAGATTGTAGCCCGTCGTGGTGTTGCTCGACCCCGGAACCGCCGTCGCCGCCGTCGTGCGGATGTCGCCCGTCATGACCGGCGCGCCCTGCGCCGAGTAGCCGAGTAGCGGCATAGCCGACACGGGGTAGGCGACGTTCGAAGCCGTGTCGATGTAGTGCAACGCTATCGAGGTCGCGCCGTCATAGACGAACTCCGTCCAGATCGTGCCCGACGGCGTGTTGCTGTCGATCCAATGCTGACCTTGGTAGATCGTGCTCGGCGCGCTGTTGCCGAGCGACGTGCTGCCCAGCGCCTGTAGGTGCGCCTGAAGATCGGAGCGGACGTTTGCGCCGGTATCGTTCGAGACCGTCAGGTCGGATTGCGACATCAGGCGATCTCCTCGGACACGGCAGACAGAGCCGATACTTCGATGTTCCAGGTCTCATCGAGCGACCAAAGGTCGGTCTTGAAGCGCGCCGCGCGACAGGTGAACTCGGCGCTATCGATGCGGGTGTAAGACGACCACGTCGGCGAGCCGGCCGGATCGTCCTGCGTGATGCTGATGTAGGTCAGAGCCGTTGCCTCACCGCCGCCGACCGTGGTGTCCCATGACGGCCGGGCGTCGACATCGCCCCAAGAATCGACAAGGTCGGAACGGCTCGTCACTGTCGCCGCGGTCGACACTGTGATGCGGCACTTTTTGACCGCGACGTTGTCGATGTACGTCGTCCAGTTGTACGTGCCGACGCTCTTACCGGAGACGATCCGCAGCTTGCTCGACGACACCTCGGTCTGCGTGTGCGTGCCGCCGAAGGTAG
>JALHRI010000218.1 GCA_022841525.1 Alphaproteobacteria bacterium | reverse complement strand
AGCCGGCAATGCCCGCGAAGAGTCCAGCGAGCGAGAACGCGATAAAGCGGACGAAGGTCGGATTGTAGCCGACGAATTCGACGCGCTCCGGATTCTCGCGCACCGCATTGCACATACGGCCCAACGGCGTGCGGGTGATCGCATACATCAGGATGATGCAGAGCAGGCACCAGGCTGCGATCAGGTAATATACCTGAATCTGCGGGCCGAAATTATACCCGAACACGCGAAGAAGTTTTGTACGGTCCGCGCTGATTCCTTCTTCGCCGCCAAAGAAGCTGCGCAGGATCAGCGAGCTGGAATAGACCAGCTCCGCAAGCCCCAGCGAAATCATCGCAAACGCCGTGCCGCCGCGTCTGGTGGATACCGAACCGAAAACGACGCCGAAGAATAGTCCGGTCAGTGCGCCCACAATGGGGATAAGCGGCAAGGGAACGGGAAGACCAGATTGAATAACCCAGTTGATCGTGTGTGCCGTCACGAACGCGGCGAGGCCGTAATAGACCGCATGTCCGAACGACAGCATTCCGCTCTGGCCAAGCAGCATATTATAGGAGAGCGCGAAGATGATCATGATGCCGATCAGGCACATGGTCGTGATCGCGGCACCCGCCGAAAAGACGTGGGGCAGGATGATCATCACGATCGCCGCAGCGATCCAGATGCTGAAGCGCTTAATGCGCGAGGACATTGCTGGATTACTCATGTGTCACGCGTCCCGAACAAGCCCGTCGGGCGGAAGATCAGAACCAGCACAAGCAGCAGGTAGGGCAGGATAGGCCCGATCTGCGCGATGGTGACGGTCCACACGTCGTACAGGAGCGTGCCGCCTGTGGGAGTGTAATAAGCGCCAAGGAACTTCGACAGCGACCAGCTCGATGCGATCGCAAAGGTTTGTATGAGCCCGATCAGCAGCGAGGCAACAAAAGCGCCCCAAAGCGAACCGAGACCTCCGACCACTACAACGACGAACAGGATCGGTCCGAGTAGCGCCGCCATATTCGATTGCGTGACGAATGCCGGACCCATGATGACGCCGGCGATTGCCGCGAGGAAGGTGCCGAGGCCGAAGACGAGCATGAACACGCGGGGCACGTTATGGCCGAGCATGCCGACCATGTTTGGATGCGTCAGCGACGCCTGGATAATCAAGCCTGCGCGCGTTTTCTTCAGCAGCAGGATCAGGCCGATAAAGATCGCGATCGAGAACAAGAGCATGAAAGTTTTGTAGGCAGGGTAGTTCGTGCCGTAGACCGCGAAGGCGGGGAAATCGAGCCACTTCGGAATACGGTA
>JALHRI010000217.1 GCA_022841525.1 Alphaproteobacteria bacterium | reverse complement strand
ACTAGGCCAGGGTGACTTTGCGGGCGCGGATGGCGAGAAAGAGCGGGAATTCCTGATTGGCACGCTGCTCGGCGGGGGATTGTCCCTGTTTGAAGGTGGGAATCTCGCGCAGCGCGTCGATGAGGAAGCCGGCAGTGACCAGTTCGCTGATGTAGTGGCTGATGGGGCGATGAAAGCTGATGGTAACGCCGGCGCGTTCCTGTTGGGCGTTCAAAGACGATTTTTCACCCCGCTGACGATTCACCGCATAGGATTTCAGGGGGACGCGCATGGGGGTGAGGTAGGAATCGACGCGGCGGTATTGAAGTTCACGCTGCGGGTCGAAGCCCCAACCGGATTGGCGCGGGACACGAAAAGCGGGATGGCGCATGACGACGACAAGCCGCCCCCCTTCACGGAGCGCCCAGGCAGCCGAGTCGATGGCCTGCGCTAAGGGGTCGATGTCTTCGATACTGAGCATAAACAGCGCCGCATCGAACGCACCGGCTTCGATGCCGCCGATGGTCGCTAATTTACGAGCATCCCCCTGCAAAAAACGGGCTTCTTTGCTGTGGCGCTGGCGGGCGATGGTCAGTAGTTTATTGCTGACATCGACGCCGGTGTAACGCGCGCGGGTTTTGATGACGTGCGGAACGAGAACGCCCTGCCCTGCCCCGATGTCAAGAAACTGCTCGTTGGCTTGCAAGTTGAGCAGTTCCAGCGCGTGCGGGATGGCAAGATTGCGGTGATGGTCGCTGCCTTCTTCGCCAACCCAACCATCATACCAATTGGCGACAGGGTCCCAGCCGGCGGGCTGACTGCGCGGACGCGGGGGGCGATCTGGCTCGGATGATCGACGCGGGGGGCGATCCGACTCAGATGAACGGCGCGGGCGAGAGGGCGACTGGCGTTTGGGTGGTTGGGACATGATTGGAATACCTGTGTGACTGAGCAGGAATTATAGGGAAAAAATCAGTAAAACCCTACCCCTAACCGCTGCGCGTCTGCGAAGTAAAATAAATTTCAGAAGGGCGAAACATGTTTCGGAAATTTGGAAGCGAATTCGGGGGCGGTAATGCCGTAGTAGAGGAGATCGTGATGCTGGCCGTTAGAGTAGATCATGCGGCGAAGGCGGCCTTCGAGAGTAAAGCCGAGGCGTTCGTGCAGGTGGATGGAGGATGTATTAAAGCCATAAACGGTAACGGTGCATTTCTGATAGCGGCGTTCGTCAAAGAAATGGCGTAAAAGGAGAATAATCGCCTCAGAGGCGTAGCCCTGGCGCTGGTGAGCAGCGATGATGCCGACGCCATAGCCAAACGG
>JALHRI010000216.1 GCA_022841525.1 Alphaproteobacteria bacterium | reverse complement strand
CCGGCGCGCACTTCCAGGCGTTCGAGGCTGGCGAAGGGGGTGAAGCCGGTGCCGGGCACGCCTTGCGCGGGGCCGGGGATGCACAGGGCGGCTTGGGCCAGGGTGGCGATGCCCAGGAGCGCGGTGGCCAGCAGGGGGCGCAGGGTGAGCATGAGGGGCTTCAGGCTGCGCACGGATTGATTGCCTCAGGGTGCTTGCAGCGTCGCGAAATGCACATTCAAGTGAGCACCGAGGAATGATGATTATCAGTGTCTGTTTCTATTGAATATATGTTCAATGTCTCAAGGAGGGAACTCTACTCGGGTACTTATACGGTGCGATATCAGTGAGGGTTAATTGAGGGAATGCTTGAATGAAAGGGACCCCAATGAAGTATTGCTGAATAAGCTCAGCCTGACTCCCTCGGTTTGTCCTTGGCGTTCCTGATTGAACTTATTAGCCCAATGCTCAGCAAGAACAGCACGGCAAGAGAAACGAACAACATGTAAAGGATCACTTGATTGGTCTCTGCGCGCTTGCGCTGATGATGGTCTATCGTAGTCCTTTGAAGTTCGATAACTGTCCGCGCGACGCTATCCGAGACCTGATCGGCTTTTTTCTGGACATTCTCCTCAAACACGGCCGATCTTGGATCATTTTGTAGGGTGTTTTCGCTTTGCCAAATCATGTACAGGCCAAAACTCAGCAACAGCTGCAGAGGCAGCATGGTTAGCCAGAGGCTATGGTTCTTAAGCAAATTCTTCATGCGCGACTCATTATCGAGGTTGGTTTGGTGGAGCGGGAGGCGGTGGTCCGACGGCTGGCCTAGGTAAAATCTGAATCAGCGGTTTGTTAGGGATCAGTTGGGCGCCGCTCTGGATGGTTCCACCCACACATTGCAGATATCGTTGTTTCGTTTGTTCAAACGTTGCACAAAGCTCGGGATATCTAGGGTCAGAGCAATATGATTTCTGCGCTTCATAGAGGCGCTTTAACTCTTCATCAGCTTGTCGTTGGCTAGCAAAGTTCCATAACCTTGCCGCGGCCACAACTCCGCCGACTGATGCTGCAGCGATACCCGTCGCCTCGATGAATGGCCCGAGTATTGGACCTAAGAGTGGGTTCAAGCCGTAGAGATCAGAGACGACTAGAGGATTGTTGCCAACGTACGCATATGTATTTATCCCCCCTTGTAACCCAATCGGATCACTCTGCACATACCTGCCGGTCACCGGATCATAGTCCCTGAAGTAGTTGTAGTGCGTATTGAGCTCCGCATCAAAGTATTGCCCCGGCAGCCGCAGGTTGCAGGTGAAGTTTCCCG
>JALHRI010000215.1 GCA_022841525.1 Alphaproteobacteria bacterium | reverse complement strand
GAACGGTTGAGTAAAAGTAAAGAAAACATATTTATATTAGACTTGTTGCGATGGGAATCATCTTGGGTTAAAAATGGCTCTTTTTCACCCACTCTTTACCTTTTTTTCGTTACAGAACAGGGCTATGCTCCTCAAAAAAGGCTGCGATTGGGCAAAAAATAGCTCATTTTTCCCACCAAGCTGACCCATCGCACCAAGTCTATTGTTTACATCACAAAGTATAAATAAGCAATTTTTTACTTATCATTGTAGCTCACATACCTAAACCCACCCACTCATGCGAACCATCCCAACCTATTGCTACATCTTCATCGCTTTGGTAGCTGTCGTCTTATGGGGCAGCGGAATGGCACAATTGCCGGAGCCAGGTCAGTCCATTTTTGTTGAGAAAGCTGAACTGGACGCTTTTGCTGCCGCCCATGTTGCGCTGGTTCCACCGGTCGTTAACGAACAGGAGCTGGATTGCCGCAATGGGCGGGAGCACGACGTTCCGGTGCCTGAAGAACTCTACCTCCAGGATTACGAAAAAAAATTATACGACTTTATCCTGCGCCGCAAATATGTTGACTTAGACTGGTGTGTGGACAAACGGGTGCGCAATACCGGCCCGTGGATCGAAGGGACTTATTACGGCGTTCACCCCGCGGTGCGCATTTATTATTCGCCGAGTATGATGTACTGGCTGACCGGCGATCCGGAATACTGGCAGGAAGGCAAACAATCCGGCCAGGCCAAACCTGCGCAGCCACGCACCGGGCCAGTGCCCGAAGGCGCCATGATCGTGAAAGAAATGTTCATGCCGCCAGCCGAGATATACTCGGAGGTACAGGACATGATGGCCCAAAACAACGACCCGGAATGCAGCACCGGAGCGGCTTATGAAAAGTTAGTCAGCAGCCTGATTACGGCCTGGACGGTGATGGTCAAAGCAGGCGATGGTGCGCACGACGGATGGTTCTGGGCCGGACCGGGGGCGCCCCGCATGGTGGACGGCCAATTACAAACCATCGAAGAGGCGATCGCCGGCCAGTTGGACGACTATGCGAATTTACCGGGCTCCGGGTTTGGACTAACCTGTATCCGGTGCCATGCATCGGCTGAAGACGACATGACCTTCAGCGCACTACGCAACATCAAAGGATTTTCCCCCGACGAGAACCTGTTGTCGTTTAGGGCCGATAATTCCTGGCGCAACAAAAACTACTTCGAAAATTATCCGTTGAACCTCCTGGGCATGAAACAAGCCTGTCTCAACGACTCCCTCGTGCGCCAGCAATTTGAGCTGCCATCACCACTGTTGCCCTT
>JALHRI010000214.1 GCA_022841525.1 Alphaproteobacteria bacterium | reverse complement strand
CCGGCCGCGTTCCCCATGCTCTTCTTTTTACAGGTCCTCGCGGCACAGGCAAAACCTCCTCGGCGCGCATTTTTGCCAAGGCCTTGCGATGCCCCAACTCCGTCGACTTTGTTCCCTGTCAAAAATGTAGCGATTGTTTAGACATTGCACAGGGCCGCCACATCGATGTGGTGGAGATTGACGGAGCTTCTAATAACGGTGTGGATTCCATCCGCGAACTTCGCGAATCGGTGATGTTTGCGCCAACGTCAGGCAAATACAAAATCTATATCATCGACGAAGTTCATATGCTTTCGACAAGCGCCTTTAATGCACTTTTAAAAACTCTCGAAGAGCCGCCGGCCCACGTGGTGTTTATTTTGGCCACCACCGAAGTGCAAAAAATCCCCAACACGATTTTATCGCGCTGTCAGCGTTTTGATTTTAGAATGATTTCGCAAAAAGAAATCAGCCAGCACCTCGCTAAAATCTGCACCGACGAAAACATTCCCTTTGAAGAAGAGGCTCTGTGGCTGATCGCCCGCCAGGCCAAGGGCTCCATGCGCGACAGCCAAAGTTTGCTAGAGCAGATCATCACCTACTCCAATCAAAACATCACCATCGATACTGTGACCGCCAGCTTGGGGCTTGTGCAACGACAGCTTGTGAACCAAACCGTGCAAGCGATTGTGGAAAAAAATCTGATCGAGTTGCAAAAAGCTATTGCCGATTTTAGTTTGTCCGGCTGCGACCCCGCTCTGTTTGTGGAAGATCTTCTCGAGCAGTGGCGCAATGGTTTGATGATCAAAATTCAAGCCCACAAAATGAATGTGCCCATTGATCTTCCAGATTCGGAAATTTTATGGCTCGAAAACATCTCAAGCGCCATCACCGAAGAGGACTTTCATCTTCTTTTTGATATTACGCTCAAGGGCAGCCAAATGCTTTTGCGCGCCACCGAGCCGCGCTTGGCACTAGAGATGCTTTTGCTCAAGTTGATTTCGGCACCGCGAGTGGTTTCGCTGGCCGCCTTGATCGAACGCGGCGACAGCGCCGTGGCCAACGCCACGCCCCTTCGCTCCCACTCAGCGCCCGCAACTGCGCGCGCAGCCACGGTGACTGCGTCTTCATCAACGCCTGCAGCGTCAGTGCCTCCTCCCAATCGCGCCCCCGCGGCATCCTCAGCGTCCAAAGTGAATGAGGACATAAGAGGTTTTTCGACTCCTACCAACAGGACCGTCTCCGCAGCTCCTTCTGTTGCAGCGGAGACAAAAGAAGATCTCTCGCCCGCGACCCCCAAAGATCCTTGGCAGCGTTTTGTGGAAGGCGTTCG
>JALHRI010000213.1 GCA_022841525.1 Alphaproteobacteria bacterium | reverse complement strand
CCCGGCGACCAGCAGGATCAGCGTGAAAGCCGGGTCCAATACCGAAATGATATTAAACGCCACGCGCGCATCGCTCACTGGCCAGAGCAGATTGGTGCCATAGCTGGTAAAAGCATCCAACACGCCGCTCAAACAATAGCCGAGCAAAGCAAAGAGATACAGACGGGCAAAGGGCAGGCGTTTGCGCAGAAATGGCCACAGCAGCAGCGCTGCAATCAAAGCGCCAAACGGCACAAAAAACAGCGAATGGGTGAAATGACGATGAAACTCGATATTCAATAACGGATCATTCGACGACTGAATCAGAATATCGGCATCCGCAGCGATTCCGGCAAAAAAACCAATGCCGGTCGCAAGTCGCGTTTCCTGCTGCTTGGCGCCTGATTGCGCCATCGTGGCGCCGAGCAATCCCTGGGTCAGTAAATCCATATTTGTTAAGAATCTGAAATAAAAAATTATAAAAGAGACATAGTATAAAAGGATAAACGGTCCGGTCGCGATTTATTCTTGCCGGGCATTGCCCAAACATAAAGGATACCAGGCAGTACTAGTAGGTTATGATATCTTGTCATAGCAGTGCTATCGAAACCAATCAGTAAAATCTAATCGAGAAATAAAATGCGCTATTACAACCATTACCAATTTATCAAATGGGCAAACGGTTAAAAGCCGGGTTACTGGCTCTGGCCGGTCTGATTATTTTTTCTGGCGTTAGTCTCTATGCACTCCGCAATCCCCTGCTGGAATCACTGATTAGTCATCAATTGGGCAAACAGGGGATGCCACTACAATCCATTTCGGCGCTTGATATTTCGCTCACTACCTTCCGCTTGCAGGATCTGACAGCGGGTAAAAATCAGGAATTGCGTGTTGGAAAAATTCTGGTGACTTGGCAGCTGCAGGAACTGCTCGCCGGGAAACCGGCATCGGTTGAGATTAACGATTTGCAATGGGCGCTCGATTTGGACGAAGAACGCCCTCCTTCGGATTCGCTGCAAGCCATGTCGTTAAAGACTGGAAGCGATATCAACATACCCTGGTTGCCTAACTTTTCATTGAAGGATTCAGCAATTCACCTTCATTCAACGGCTGGCAATGCCACGATTGCGATGTCTGGCGACATCCAACAAGACCAGCCGGACACTCAGGCGATACGTTTCAGCGCCATAGCCTCCGGTTCACTCGGTCAAACCAAAGGCACATTGGCTGCAACTCTAGATAGGCAGGGGAATATGCGGGGCAAGGTCACTGTTGCAGAAGGCATGCTGAACTTGCCCGAAGCAAAAATTTCCAGTTTCGCAGGTGAAGCGACGTTTGCA
>JALHRI010000212.1 GCA_022841525.1 Alphaproteobacteria bacterium | reverse complement strand
CTCAACCGGGAATCGGAGAAATGAAATTCCCGGTGAATTTCCTATGTTTAGGGTGATGCTGGTCGTTAACCCAATGGCGGCAGCACCGTGATAGCGGCTGCCAAATCACGCAAATCTTCTTCATACGGGGATTCAGCAGGCAGCACGATATACACTTTCATGCCACAATCAGCAATGCGCTGTAAGTGTTCCAGCGTGGGTCGCCCCGTATAACCGTCGGTGACAACCAACACCCGCCGAATCCGCCCTTCGTATTTCAGCACATGCTCCAGCACACAATTGATTTGCGTGCCGCCTGTCGTGCGAATCAGCCCTTGTTTAAGGCTGTTCAGGGGCAAATATTCCACTTCAGTAGAAAACTGGAACACATCCGCTTTGCCCTGTGCCACAAACGGCAAAATGAGATTCAGCAAATACGGCAATGTGCGCGACATTGACCCCGATACATCCAAATACACATGCGCCTGTACGCGCTGTTCTGGCACCCGCGCTTTGATATTGCCCGGTTGTGACCAAAGCGTGGTTGGCAACCCCAATAAACGACGAGCCGGCATCAGGCGGTCACGCGCGTTGGGCAAAACACCCTGACCCGTAATGCCGGGAATCGGCAAGCGTTCTTTGCGCCGATAGTTGCCCGGATTATGTTTGAGCGCCAACCGCAGCACATTCGCAAATGCCTGCCGCGTGGGTTGGGCGGCAATAAACGGATCCACTTGCCAATCCCCCAAGCGCCCCCCCTGACCCGGCTGTTGACCGGGGACATTTTGCATGGGCCACTTTTGGATAATGCGCCCCATCACATCTTTGAGATACGCATTTTTGTAACCATTTTCCGGGTTGTGGTCGCCCAAAAGCAGCGGTTCGGCATCTGGGTCAATGCCATGGTCGCGCATATCTTGTTTGATAAGGTCCAAAATTTCATCATAAAATGGCATAGAGCGGCGACGTGTTCCCGGCGGCGGATAAAGTTGGCGCAAAATACGCCCTGTGCCAATCGGGCCGGCATCATCCGGATAATACGGGTTATGGGGCCAACCCACTGGGGGACGCAGCAGCAAATGGGGAAACTTATCCGACGGATTCAGCTTGTCAAAAAAGCCCATGTATTCCGGCGTCTGGAAATGCTGCATCAAGCCCGCATTGATAATGGCATCAAAGGCGATATTTTGCGCTTTGGTCACGCGCGGATACAAACTGGTGTGCGCCAATAGCACATGCCACAATTCATGCATCACCAGCAAAAAAAGATGTTCATCACGCACGCAATATTGCTGCACAAAATCCGGGTTAATCAACAAACGCGGACGATGCGTGCATTCTACGGCAGCC
>JALHRI010000211.1 GCA_022841525.1 Alphaproteobacteria bacterium | reverse complement strand
GTCCACCCCGTTCATCGCAACCCGGTCCGCCACACCCCTCGCTCGACCGAGAACCTCCGCCCCCGGCGGTGCGCACGTCGCAACCGCCGCCCATCGACGAGCTGTTCCCACCCGATCCAACACGCCGCCGCGACGCGGCCGCCGCCCCGGCCGACCGCTCCCCGACCGACCGCCTCCCGGGCGTCCCCCCGACCGACCGAGCGGCCCTCGGCCGGCGCTCGGTCGGTCGCCTGACCGATGACGACGAGCGCCCCGCCCTCACCCACCTCAGGGTGGCGCCGTGGCCCGACCCGGTGATCGACCGGCTCGGCATCGACCCCCGCTCCGACTACGTCGAGCAGTACTGGCTCGGCATCGTCGGGCCCGCTTCGGTGCTCTTCGTCCGCCACCTGGCCGCCCGGTTCGACGCCGAACCAGACGGGTTCGAGCTCGATCTGGCCCACACCGCCCGGCTGTTGGGCCTGGGCACCGCGCTGGGTCGCTGGGGTCCGGTGCAACGCACCATCCACCGCTGCATCAGCTTCGGCTTCGCCCGCCGCTGGGGCGACGATCAGCTGCTGGCCCGGCGTCGGTTGCCGCCCGCCACCCGCCAGCAGCTGGCCCGGCTACCCGAAGACCGCCAGGCCGACCACGAGCGCTGGCGCGCCGAGCTGTTGCAGGCGCCGAGTTTGCCCCGCTGACCCCGTCGACCCGCTGAACCCGTCGGCCCGACGGGAGCGCGATCAGGCCGGCGCGGGCTTCTCGAAGCGCTCGGCCAGCTCCACCAGCAGCCGCACGCCGTAGCCGCTGGCCCCCTTGGTCACCTCGGCATCGTCGCTCTCGGTGAAGGCCGGACCGGCGATGTCGAGGTGCGCCCAGGCGATGGCCTCGGGGACGAACTCACCCAGGATGAGCCCCGCCACCAACGCGCCGCCCTGGCCGCTGCCGATGTTCTTGATGTCGGCCACGCTCGACTCGTACTGCTTGCGGTACTCCGCCGGCATGGGCAGGCGCCAGACCTGCTCGCCGGTGGCGGCCGCCGCCGCTTCGACCTGTTCCAGCCAGCGCTCGTTGCGGCCCATCAGACCGGCCAGCTTGGTGCCCAACGCCGTCACGCAGGCACCGGTCAAGGTGGCGAGATCGACGATGGCGTCGGGCTGGGCCTCGGAGGCCAGGCACAGCGCGTCGGCCAGGATCAGGCGTCCCTCGGCGTCGGTGTTGAGCACCTCGATGGTCTTGCCGTTGCGGATGGTGAACACGTCGCCGGGCCGGCTGGCATCCCCGCCGGTCATGTTGTCGGTCATCGGCAGGTAGCCGCGCACCTCGACCGAGGGACGCAACCGGGCGATG
>JALHRI010000210.1 GCA_022841525.1 Alphaproteobacteria bacterium | reverse complement strand
CGTCATCCGGTTTTAGTTCGCCCGCTTGCATCAATGCTTGGTATTCTGCTTCCGGGCCTGTTTTTTCTAAATTCTGTTGCATGGTTGATTACTTGGCAGAAGTTGCAAATTTTGCTTGCCCGGCAAGCCAGACCAGTATCAAAACGGGGAGGCCCAATATCGCTGTGGCGATAAAGAAATTTTCATAGCCATACGCATCAACAAATTGTCCGCTGAAACCGGCGATGAATTTAGGCAGCAACAACATCACCGAACTGAATAATGCATATTGAGTGGCCGAGTAGGCGGAATTGGTGAGGCCCGACAAGTAAGCAATAAAGGCGCAGGAGGCAATGCCGGCAGACAGATTATCTGCTGAAATGGTAAAAATCAATCCGCTCACATCGTGGCCGCGTCCTGCTAGCCAAACGAACAACAAGTTGGTTGCAGCGGATAACACCGCACCCAGGAACAATGTGCGCATAATGCCGATTTTTATCGTCAGCACACCGCCAATCGCCGCACCGGCGATGGTCATGATCACGCCATACACTTTTGAAATCGTGGCGACTTCGTCTTTGCTGTAGCCCATGTCCACATAGAAGGGATTGCTCATCACACCCATCACCACATCGGAAATTCGGTAGATGGCGATCAGTCCTAGAATCAACAAAGCTTGCCGGCCGTGGCGCACGATAAAGTCGCGGAAAGGGGCGATTAGTGCACCGTACAACCAGATCAACATGGCCCTGATGCGCGGAGGGAGGTTCCAGTGTGCAATGGCTAGTTGTGCAATTTCTTCGTTTTCTGAAATGAGTTTGCTGTACGGAACGTCCGGTTCACGAATGATCAGTGTCGAGATAATGCCGACGGCCATACTGGCAGCCATCACCAGATAAGCGAAGCGCCACGGCGCATGGTCGTAGGCGTCCGCTGAGAGATCCACCGCCGCAGCGATCCACAGCACACCCGCCGAAGCCAGGATCATCGCGACGCGATAACCGGCTTGATACGTAGCAGCCATAGCCCCTTGCAGCTCGACCGCAACCGCTTCGATACGGTAGGCATCCAAAGCAATATCCTGCGTGGCGGAAGCAAAAGCCACCGCAAGCGCGAAAAATACCATTTGGGTCAGATTCACAACCGGGTCTGTGCTGGCCATGCCCACCAATGCCATGGTAATGATGATTTGTGACAGCAACAACCAGGCGCGGCGCCGACCAAGCAGTTGCGTCAACAGCGGCAGCGACAACCGGTCGACCAACGGTGACCACAGCCATTTGAAACTGTACGCCAAGCCAATCCAACTGAGATGCCCAATCGTAGTGCGGTCGATGCCCGCTTCGCGCAG
>JALHRI010000209.1 GCA_022841525.1 Alphaproteobacteria bacterium | reverse complement strand
TCCACATCCACACTGGCCTTGTCTGTCTCCACTTCGCAGATCGGCTCACCCGCTGCGACAGCATCACCCACCTTCTTGTACCAGCGCGTGATGAGCGAGCTTTCCACCGAGTTTCCCAATTTTGGCATCACAATCGGCGTCGCCATGTGTGTTTTATCCCTTTAGAATTGCTTCAGCCGTTGCCGCGTCCGTCGCCAAAACCTTGATCGCCCCCGTGCGCAGCGCACCGCGAATCGCTTGACTTTTCTCGACGCCAGCCGCGACAGCCAGCGTCATCGGAATATCGCGCAGTTCATCCAGCGTAATAGCAATCACCCGCTGATTAAGGGAGCAGGGGTGCAGTTGCCCATCAGCCCGAAACACTTGCCCCACCACATCACCGACAGCGCCTTCCGCCGCCAGTTGCGCCAGTTCTTCTGCTGTCACCGACCCGACAAATTTCGACGCTGCCGGGTCAAGATTGCCGATGCCCAGCAGCGCCATATCCGCTTCCCGCGCTACCTGGAGTGTCCGCTCAATTTCCCGCTGATTCCGCAGCACCGCCGCGTCCTCGGCACTGTCCGCCACCAGCGGCGACAGCAAATACTGCACTTCCGCGTCCATTTTGTGTGCCAATTGTCGCGCCAGCGCCGCGCTGTCGAGCATCGGCGTGCCGTTGACGCTGCCCATGGCCTGCGCGATCCGTGCCTTCGCCTGAAAATCCGGGCGAATCGCGTTAATCACCTCATACGTCGAGCGCCCCAGACACATCGCCAGTGTCGGGTTATCCAGCTCTGCCAGCCGTTGTTCCAGATACCGTGCGCCCAACTGTCCCAACGCCTGCAAATTCCCGTCCGACTGTTGCAGCACCAGCGCGTCTTTCAGGCCAAATGCCTCGCGCAGCCGCCGTTCCAGCCGGCCATCCCGCTTGATCGGCCACTCGATGACGATGCGCACGACCTGTTCTTCGCGGGCTTGTTTCAGCAAGCGATACACCTTCGCCCGTGACAGGCCGAGTTCGTCAGCAATCACGTTTTGCGTCATATCCTGTTCGTAATACATCGACGCCACTTGCGCCAGCAGTTCGTGATAATCCGTCATGTGTGCATTTGCGCATATTCTGTGCTTTTGCACAAATTAACACGAAAAACCTGGCTTGTCAAACGCCATAAGTCGGTTGCATCTGCCCTGATTTCTATTACGATTAACTTTAGGGATGTGCTTCTGCGCGTTCAGGCATTTCGGAGGAACTTCAATATGGCAGCTCGCTATTTCGCCCTCTTAATGGGCATTGCTTTCGTCTTAGCTGGCGTCGGTGGTTTCATTCCCGGCATCACGCAGCCTGCCGCCACCGACTCGATCCTAC
>JALHRI010000208.1 GCA_022841525.1 Alphaproteobacteria bacterium | reverse complement strand
GCGGCGATTGGCCTTGCGATTTTAGTGATCTATTACCGTAATCGTGGCTCGATCGATGTCGAAGACATGCGGATGATGAAGGGATAATCATGGCGCTGAACGAGATGATTATTGCACTGGTGTTTTTGCCGTTGATTGCGGCGCTCATCGTTGGGTTGCGTGTGCGCCGGATTTCCGATGGTCACGCACAATTTATCACCTGCGGCGCGATGGTTGTCAGCGCGGTGCTGTCCTTGTGGGTGTTCGGTCAGGTGGCGCTTGGCAAACATGCCATCACCGTGACGCTGTTTGACTGGATGGATTCCGGCAAGCTCGCCATTGACTGGGCGCTGCGCGTGGATGCGCTCACCGCGGTCATGCTGGTGGTGGTCACGCTGGTTTCAACGGTGGTGCATATCTATTCGGTGGGCTATATGAGCCACGACCATCACAAGCCGCGCTTCATGTGCTATTTGTCGCTGTTTACCTTCTGCATGCTGATGCTGGTGACGGCGGATAATTTCATCCAGCTCTTTTTCGGCTGGGAAGGGGTGGGATTGTGCTCTTATCTGCTGATCGGTTTCTGGTTCCATAAAGATTCGGCCAATGAAGCCTCGATGAAAGCGTTTTTGGTCAATCGCGTGGGCGATTTTGGCTTTGCACTGGGGATTATGGCAGTATTTTTAGTGTTTGGTACCTTGCAGTTTGACGAAGTGTTTAAACAAGTGCCGCAGCTTGCTGAACAATCACTCGAATTTATGGGAACGGGACTTCCATTGATGGATGTGATTTGCGTGTTGCTGTTCATTGGTGCGATGGGCAAATCAGCGCAGTTGCTCCTGCACACCTGGCTGCCCGATGCGATGGAAGGCCCCACGCCCGTTTCGGCACTGATTCATGCCGCCACCATGGTAACGGCAGGCGTGTTTATGGCGGCGCGGATTTCACCGATGCTCGAATATGCCGATGGCGCGCTGTTCCTGATTACGATTGTGGGCGCGCTGACGGCCTTTTTTGCCGCCACCGTGGGTTTGGTGCAAAATGATATTAAACGCGTGATTGCTTATTCCACCTGTTCGCAATTGGGCTATATGTTTTTTGCGTGCGGCGTTTCGGCCTATGGCGCGGCGATTTTCCACCTGATGACGCATGCGTTTTTTAAGGCGCTGCTGTTCCTTGGCGCTGGCTCGGTGATTCATGCGATGTCCGATGAGCAGGACATGCGGAAAATGGGCGGCATCTGGCGCAAGATTCCAATAACCTATGCCATGATGTGGATTGGGTCATTGGCGCTGGCGGGGCTGCCATTATTTGCGGGTTATTATTCCAAAGATATGATCCTTGAATCGGCCTTTGCCGATCACTCGCTGCAAGGTAACAT
>JALHRI010000207.1 GCA_022841525.1 Alphaproteobacteria bacterium | reverse complement strand
AAGAGAAACAGCTCCGGCGTGACATTGCGTGCGCTCGGCTTGCGCCTCGCTCCTTAATGTCACGTCCTCGCTGTCGACTTTGAAAAGCATCCAAACATGTTTGCGTGTGCTATAGCTCGATCCTTTCCAAAGTATCCCGGATACGCGCAATGGAGCAGAGTCGCCATAACGTCCAATTGCCGGGGAATATACTTCACCATTTATTGGATTTAATCGTTTGCTCTCATCGTAGAATGGTTTGATAGCATGGGAACGATGCGAAGCTTCAGGGTTTCCCATCGCCAGCATGAAAGCTGCCCAATCGCTGGCGGTTGCGGATTGACGGATGGATTCAAGTTCCGGATCGTCGGATTTGTCGAGTTTTCTTAATTGACGCCATGCGGTCACACTCGGGCCGCCGATTTGCTGAAACTGACGAATGCCCCAGGTATTTGCCCATGCGGTAATACGCTCAGCTGCTTGTGCAGCATCATTGCCATACAAATCTTGATCGAGTGCAAAGCCGTCGATATTTTTGGAGATGTACTTTGCAATGTAACCCACTGCCGTGCCTTTCGCTGGATCAATCGCTTCCGCTTTGAAACGGCGTTCTTGCGCTCCGGGTTCATGGCCATTATCGAGAAGGGCATAATGACGCATGACTTTTCTCACAGCTTCGCGGTGTTTTTCCGGCATGAATAATAGTAAATGCCAATGCGGAGTGCCGTCGTGATGTGGTTCGACTACGCGGAAGCCATAGGGTTGAATACCCTGACGATGCAATTCAGCGCGAATCAATGACCAAATATGGGTGAGGTATTCGTGCGCTTGCAAAACGCTGGTGCCGTCATAGCGTGGATTGGATACGCCATGATGCAGACACGCATGCATGCGCGAAGGCGTGGTCACCGTATAGAATTCTCCCACATGACCCAGATGATCGGCCACCATTTCAAAACCTCTGATACGTGTCATCAATTCTGCACGGCGAATTGCTGGATTGGATACCGAACGATCCGCTAGGTTCTGCAGGGAAAAAATATCGCCGTTCTGGTTGCTTACAAAATTCGTGGTTAGATACAAACGATTTCTTTCCTTTTGTTTGCGCTTAGCGTGAATGGTGTAGTCGCTGGCATACGTGCCACGAAGGCGGCTGACCAACTCAATATTTCTGGCTATGGTTTCAATCTTTCGCAGTCGCAATATTTTGATTCTGCGAAACCACCAGTGATGACAGCACATGCGGTTCAAAGCCGGTTCCAGATTATCGCCTTTGATGGATGGACGCTTCACTTGATAATGATCGACTATGCGTAAACAGGCCTGATAGGCATCAGAAGGGGATTTTGCGCGGTTGCGTGCCAGATAACATTTTTCTGCATAACGCTTG
>JALHRI010000206.1 GCA_022841525.1 Alphaproteobacteria bacterium | reverse complement strand
CAGCGCAATGCCGTCCAAAAAAACGCCTCGCACCGATTATTTGAATTCGCTTGGGCTCAAGTCCGACGGACTCCTAGTCTTTGGTTCATTGCTGGCAGGCGTTCTGGCGTATGCCGCCTCATTCCTGATACCAGAGACTTACGAAAGCAGCGCCATACTGAAGATAGAAGCCCCAGTGAACGCGCAGGACTCCGCTTTTGTGAGCGCGGGCATTTCGCCTTCCGACATGGCCGCATTGATCACCACCAATGCAGTCCTGAATCGCTCACTACGTTCGCTAGGCCAACTTGATGGCAGTGACGAACTTGAAGCCGAGGAGCGGCTCAATGAACTTCGGAGCAAGGTAAGTGTGAAAGTCGGCCGAGCTGACGGTTTGCTCACCTTTAAAGTAGCTGCACCATCCGCACTAGCAGCGCAAAAAACAGCAAACACGATTCTGAAGTCTGCTTTTGAAGAGTCTCGGTCCCGAGACGCAGACTATGAAACGTTACAAGCTGAGGTTGTACTGGCCAAACAACTGCTTGCAGAGTTGGAGAATGCGAGCGATGTGGTGAGAAGCAGATTGGCTAAAGCCAAAGAGGGTGCCATCTCTGACATCGGCGAACAAGCCGACACGCTGGCGAGATTGGCAATCAATCGAATTGAGCTGCAAAACAGCCTGTACCAATTGGAGCGCAGAGCAGCGGGTGTGTCGGATAGCAATCTGCTTCAAGCTCCCACGTTGCCACTGAGCTCTGTGTCACCGCGCAAAGCGCTGATCGCTTTGCTAGCGACGCTGGGCAGCGGATTTACGCTGCTGATCTTTGTATTTTCGCGCCAAGCCTGGAAAACAAACCCCATGACTGAACAGCAGCGCCAACGTTGGCTTGCCTTACGCAATAAATACGGCCGCAAGCACTGAGATGAAGCTGGCTACCAGACTGTTACTGCTTGGCAAAAGCGGTCAAATCGGATGGGAGCTGCAACGCAGCCTGGCACCGCTGGGCGAGTTGGTTGCGCTGGGCAGGCACAGTACGCTGCAGGACGGTGGATGTGGTGACCTCAACGACCTGGACAGCTTGCGCGAAACTGTGCTGCGGCTGCGGCCCGACGTGATCGTGAATGCAGCAGCTCATACAGCAGTGGACAAGGCCGAGAGCGAGCCCATACTGGCCCGCGCCTTGAACGCCACGGCACCCGGCGTGCTGGCCGAAGCCGCCCATGCAGTGGGTGCCCTGCTGGTTCACTATTCCACCGACTACGTGTTTGATGGCAGCGGTACCGCGCCGTGGACCGAAAACGCGGCCACCGGGCCCTTGAGCGTGTACGGCCAGACCAAGCTGGAAGGCGAACGTCTGATCGCGGCTGCCACTGCGCGTCACCTGATCTTT
>JALHRI010000205.1 GCA_022841525.1 Alphaproteobacteria bacterium | reverse complement strand
TCAGTAGCGATCTCCAATCTGATTACACGCTTCACACAGGCCGGCTCGACCAGTCCCGAACAGGTAATGGCACAAACCGAGTCGATGCGCGAAATTCTGGAAGCGGGTTTGTCCTGGAATGGCTTGATGGTTCTCGGCCTACTGCAAACTATTCCGATTTTCATCATGTTCATCATCTGCCGGGAGTACCTGATGCGCGGCATCCGCATTCGTGGGCTGAAATAGCCATGACCAGCATCGAACTCCGCAACATCGTCAAACAGTACGACAGCGTTGACCAAGTGACGCTGACAGGCTACAAAGGTGAGCCGGCCTTAAACAATGTCAGTGTGACCATAAACGACGGCGAGACCTTAAGTATCGTCGGGCCGTCAGGCTGTGGCAAAAGCACCATGCTCAAGGTGATCGCCGGGCTGGAATATCCCAACAGTGGACAGGTGATTTACAACGGACAGGACTTCACCGAGATTAAGCCGCAAGATCGCGGTGTGGGGATGGTCTTTCAGGATTATGCGCTGTATCCCACGCGCAAAGGCCGGGGCAACCTGTCGTACTTTTTTGAGGTTCACGAGCGTACCGAAGCCGAAGAACAGGCACGGATCAAGCAAACTGCCGAGTTGATGGGCGTGGATTTTCAACTGCTGCTCGGTCAAATGCCAGACACGCTCTCTGGAGGGCAAAAGCAGCGCGTGGCGATTGCCCGGTGCATCGTGCGTGACCCGAATATCTTCCTGATGGACGAGCCGATTGTCAACCTCGATGCCAAGCTGCGCGAACGCACCCGCATCGAGATGAAAAAGCTGCTGCGACAGTTCAATATCACGACAGTGTATGTGACGCACGACCAACAGGAAGCAATCTTCATGGGGGATCGCATCATGGTCATGCGCCGGGGCAAGATCGAGCAGATAGGCACATTTGACGAGTTGTATTACACGCCAGTCAACCTGTTTGTCGCGCAGTTTATTGGCACACCGCCGATCACGATCATCCCAGCCACTGTGAACGCCGGCAGCATCACGATTGGCAGCACAACCTGGGAACTACCCGATATGGTCAACCTGAGCGACGGCGCGGTACGCATTGGTGTGCGCCCGGAGGCATGGCTTCTCGATATGGATGACGGGATTACCATGACCGTGCGCCATATTGAACGGCTGCCAACCGAGCGTGCTGCTTATGTGATCGGGCCACTGCCGGGTGCGGATACGGTGACAGCTATCGCACCACTCGATTACCCGAAGGCCGCTCAGGTCAAGCTCGCACCGGATTGGGAGCAGACCGTATTTTTTGCTGCCCATGGTGAAGCTGTACTGCACGCGCCGGGTGTACCGGATTTGTTTTAGGATTATTTGGATTTATGACCAACATTAAAGT
>JALHRI010000204.1 GCA_022841525.1 Alphaproteobacteria bacterium | reverse complement strand
TCGACATCGCGTCCGTCCTCGTTCGTCACCTGGTACGAAACGAGATTGGGTCCGCAGGGAAAATAGATCAGCTCAACGTTCTGGCCCGGACTGTAGAGCAAATCGTTCGCCGCTCGCTCCTTTCCCTGAAGGCGAGGCGCCAGCAGCGCATAGTCATCCGGCCGCAGGCGTCGCAGCAGATTGTTGTCGGGGCGCCGCTCGATTTCCGCAGCGGCGACCGTGTGTTGCGAACTGATATTCACCGCGCGGACCTACCCCGAAATATAACGGTCGATCTGTTCACAAGTGAACAGATCGCGCAAGCGGAGTTCCCTATGTTCCCGCATGGAACCGATGCGAGCGCACACTCGGCTGCAACGGATTGCCATCCTTGACGGGCCAGCCGGATCGGGCGGCCCCTTAGCAATGCAATCGCTATTCGTGCGCTGAAAGCGCAATCCTTACAGGCCATGCGGCCAGGAGTTTTGGTTTGAACATCGACCCTTCGCGACTGGTCGACGATGCCGCGTTCATGCGCAGCATTCTCGAGAGCAGTAACGATTGCATTAAAGTGCTCGATCTCGACGGCACGCTGATTTTCATGAATGCCGGCGGTCAGCATGTGATGGAGGTGGACGACTTCAGCACGTTGCGTGGATGTCACTGGCCGGATTTTTGGCCTGCGAACGGCGGCGCAAAGGCGCAACACGCGGTCGAGTCCGCCCGCGGCGGGAAGACCGTCAATTTCGAAGGCGAAGCACCAACCGCGAAAGGCTCGATGCGCTACTGGGAAGTTGTCGTCAGCCCAATCTTCGGCGAAGATGGAGTGCCGATGCGTATTCTTTCCGTTTCGCGCGATGTCACGTCGCGCAAGCAGATCGAAATGCAACGCGAAACTCTAGCAAATGAATTGCTACATCGCGTGAACAATACGCTTGCGGTGGTAAGCGCGATCGTCTCGCAATCTTTGCGCGCGGCATCCACAATCGCGGATGCAGAAAATTCGATCGCCGGCCGGATACGCGCGCTGTCACGCGCAAGCTCGCTACTAACGCAGGGTAGTACGATCAATACTAACGTCGCGGACATCGTAAGAGAATCCGTCAGGCCTTACATCGACTTCGAAGCGCGGGTGACGATGGCGGGTGGCGATGTCGAATTGAATTCGAGGGCCGGCAGCGCGCTGGCACTTACAATTAACGAACTTTCTACCAATGCAACCAAGTACGGCGCGTTATCCAACGCCACTGGAAGTGTTCAAATTTTTTGGGAAACCTTGGACGACCATCTGCGGCTTACCTGGCGCGAAACGGGAGGGCCGGCAATTTCCGCGCCGACCCGGACTAGTTTCGGTACGATGCTCATCAACACGATGTTTCGCCAACAGCTTGGAGGTTCGGTTGACATGC
>JALHRI010000203.1 GCA_022841525.1 Alphaproteobacteria bacterium | reverse complement strand
TCTGTTTGCTTACTTTGTGTCAGGGCAGGTATTGTCGATGCCTGCACCGATGAATTTTAATGACGTCGAGTACGATATCACGGTAAAAATTGACCCTGTAAATCGTACCATCGTAGGAAAAAGCCTTGTTACCGTACACAATCCAAGAGAGTTGCAACTGATGCTGGGAGCGGCTTATGAAGTGACTCAGGCAGAATTTAATGATGGACCATTGGGCATTGGCCGTGAGCAAGCCAATCAAGCGCATATTTGGAACATTCCGGTTCATTTCAGGAACCAAATCCAGTTTCTGATACAGTGGAAAGGGACATTGACTGCACTGGATGCTTCTCTGGATCATCAGCAGACATTAGGCAGGCCAGTCGCGGTAAGTGGCGAATCCGGTTCATTCTTGCCGGATGGATCTAATTGGTATCCGCGCATAGTTGGGCATTTGGCGCGATATAAGGTCAGCATCGAACTGCCGGCCGGTCAGAAAGGCCTAGTGGCGGGCCGATTGGTGGAAGAAAGTGAATCGGAGCAAGGTTATCTCGCTTCTTTTGAGTTCTCTCATCCAGCCGAAGGGATTGATCTGATGACCGGACCGTATGTGATTGAAACACAGGCACACCAGAGCATTAACCATAAGCCGATTCAACTACGCACCTATTTTCATCCGCAAGTTAGTAATTTATCAAAAGATTATCTGGATGCGGTGAAACGCTATTTGAACCTCTACGAATCCTGGATCGGCGAATATCCCTATACTGAATTCAGCGTGGTTTCTAGCCCTACGCCAACCGGATTTGGCATGCCTACATTGACTTATCTTGGCATTGATGTGTTGCGATTGCCGTTTATCCGCGATACTTCGCTCGGTCACGAAGTGTTGCACAATTGGTGGGGTAATGGGGTTTATCCGGATTACTCAAGCGGCAACTGGTCGGAAGGATTGACCACGTTTATGGCCGATTATACTTATAAAGAACAGGAAAGCAGCGAAGCTGCACGTGAAATGAGATTAGGGTGGGTACGTGACTTTGCCGCATTGCGACCAGGTCAGGATGCACCATTGACAGCGTTTATTTCACGTACGCATGGCGCATCCAAAATTGTCGGATATAACAAAGCTGCCATGTTTTTCTTTATGCTGCGGGATCATCTAGGTGACATGGTTTTTCAGCGCGGTATCCAGGGGATCTGGAAAGTGCAGCGCTTTAGAATTACTTCGTGGCAAGAGTTGCAGAAAATATTTGAGATGGTCTCAGGGCAAAATCTGCAACCATTCTTTTCTCAATGGCTGGAACGCACCGGCGCACCGGCTATCACGATCAGTGAAGTAAAAAATATTGCAACAGATTCCGGCTATGAATTATCAATTACTCTGGAACAATCCAAACCAGCGTATCAATTACGCATCCCGGTA
>JALHRI010000202.1 GCA_022841525.1 Alphaproteobacteria bacterium | reverse complement strand
GGCCTGGGTGTCCGCAATAGTGCGACCATGCAGCACATGATCGAGCATTACGTCGTCCAACTGCACCGCCGGCCAGTCTGCCAGCGCGTCCGCCGGCGCCACCAGATACCGCTGCCAATCGGCGATAGCGTCGTCGAGTTGGGCAGCTTTTTCCAGCGTGAAATTTCCGCTGGCGGTACGCACCAATCCCGCCAGATGCGCCCCCACACCGAGAGCAGCACCGATGTCGTGCGCGAGGCTGCGAATATAGGTGCCGGCGCTGCACACCACGTCCAGCGTGAAATAGGGCGGCTGCCACTCGGAAATGGTGAGGGAATCAATCCGCACAGCACGCGGTTGCAGTTCAACCGTTTCGCCGGCGCGGGCGATGTCGTAGAGTTTGCGCCCACCCTGTTTGATGGCACTGTAAATCGGAGGAATTTGTTGAATATCACCCCAAAATGGCACGAGCGCGGCTTCAACAGTGTCGCGCTGGATGTGGCCGGCGTCGTGCTGCGCCACCATCTCACCCTCAGCATCGTAGGTTGTCGTGGTCACACCCAGATGCACCCGCGCCCGATACCGCTTGGTCGATTGCATGACGTATTCGCTCAGGCGCGTCGCCCCACCGACACACACAATCAGCACGCCCGTCGCCAGTGGGTCGAGCGTGCCGGCGTGACCGACTTTTTTGATCTTCAGCCCACGCCGCACCCGCGCCACCACATCATGGCTGGTCAGGCCGAGCGGCTTGTCAATGTTGAGAAAACCGAACATCATGCCCGGATGCGATGGGTTGGCCGGGGAAAACCGGGATGAAAAACATCGACACTCGTCTCAGCGTATGTCCAGCCCTGCCCCTGCTGCGCCCGTTCCAGCGCCAGATGCACCAACTCGCGCAAACGCTGCGCCTCAACTTCAACACGCGCATTGATGAGCAACTGTACCGATTCGCCGGCCAGCGCGGGAATCTGGGCTTCCCAGCCGGCTTGATCGAGCGTTGTAAAGCTGATTTTGCAGCTTGCCATCCCGCCCTGCGCGAAAAATTTCAGATGTCCAACCGGGAGGTTTTGCTGCCGTACCGCCTGCACGATTGCACGGATAATGCGTATCACGACCTCACGATCCGCCTTCGCCAGAACGATTGCTTCATCCAGCCACGCCAATTGCGCCTCACCCGCGCCGTAGCGATCATAGTCAATGTCGAGAACCGTATTGGCTACCGCTGCTGTATCGAGCAGCGCCACCCAACCAGCCACGTCCGCCGCATCAAGCGAATTTTGCAGCCGCACCTGTTGATCGGGCAAGCGGGTTGTCTGCATTTCAGACCGTTCAGCGGGGGTTAGCAGATCGGCTTTGTTCAGCACGAGCAGGCCGGCTTCTTCGATTTGCTTGCCGAAAATGTATCCTATGTCGTCACTGAGGGGCAGC
>JALHRI010000201.1 GCA_022841525.1 Alphaproteobacteria bacterium | reverse complement strand
CACTGCGGGCTAACCATTCGCTCAACCGGACATTTTGCGGCATGCGGCAGTTGGGCTTCATTTCATTTTCGCCCAACTGCCGCATGCCGCAAAATGCCGGTTAGCTCAAACGTTAGGCGTCAAGTTCAATCGTTGCGCCTTGCAGGGAACGGGACACGATTGATAAAAATTTCAGAGGAAGGGAAGTGATCAGTCAAGAATATTTTGCACACCAATTTTCAATGTAAACCTATCAGAGGAATTTATGATTTCACGCACGTTATTCATTTTAGCCGCCACCACGATTTCAGCAACCCAAAGCTACGCCGCACTGCACGGTAGGGATCTTGACGGAATTATCGAGACCAACGAAGCCTATTATGATGATCTTCTTAATGTAACTTGGTTAGCCGATTGGAATGCCGCAGCCGGCACGCAATTCGACGATGCCGCTTCGGCGACCGACGGACTTTTGACACTGGAATCAGCCAAAGCCTGGGCGACAAGCCTGCAGTTCAGCATCAACGGGATTACCATTGATGGCTGGAGACTTCCGAGATTGACTCCAGTCAATGGGACAAGCTTTCAGTTTGCAAGAAGGAACAACGCAACGTCAGATATTGGCACTGCGCCAACTGGCCTTGGCTTGGGGATTGGCTCGGAGATGGGACACCTCTATTACGTCACTCTTGGCAATCTAGGCGTCTGTATTCCAAATGATCAAGACCCAAGCAGCTGCGCCTATGAAGCTGCATCCGGCATGAAGAATGTCGGACCGTTCAAGAATATCGACTTGACTTCTAGATATGTTTACAGCTACGAAACCACAGTTCCCAACATTTCAACGCTGCACTTTGCTCTCAATATATTAAGCGGGTATCAGTCAACTTATTCTGCTTCGTTTGCTGATTTTGGTCAGGGCGGGGTAGTCGCTGTGCGCGATGGTGATATCTCGGCAGTACCCGAGCCACAGACCTATGCTTTGTGGTTGACTGGCATTGCTTTACTTCTTTTCAGAAGCACAATAACGCAGACTTTACGTTCCAAGCATCGGCGAATTGACGCCTAACCATTCGCTCAACCGGACCCATTGCGGCGTGCGGCCAAAGGCCCGCCATTTCATTCTGGGCCTTTAGCCACACGCCGCAACGGTCCGGTTAGCTCAAACGTTAGCCATCACACCCATACACACCGATGCAGCGCTACTACTCAAACATCTATTGGCACTTTACGGGATCACCGAAAGGCATTGACTGGCGAAAAGTCCGTCGACCAGCAGACATTGTTGCCCAGGGCCCAATACTAGATCCGAGCGATGCAACTGAGACTCTCAAACTGATTCTCACTTCGCGTAAATTGCTGGGGACATGCACCGAATTGGTAGTTTCCGAATTGGAAACCGCAGCCTTTTGTTGTGTTACGGATATTCCACTAAAGGATCTACCGAGTCATGCGCCGTACTAT
>JALHRI010000200.1 GCA_022841525.1 Alphaproteobacteria bacterium | reverse complement strand
GCATCAAATCGGCACTGCCCATATAAAGCTGTTGGTCTTCTGGGGCATTTTGGTAATAAAAAATGCGGCTGTGTTCCAAGAAGCGCCCCACCAAGCTAATGACGCGGATATTCTCGCTAATGCCCGGCAGCCCCGGACGCAAACAGCACAAGCCACGCACAATTAAATCCACCTGCACCCCTGCTTGGGATGCGGCATACAAGCGTTGAATCATCTTGTCTTCTTCAAGCTGATTCATTTTAAAAATGATGCGTGCTTCTTTGCCGGCTTTGGCGGCTTCAATCTCGTTATCAATCAAATTGAGTAACGGCTTAATCAACATATCGGGCGCGACCAACAGGCGCTTATAGGTCGTTGCCGGGGCATACCCGGTGAGGCGATTAAACAAGCGGCTGGCATCATCAGCAAGCTGCGGGTTGCACGTCAGCAGCGCCAAATCGGTATACAAGCGAGCGGTGCTGGAATTATAATTGCCCGTTCCCAAGTGCAAATAGCGGCGCACACCATCTGGTTCACGGCGCACCACCAGCGCAATTTTGGCATGGGTCTTCACGGGCAGTTCTTCCACGCCGTAAATCACATGCACGCCTTTATTTTCCATTGCTCGCGCCCACACCAAGTTATTCTCCTCGTCAAACCGTGCTTTCAGTTCGACAAGTACCGTCACTTGTTTATCATTATCGCGTGCTTCCATGAGTGCTTGCACAACAGGCGAATTTTTGCCCACGCGATACAAAGTGGCTTTGATAGCCAGCACATCGGGGTCACGCGCGGCTTGCCGGAAAAAATCTTCCACAGGCACAAATGAATCATACGGATGATGCAGGATAATATCGCGTTGGCGGATAGCGGCAAAAATATTCGGTTCAATCGCAATGGGTTCCGGGATGCGCGGCACAAAAACGGGATATTTTAAGTCCGGGCGGTCTACACTCATCAAACCAAATAAATCGGCAGTGCCAAGTGTGCCTTCTATCATGTAAACAGCGGCATCGGGGCGCACTTCCAGCCCTTCAACGATGCGCTGCATCATGCGTTCACTGGTGCCAACCGGCATACTGACGCGCACGACGGTGCCGAAGCGCCGTTCTCTGACGCCTTGTTCAATGATAGCCATCACATCATGGGTGTCATCTTCGTTCAGTTCTTCTTGCTCATGTTCGTAATCAATATCGGCATTGCGTAATACCCGGAACGGCGCGGCTTCTAAGACTTTCATCCCCGGAAAAAGTTGATGTAAATTATCCGTGATGACATCTTCAACCCACAGGAATTGATAGCCGCCGTTGGGTTTGCCACCGTAGCGCTGCAGAATCATATCCAACCGTACCAAGCGCGGCAGAACATCATGCACCGGAATTTTTAGCCGGGCAAATTCCAACGTGTCATCCGGGTCCTCGCTGTTGGGGCGCTCCATATAAATGCCCAAATTCAAGCTGAGGTTGGAAATAAACGGGAACGGGCGAGCATGGTCTACCGCCAGCGGCGTC
>JALHRI010000199.1 GCA_022841525.1 Alphaproteobacteria bacterium | reverse complement strand
GACATCTTTAGCATCGGGCAGGGTTTTACCGCCTTTGGGAGCAATACCAATGGCTACTGCATACAAGGCATACGGCAAAATGGCATTAGCGCCCATACTCAGGCACAACACAATATCATGCAAATCGCGCAGCGCCCCAGACCGCAGCACAATGCCGGTGCGGCGGCGTAAATTCGGTTGCCCATCTGCCTCCCGCAGCGCCCGGTCTATAGCGGCAGTGGTCAACATCGGGTCAAGCCACAAACGATTACCATCTAACACATCGTTATCATCCAAAATTAAGCATTGGGTGCCATCCAACACTGCGTTGATGGCTTCTTTTTGCAAACGTTCAATGGCTTTTTCAATCGGTTCATCGGTGGCGGCGCTCATCGAAAGATAATGGGCTTTGTCACCAAAATGGGCAATCAATTCTTCAATCGTCATTGTGCCGTGCCGATGAGCAATATCTTCCATGATTTCACTGCTGCCCAATTCAGGATAGCCGCCCAACAACAGCGGGGTTTCCAATTGAATCAGCACATCATGGGTATCGCGGGTTTCGGCGATGCCGGGGCGTGCGCCTACCACCATGCGCGTTGAAAATTGTGATTGTTCGCGTTCACGGTCAATCGCCGGGTTGGTGACAACTGCCACTGTCTCTTTAAAATAATCGGTAACATTGGTGCGCGTCTGGCTCAGTGCTGCCAAAGCGCCATCCCAACCGAGTGAGCCGATGAGTTCTTTGGCATTTTCTGCCATCGGTTCAATCAAACTCAGGTGATAGCGTTCCCACCCTAAGCCGGATAACACAGCGGTGTTGATTTTCGGCGCGAAATTTTGCCATGGTGCCGACCATGTGGCTGGACGGTGGGCATGTCCGTTGTTAGGGTCGGCTTCTGCGACTGCGATTGTGGCTTGGAATGTATCGGTTTTAACTTTAGTGCCTGCCATGCCCCCGTTGCCGCCGCCATTGCCAAAACTCACCGGAAATAAATTGCTGGTATCCGGTGCTGCCGGGCTGCTCATCGTCCAGAAAGAAGGCATCGGTGCATCAGTGGCTGGATTGCGTTCCTGATAACGATTATAAATGTGCCGCTGAATGGCGGGATAATCCAGCATTTCGATGCTGTAACCGGGGGTGATTTTAAGCGCGATTTTTTCGCCGGGGGCAAGGGGTTTGGGGGTGATAGACATACCATCCAAATGATAAACGCCGCGTTCTGACGAGGCAAAATATTCTTTTTCGGTTTCGCCAAACCACAATGGGCGCAAGCCCAAAGCATCCACGCTGAAGACACACATATTGCCATAACGGGCGGCGACTGCTGCGGGACCTTGCGCGAAATGCCCGAAGGATTGGCGCATTTCCTGATACATGCGGTGAATATCCGGCGCATTTTGCATCAAATCATGATGATAGGGCGGGAAAATATATTCCATCGCTTCAATGAGGTCTAAGCCGAACCGCGCACATAACGTCTGTACCACGCGGTCAACATCCTGCGAATCCGAGCCGTTTTC
>JALHRI010000198.1 GCA_022841525.1 Alphaproteobacteria bacterium | reverse complement strand
AAGTACCTCAACGTTCAACCCGGGATCGTATTCTTCGCCGCCGGCGGACTGTGCGCCGAACTCGACCGCGAGGTCAACGACCGCGAGTGGGACGTCGGCCTGCACCTCGTCTTCGTCGATAAGGCCGCGCACGACGCCTACCAGGACGACGCGACCCACAATCGGTTCATCGACGAGAACAAGCCGAACTGGTCGAAGGTCCGCGTCTTCGACTCGCTGGTGTGAAGCCGCTCGCCGGCAGGAAGATTGCAAAGTCCGCAGGTATTACCCGGTCAGGAGTTTGACGGCCCGGTCGATGTCCCAGTTGAGGGCGTCGGCCTGGGCTTTCAGCGGCTCACCCGGCCCGCCCGGGTGGAGTACCCGCAGCGCGCTCACGGCCGCGCTGAGCAGGGTGGTGAACCGCTCCCCCAACCCCGGCCGGCGGCACACGTGCCGGTCCTCATCCCACCACCGATCCTTCTCGTGGTGGAGGTTGTTCTCCACCGACCAGTGGCCCCGGATCAGGTCGAGCAGTCCCCGCGCCGACACCGCCCCCGGGTCCAGACTGGTCGCGAAGTACCTCGTCTGGGTCGTCTGCGTCCCGTCCGGCTCACGTGTCCGACGGTCCACCCGCACGACCGCACGCAGCCCGGGGAAGCTCAGCGCCTCCCGGGCGTAGTCCGCCGTCTCCGCGTCGCACCAGATCCGCCGGGTCTCGACCGCCCCGCGCTTTTTTCGCGCACGGTGGCGTCGGCCGAGGCCGGGGTCGCGTCAGCGAAGGCGGCGCGGATCGTCTCGTGCAGGTCGGGTTGGTTGTCCTTGACCGCCAGGACGTAGTCCCGCCCGGCGTCGATGATCGCCCGGGCCAGGGGGCGCTGGCAGAACAGGGCGTCCCCGGTCAGCACCCGGAGGGACGGCCAGAGGGCGAACAGGTCGTCGAGGTGGGCCTTGAGGACCTCCGGCTCGGTGTCCTTGCCGTCCCCGACCGGCCAGTCCGCCAGGCACACCTTGGCCCCGTGGGCGAACACGTTGAGGACGTGGAGCGGGTCCCCGTCGGGGTCGGTCGCCTGCTTGCTGGTCTTCCCGTCCACGGCGGCCGAGACCGGCCCGGCGGCCATCACCCGGGCGAGCCACCCGGCGAGAGCCCGGCGGAACTCCTCGACGGAGAAGTCCTCGGCCGCGCGGGTGTAGGTGGTGGCGTGGGGGGCGTACCGGCGGGTCAGCCCGAACGCCTCCTTGAGGACCGGCCAGTGTCGCCTGGCCCACCGGGCGATGGAGGCGAAGTCCGGTTGGCGGCTGAGCAGGCCGAGGAAGATGACCGACAGCAACCCGGGGAACGGGTGTCGGACGCCGCGCGGGTCGCGCGGGTCGGTGAGTTGTTGGAAGGCGGACAGGAGCGAGCCGGGTGAGGCGGGCATGGGAGTCCGTCCCGAGTTAGTAACCCGCAGCGTGTCAACAGATTACCCGCCATTCCAGACTTTGCAATCATCCTGGAAGACTACCACGGACGGTGGCGTCCGGCATGTCGGCGT
>JALHRI010000197.1 GCA_022841525.1 Alphaproteobacteria bacterium | reverse complement strand
CGATTCGATTATCAATGAATTTGCGGGTGGCACACATCCCCAAGTGACGCTGCAATTCACGCAGATTAACGCCCAACGCTACGGCGCACCCGTGCTGTTGGAATACTTAGATGGCAAAAGCACGCTGCGGGTTGATGGCAAAGAAGTCAAACTTCACAAATTTGCGCCCATCATGCCCGATTCTGTCGTTCAAATTGATAGCGATGACTACAGTTGCGAATTGTTCCGGGGTGAGCCGCTGCCGCCTGTCGTGCGATTTGACGCCGGATGGATTACCAGCGAAGGTCCCGTGCGCCCGACTAACGAAGATGCTGTCGGCATTTTCCAGCATACATATGGCTATATGTTCGCGCTGGCAGATGGCGTGGGCGGCGGCGAAGCGGGCGAAATTATCAGCGAATTTGCCATCCAATATTTGCTGGCAACGTTCCACAAAAATGTTAAATTCGATCTGGATTGGCATGATATTTATCGAGAAGCGTTCAAAAATATCAACAATGCCGTGCGCCAATATTCGCGCCAATCGGAGTATGCCACCGCCGGAACAACCCTGACAACGGTGGTGATTAAAGGCTGGGATGCGTTTATTGCCCATATCGGCGATTCGCGGGTATACCATTATACGGGCGGCAAGCTGCGGTTGGTGACGAAAGACCACTCGACGACGGAAGCATTGCCCCTTGAGCAAGAAAGCAACGCGAAAGAGAACAATCCCCGCCGCCCGTTGAATCGCAGCATTTTATCGCGGGCAATTGGCAAAGGGGATGAGGTCGAGCCAGATTTTACGGCGCTGCGGCTGCAACCCGGCGATAGACTGCTCTTATGCACCGATGGTTTAAATGACAAGGTAAAAGATGATGAATTGGCAACCTTGTTGACCACCATGCGAATGTCGCGCTTGCCGGAACACCTGATGACCCTCGCCAATGAACGCTATAACAGCGATAACATCAGCATCATTGCCTTAGAAGTGCTGCTACGAAAAGAAGCCCGTGATTCGTGGCGGGCAGTGCCGGCGAAGCGGGTGTATGCCGGGTTTGACCCGCGCTGGTCATTGCGGCTTAAACCCCTGCCCAAGCCCATCACCCTCCAACGCAACCGGGGCAGATGGGTTGTACGGTTGGGGATGGCATTGATTGTGGTGTTCATCGCGGTGAGCATCGGCTTATTTTTGGGCAATCAATTGGCAGTGTCATCAGCGGCAGAAGCGATGGCAAATATCACGCCCGTGACGACCACGCCCACGCCATTGCCCACCCGCACGCCCCGTCCCACCGCAACACCCACCTTATCGCCGACACCGACTTTAACGATCATGCCTTCGCCGATTCCGACCAGCACCTTAGTGCCGCCGCCCACTAGCACGTTGGATACAAGTTTGTCATATTATCCGCTGCCAGCGGGGGCAAGTATGGCAATGGCACACCCACCCGATTTTTTTAACGGATTTGCATCGGCGATTCAACGCCCGATATTTGTACACCGACAGGCGGAGCAATAATGAGACCGGTAATAATTATTTTGCGCTGGT
>JALHRI010000196.1 GCA_022841525.1 Alphaproteobacteria bacterium | reverse complement strand
GAGAACCATATAGAAACGCTGCCAGAGCGACTGGGCGACCTCACAAGCTTGACGCACCTGTTTATTCACAACAACCGTTTGCGGGCGCTGCCGGCGAGCATCGGCCAACTGACACAGCTTGAAGTGTTGGATATGAGCCACGACAACCGGCTGGCAACGCTGCCGGACTCGCTGGCGCAGTTGCAAAAGCTGGAATTTTTGTACATCTCGAATAATGAGATTACGGAATTTCCTGCGGTGGTGACGCAACTGCGCAGTTTGCTGTATCTCAATCTGACGGATAATCAATTGACGGTGGTGGATGACGGCATCGGGAATTTGACCCATTTGCTGGAACTGCGGCTGTATAACAATCGCATCACGGCGCTGCCGGAGTCGGTGGGCAGGCTGCTAGAACTGCGCGAAATGCACCTGATGGGCAACCGGCTCGAACACCTGCCGGAAACGCTTGGCGGGCTGACACGGCTGCGCAAACTGCTGCTGCGCGAGAATCGCCTGCAAACGCTGCCGGCGTCGATGGGCGGGTTAACGCATCTGGTTGAATTGGATGTGCGGCGTAATCAGTTAACCCACTTGCCTGAATCAATGGTTGAATTGGCAGCCCTGACCGATCTGGATTTGCGCTCGAACCGGCTCGAGATTGTGCCGGCGTGGATCGGTGAACTGCCAAACTTACAGAAGCTCGACCTGCGCTGGAATGGGCTGGTGGCGAAAACTGAGTGGATGCGAGTGTTGGAAAAGCGCGGGTGCGTGGTTTATATTTGAATGCGCCAAACTATAGAATAGGCAATCCTCTTGTTCAAAAGTTACATTAACCCCATTGAACGTCGTGAGGCGGATCGTAAACTGCCGCGCTTGCTAGGCGAAGGTCTGCTCTTAGGTGGTACGGGGCTGGGGATACTCGCCCTGATCTTTGAAATTGCCGCCGATGCGTTTAGCGTCGCCGCTTATCAATCGCTCCTGGCGATTCATGGCGCTCATGGGTATCACGAAATTGCGATTCTCGCGTTTATCGTGCTGTCGGCTATGCTGTTTCTGGGAATTGTGCCGGCGTATAAAGCGGGGGCGTATCTCAACCCGAACGCCGGTGGCAGCGGCCCGTTGGTCGAGGCGATTGGGCCGAAGCGCATCCGGTGGCTGTCCTGGATTGGCACGAGCTTATTTTTTCTCGATGCGGTCTTGACCATCCTCATCAGCTCGATTTCGGCTGCCGATGTCACGATGTTGATCTACCCGGAATTGGTGGCTTACCGCATTGTCTTGGCCGAGGTTTTTGCCTTTTTTATTATGGCGGTGCTGGTCGCGGTGGGGCCGAAACGCGCTGTGCCGTTGTTTCTCATCGGCGGCGGCCTGTTCACGATTTTTACGCTGGCTGCGTTGAGTCTGGTGGGGGTTACTGCCGTCGGTAATCCAGAGTGGGCGTTTATCACCGATGGTATTGTCACACGCCTAGAAGTGACCGGCGTGGCGGAACATGTGGTGCAGGCGCAGGGTGATGCGCCGGCGATTGGCCGCGTTCTCTTTTTTCAGCTTC
>JALHRI010000195.1 GCA_022841525.1 Alphaproteobacteria bacterium | reverse complement strand
ATCGATGCGACGCAAAACGAAACGATCCGGCTGACCAAATATATCGCCTATGTCACCACGCAAACCTATGCCGAAAGTGACCTGCTTGAGCAAGCCGCGCAAGTTGTAGCAACAGCCGAAGCCGGTGGTTTCGAGGCGCTGGCGGCGGAGCAGGCCGAATTTCTGGCAGAATTCTGGGATAAGGCCGACGTGACCATTCAAGGGGATGTGCCGCTGCAACAGGGCTTGCGCTTCAACCTGTTTCACCTGCTGCAATCGGTAGGGCGAGATGGCAAAACTAACATCGCGGCAAAGGGCTTAACCGGCGAGGGCTATGAAGGGCATTATTTTTGGGATACGGAAATGTATGTCGTCCCATTTTTTCTCTATCACCATCCCGAAATCGCCCGCAAGCTGCTGGAATATCGCTATAACATCCTCGATAAAGCACGGGAACGGGCACGGCAGATGGCACATCCGCAAGGTGCATTGTTCGCGTGGCGCTCCATCAACGGCGAAGAATGTTCGGCCTATTATCCGGCTGGCACAGCGCAGTATCACATCAACGCGGACGTGGCCTTTGCCATTAAACGCTATGTTGAGGCCACCGGCGACACGAATTTTCTGGTGCAGGCGGGCGCGGAAATTCTCTTTGAGACGGCGCGTTTATGGGCTGATCTGGGAACGCACATTGACGGCAAGGGTTTTTGCATCAACGGCGTGACCGGGCCAGACGAATATACGGCGATAGTGGACAACAACTGCTATACGAACCTGATGGCGCAGGTCAATTTGCAGTACGCGCACGATGTCGCCCACCAGTTGATGAGCGATTCACCCGACACTTTTGGACAGATTGCTGCCAAAATCGGCCTGGAAACAAGTGAAATCGACTCGTGGCAGCAAGCCGCCAGCCAGATGTATATCCCCTACGATGAAACCCGCGCCATCTACAAACAGGATGACACCTTCCTCGACAAAGCGCCCTGGGATTTCGCGCATACCCCGCCGGAAAATTACCCGCTGCTGCTCCATTATCACCCGCTGGTCATTTACCGGCATCAGGTGTGCAAACAGGCCGATTTTGTACTGGCAATGTATTTGCTGGGTCAAAAATTCACGCTGGACGAAAAACGGCGCAACTACGACTTTTATGAGAAAGTCACCACACACGACTCATCGCTTTCGACATGCATTTTTAGCATTGTCGCCAGCGAAATCGGTTACGTTGAGAAGGCGTATCAGTATTTCATGAACACCGCCCGTATGGACTTGGATGATTATCACGGCAACGTCAAGGACGGCGTGCATATTGCTAATATGGCCGGCGCATGGATGTGCGTGGTAAACGGATTTGCTGGTTTGCGTGTGTATGACGGCCGGCTGCACCTGAGTCCGTACCTGCCGGCGGGGTGGGCGGGCTACAGTTTCAAAGTGACCTATCAGGGCTGTTTGCTACAGGTGATCGTGGATGAAATACAGGTGACTTATGAGTTGGTGGCGGGTGACAAACTCGAATTTACCCATCATGGCGAGCCAACCACGATTACGGCGGGGAGCAACGTCACA
>JALHRI010000194.1 GCA_022841525.1 Alphaproteobacteria bacterium | reverse complement strand
AGATCGAAATTTTAGCCGAACTCGGCGTGACCGAAGCCAGTTCCGGCGTCGAAATTCGTTCCTCGATGGAAGTAATCCAGATCGGCCAGATTCCCAACGGGCCGGCGCTGTATCAGGACAAAAATGCCCACGCCGCCGATCATTCGCTGCTGATTAATCGCGTTAAGCCGCACACGGACTTTCGCAGTAATATCGAGAGCGGCTTAAGCAAAATGTGTGTGATCGGTATGGGCAAGCAGCACGGTGCCGCCACGATTCACGCCTACGGCGGGGCGGGTTTTCAAAAATATCTCATACCCGCAGCGCGCATTTACGAAACGAATACGAATTTGGTCGGGGGTATCGCCTCTGTTGAAAATGCCTGTGATGAAACCGCTGAAATTCATGGCTTGCTTGCATCCGAAATCGGTACACAGCGCGAGGCTGATCTTTTGGTGCGGGCGAAATCGCTCATGGCGAGCCTGCCCTTCCCCGAAATCGATGTGCTGGTGGTGCGCCATCTGGGTAAAAATATCAGCGGCACGGGGATGGACACCAACATCATCAGCCGTTTGATGATCCCGCGCCAGCCGGAAGCCTTCGGTAACGTGGATGTGGCTGTGATTGCCCTGCTCGACATCACCCCACAGTCACATGGCAACGCCGCCGGCATGGGTTTAGCGAATGTCACAACGGCACGTTTGGTGCGCAAAATCGACTGGACAGCGACATACACCAACACCATTACATCAGGGATTTTCGGGATGCAGCGGGTCGGGATGCCGATTACGATGGCTGATGATAAGCGGGCGTTGATGGTCGCTATGCGCGGCTGCGCCCGCACCTACGAAGAAACGCGGATGGTCTTCATTCAGGATACCCTCAACGTAGATCGTCTGTGGGTCAGCCCGAATATGCGTGAACAGGTCGAAGCCCATCCCCGCCTGAAAATCGTCGCTGAAGTACCGCTGCAATTCGACGATGACGGCCACATGGTTAACCCCTGGCAATTCAGCGAATAACCAACCACAGGGGCGAATAGGTGATTCGCCCCTTTTGTCTTATTTGCAATACTGATCGAACCACTCAATCAAATGCGTTAGGCTGCTGGCACGGTGTTCGGGTTCACCACTGCGCGAGAGTTCATGGCCTTCACGCGGAAAACGAATCATGCGCACCGTGCCACCGCTGCGCCGCACATAGGCAAATAACTGCTCACCCTCTGAGATCGGCACACGGAAATCATTCTCACTGTGGATGACCAGCAGCGGCGTTTTAATCTGATGGGCATAGGCCAGTGGCGAGTGCTGCCACAGCATCGTTGGGTCTTCCCAGGGTTCAGCATCAAATTCATTGGTAATCAGCAGCGGCACATCTGACGTACCGTAGAATCCGAGCAGGTTGTATACCCCGCGTATGCCCACCGCCGCTTTAAAGCGGTCACTATGCCCAACAATCCGCGCTGTCAGATAGCCGCCATACGATCCGCCCGTAACTGCCAATCGCTGCGGATCGACCATGCCGAGGGAAATCATCTTGTCCACGCCGGCCATCACATCGGCCATCGCCACATCACCCC
>JALHRI010000193.1 GCA_022841525.1 Alphaproteobacteria bacterium | reverse complement strand
ATATATGCCCATACGCGGCGGTTATCATTGGCTTGTGTTTGATGCACTGTTTTTATTTTTCGTTGCCCGCTGGTTAGCGCATCAACAGCGGCGTGATGTGATAGGTGGCATTCTTAGCTTGCTGTTGGTGATCGAGACCAATCCGCTTTTTCCGCTGCCGATTGTTTTAGCTGGCTTGCTGCACCTGTTACCGCCGCCGGGTGTAAAACGGCGTGTGCCTTGGGCATTTTTCCGGCATACTGGTTGGCTGCTGCTGCTGCCACTCGGTTTGCTTGGGCTGCATCTCATCATTGACCAATACACCTATGAGGTATTGGGCAGTGCCGGGCAAGGCATTCTGCTCCAAGCGGGGCGGCATACCGATACTGCCAGCCAGCCCGGTTTTAACGAAACGACACTCTTATGGTTGCAAGTGTTCTCCCCGGTGGGCGGGGCAATACTGCTCGTATCGCTGGTATTGGCGCTGCTGCTCCGGATTCGTGGCAATGGGGTCTGGCTGATGCTGGTGTGGATGCTGCCGTTTGTGGGTCTGATGTTCGTGCGTGGCGGCAATATCGCCTTGTATACGCTATTTTTGACGCTGCCCGCCGGGTATGTGATGGCGGCGGCGCTTTTATATAGTATCGCATGGCTTCAATTAGCGCGGGGTGTGTATCTCATTTTGATAGGCATAATAAGCAGCAGCATGTGGCTTGGGTCGGTGCAAGCGTATCAGCCGCAGTTGCCATTGGTAGATTATTTGCGTTTGTACGACACCAGCATTTTCGCGTGTTATAAACCTGTGGGATATTTGCTGCGCCACCATTTTCCGGGCAAGTTTGTTGCTACCCAATTCGGGACACCCGCGTTGTATTGGTACGACGAATGGCGCAATAATGTCACCCCGGAAGCGTGGACGGTGGTCATCGTGCGCGATGACCGCGTATTCGATGAGCCATTTTATCAACTGCCTGCGCTGGCAGCCCAACGCGAAACCGAATACAATTTACAGCAAGCCGTCTCTAACATCCCTGCATTGCAACCTAACTTTACTATTGTGGATGATGCTGGTAAACCGCTGTGTCATCTTTGGTCAGATAAACCACTGCCACACACGATACTTTCCGCGACGGCGTTAAGTCGTGCTTTTGATACGCAATATGGCACTATACAGGAATTGAGGCGTTAAATGCTTTACGATATTACGCGCACACTCACCCCAACCACCGCTGTTTGGCCCGGGGATACCCGGTATGCCGTGCAGCCCGTTCTCAACATAAGCGAAAATAATGCAGTCAATCTAACAGCACTGCATTTTAGCCCGCATGTTGGCACTCATGCCGATGCCTATTATCATTACGACGAAGAAGGTACCCATCCCGCAGCGATGCCCTTAGCCGCTTATATTGGGCGGGCGCGAGTCGTGACGGTCGTCAAGCACAGCGGCGCATTGAGCTTAAACGATTTTGCCGGAGTCGAATTAGAAGGCGGAGAACGATTGCTGATTCACAGCCACATCAGCGATTTGCCGGATGAGCAATGGGCAGATGAATTTCCCTATTTGAGCGTGGAACTCATTAAATA
>JALHRI010000192.1 GCA_022841525.1 Alphaproteobacteria bacterium | reverse complement strand
CCTCGCTGAATCTGCTCTTCTTCATGTCCGTCATTCTCCTGGTGGTTGACGGACTTCACTAACTTCAGACTGGTACGGCTGGAAGGGGGCAGGTCACAGGGACTGGGCTGGGGAAATGACGCACCACGCGCGCGATGCGGTGGAGCTGTGTCTCGCCCACGCGATAGACACCCGGACCGAAGCCGCTTACCGGCGCGGGGACATGCTGGAAAAGCGCGTGGTCATCATGCAGGACTGGGCCGACTTTGCATCTGCAAGGGCAACGGGGAAGGCGAAATGAAAATGAACTGCCCCCACTGCAAGTGCCTCGCGCGCCTGCATTCGCTCCACGCGGCGGGCCTCTTGTTCAGAGAGCATGTCTACTGCTGCTCGAACCCGTACTGCGGACACAACTTCATACTCCGCAGCGAGGTTGGGCGCACCCTCACGCCTTCAAAAATCCCGGACCCGAATGTGCACATTCCGATATCGTTGCTCGCAGCTAGGCGCCGGGAGAACAAAGAAAAGCACGAAGCATGCGGCCCCTCTAAGGTTTAGGCTGAGCTCCAGTCCCATGATCAAAATAAGACTCGTAGTCAGGCGGGACATTCAATGCCGAAATTCTAAAGTCCGCATTTCGGTAGATCTTAATCAGAGCCTGCAGATCAAGCCCTGACCAGCAAAGCGAACCAAAGTTGTCGTACCTGAATCCGTGCCGAAACCAGCGACCATACTCCTCCGAACTCGAAGTTATGGAATCTGCGTTAGCAGCATGGCTTGCTTTCCAATAAGCGCCAGTGACGGCAGGGCGCGTGGTGATTGGTTCACAAAAGCCGCCAGATATCCTAAAACCGACGATTGGATAGAAGGTGATCAAGACTTTTTTCGCGTCGGCGTCGCTCTGGATATGAAGGAACCAATCATCGGAAGATGCCGAAAAAATCTTGGAAGACTCTCGAAGCTGCCAGCAGGCGTAACCAATAACTGCGACAGATATTGCCAGTAATACTTCAGTCATTGCTCACGGTTCATTGAAAGCTCTGCAGCCTGGAATCAGGCCGCCATGAGTATTTTAGATTGCATCGCCCGAATTTCTTACTTCCAGGATTGACTGCGCAATCGCCTTGGACAACGGTGCAAATTCATAAGTGAACGAGACAGCCGTATGCCGTGCAAAGTGTTCGAGTACCTCGAGTGGCTCATTGCCCTCTCGCTCTCCAGTTGACCTCGCCGCTCGCAGAGCTGCAAAACGCTCACAACTTAAAAATATACGCGCATCATCATCCGATACTTGTGCACCAAGATTGTGAGCTAGTCGATTTCGGATAGCGTTGAGCCTTTTAATGCCGGGCAACATCGCTGCGATATCCGGGTTATCAGCATCAAGAAGCGATACTTTCTGTGCAAACGTTGCTCTGGCGTCAGACAATGAGCCAAGCCGGGGATTCGCTTGAGCAAGATACTGTGTTAGGTAGTCCGTCCTGAACAATTCCGTTTTTAGCAGCAGACCGGACAGCGGTCACTGGGTGCGGTGAGCAGTGCTGTGATGACCGCCTGCATCGACAGCCCGAATCGGGCGCAATAAAACCG
>JALHRI010000191.1 GCA_022841525.1 Alphaproteobacteria bacterium | reverse complement strand
GCTGCCGGCGATCTCTTGGAGCCACCGGCGCGCCTGCTCGTATTCGCCGGCGCGCAGGTGCAAGTCGCCGAGCCGCAGCCGCGCGCGGTCGAGCGCCGCGGCGGGCGTCGCGGTGCCGGTGCCGGTGAGGTACTCCGTGAGTTCGAGCTTCGCGCGAATCAGGTCCGGCGGGGTCGCGCGGAGCGACAGGTCCGCGATCAGCCGGTGCGTTTCGCCCGGCTCCTCGTTCGCCGGCGGCGCGCTCAGCACCGTGGCGAGCAGCACCAGCTCGTTGTTCGGGGCGTTCGGCGGCAGCCCGACCGCGGCCCGGGCCTTCGCGCTGCGGAACACGAACCGCGTCACGTCGGCCGGGTCCCGCAACTGCTTCTCGGTCACGAGCTGGAAGTGCTGCAGCGCCAGCGCCCAGTAGCCGGCGGCCTCGTCGGCCGCGGGCACCAGTTCGGCGAGCCGCGCGTACCCGCTGCCGAGGCGGAACCGCGCGACCGGGGCGAGCACCGGGTGCGCGTCCACGTGGGCCGCGACGCGGGTCAGGTGGTTCTTCAGTTCGCCCGCGTCCGGGCGCTTCAGCTCGTAGCAGTCGCGCAGCGCGTCGAGGTCGCGGGCGAAGCCCGCGCCGGGGTCGGCGGAGCCGAGCGGCACCCAGCCCTGCCACACGGCCGCGAACGCGCCGAGGCCGAGCAGCAGCACCGGCACCTGCCACAGGTTGCGCGTGGGGTCGAGCGGAATCGGCGCGGCCGTGTCCGTGGCCATGAGCGTGTCTCGGTGCGCAGTGGTACCGCGCGCAAGTAGACCGCGGCGCGCGGCCCGCGGTCAAGGCCAACCGCGGCGGAGTTCGCCCGGTGTTTGTTGGGACCGAACGGGGCCGTGTCGCGCGCGCGTCTGGTCCCAGAACCGGCTTGGCCAACTTACCCCGTGTTGGCCCAAGTTGGCCACCCGAGTTGGCCAACTGGCCAACTCGCACGAAACGCTAGAAATCCTAGGGTTCCGTGCGTCCTAGCCAGAGAGTTGGCCAACCCCTCGCGCGCTACCCCCCCCGGCCCCGTCATTCGGGCGGCATTCGGGGCGCGTCGCGTTCGCGCGCCCCAACGAACCGCCCCGCACCGAACCGCTTTCGCGCCGGCAATGATATACTATACATGCGAACAATTCGTGTCAACGGGCGAACTGCGGCGCACCGTTCGCCCGATCCGCACCGCGCCCGAACCGGGCCGCGCTCGGGACCGCCCGCGCGAGCGGCACGTTCGGCACCGTGCGCACCCCAACCGCGCCAACGTTCGGCGCGGCGCGCGGTTGAGGTTCACACGGCGCGGCCCGCACAACTGTAACGGCCGGGGCGAAAGTTTCGCGCGGGTGCTTGGAACCGGCGCGCCCCGGCGGATAGTATTGAGGCGGTTTCGCCGGCACCCCGGGACGGGCACCCATGAAGCAGGCTCTTGCGGCACTCGGAACACTCGCGCTCGCGTGCGCGGCGCTCGCGGGCCCCCCGGTTCCCCCCGCGGTCGCCCCCCCCGCCCCGGCGGAACTGGTCGCCCGGCTCGGGTCGGACGACTTCCGCACCCGCGAGGCGGCGACGAA
>JALHRI010000190.1 GCA_022841525.1 Alphaproteobacteria bacterium | reverse complement strand
CATAGACTTCTAGCAGCACGGTATCCACATCCACCGGAAACAAATCAACATTCAGTTCGCCGCTATCCGCACGCACCAACATCAACAAATCATTGACCATGCGCGACATCCGGGCGGCTTCACGGTAAACTGCTTCCAACGAAGATTGGTCAACGCCGTACCGCTGCATGATTTCGATATTGCCCAGAATGGATGTGAGAGGTGTCCGCATTTCGTGGGAGACATCGCCCACAAACCGCTGCTGAACTTTAAACAGATGCTCCAAGCGTTCCATCATGCGGTTAAAACTATCGCTCAACTGCCCCAATTCATCATCTGCGCCATCCCATGTTAAGCGCGTAGATAAATCTTTTGCTTCTACAATGCTGGCGGCGGCTTGCGAAATATGTTTCACCGGCTTGAGCATGTGCTGTGCCAACCACATATTCAACATGAGCGACACACCAATAGAAATGAGCGCGGCGACACACACAATCAAAAACAATAGGTCGCTGGCTTGGGCTAAGGGCTGGATTGAAGTAGCGACTTGTATCACGCCCATTTGCTGATTGCCACTATAATACGGCATGGTCGCCACGCGCCCGGCAATACCGTTAATGGTGGCATTGGTAGCGCGTTCCGTCTGGCTATATAACGTCGTCGCATCCAGTGGCGAATGCATATCCGCCAAATAGTTTGACGCCCGCACTAAACGTGGCTCAATCGGCTGCCCATTATCATGTGTCTGCCACACTTGGACCGAGATGCCCGGCGCGCGAAATAACTCATGCGATTTAAACACCACTTGGGTTTTGAGTTCGCCAAAATCGCCAATCGGCGTGACAATTAGATTTTTGATAACATCGGTGATAGTCTGATTCAGCACATTATCAATCGTACTGAGAACAGCAATACGATTCACAGCAAAAACCATCAAGCTGAGAATAATAATAATGACCGTTAAAAGCCCACTGTACCAAAGCGCCAAGCGTGTACGAATGGTCATGAACAATAACAAGCCACCAGAAGCATTTTTCTGGCGCTTGTGTTTCCTTTCTTGAACAAGTGAGGATAAACGCTGTTATTCCTCACGCAGCACATAACCCACACCGCGTACTGTATGAATCAGGCGGCTTTCTTCGTCTTGTTCGGTTTTTTGGCGCAAATACCGCACATAGACTTCGATAATGTTGCTTTCGCCACCAAAATCATAGCCCCACACCCGGTCAAAAATCACATCGCGCGTCAACACTTGGCGCGGATTCCGCATGAACAATTCCAGCAATTCATATTCTTTGGCGGTCAGGTCAATCGCCCGTTCCCCGCGATAGGCGCGATGCGTGCCAGTATCCAGCGTTAAATCGCCAAAGCGCAAAATTTCTGGGCGTGAAGTGGGGGTTGCCCGCCGGAACAAAGACCGGACTCGCGCCATCAGTTCATCAATCGAAAACGGCTTGACCAGATAATCATCAGCACCCGCATCCAAACCAATCACGCGGTCTTTGATGTCATCTTTGGCGGTGAGCATCATAATCGGCACATCACCCGCTGCCCGCAGCCGTTTACACACTTCCAAGCCATCCAAGCCCGGCAGCATCCAATCGAGAATCACCAAATCCG
>JALHRI010000189.1 GCA_022841525.1 Alphaproteobacteria bacterium | reverse complement strand
TGGTGGGCGATGTCCCCGCTGGCACTTACGTTATTCGAGTCGGTCCAGCTTTATTCGATTTTTATGATGAAGATGTGACTGCTAACTACACGATTTTGATTCTACCCTCGCAATAACCCTCAGCTTGCATATCAAGGCATTGTAAAGCGCAATGCCTTGTTCAACCCATTAAATCGTTTGAAGATAAACAGAGCCAGCTATTGGAAATCTATCTGGAGTTGGGCGAAAAGATACGAAAATGTGCGGCAGAAAATAAACGTTGCCTGAGACATGCGCTCGTTTGCTTGACACGATTTGCCCATTGGTAGAAAATTTGTTTGCCCAAAAGGGCTATACAACTGTTACACGGCTTTGTCGGTTGAACAATAGAAGGAAAATACGATGCTGCTCTTTGATTTTTATGACCCGCAGTGTTTGCAACCTTGGTACGTGTTGGATGATGGGGTGATGGGCGGCGTCAGCCGGGGAACGCTGCGGGCAAATTCGGATGCGGGGCTAATTTTTTCGGGCAAAGTGAGCTTAGAAAATAATGGCGGTTTTTCGTCTATCCGGGCGCAGTTTAGCCCCATCAATCTGAGCCATTTTACAGGTATTCAGGCGTGGCTGCGCGGCGATGGCAAACGCTACGGCTTTTATCTGAAGCACGATACCAGCCCCATTGTGTTCCAAGCCAATTTTAATACGACGGCAGGCGAATGGCAGAACGTGCAAATTCCGTTTGCGGCACTGCGTCCCAATTGGTACGGGCGACGTTTGCCGACGGGCAGCCTCAATCTCAGCCACCTCAACGCCATGAGTTTTATCATTGGTGATAAACAAGCCGGGCAATTTCGGTTAGACATTGCCAGCGTGAGCGCCTATACAGCGGTGCATCACGTTTAAATGTTGTGTATATCAACACCCAATTGACTGGGCTGCAAAGTGTCGTCATTCGGTCTTCAGGTGGTCTAATTCCAGTTGCACAGCAGCGGCAGCATCCACACCAACACAAATTTGCACGTTGTAATCGTCTGTCCACGCATTCTGACGGTCATATTTTTTGGAGGCGGCGTAGGTTTTGCCGCGCCCTATGCCACCTGTCTCCACACGCACTGGATACGTCACGGTTTGGAACAAATGCGGCGCGAGCAAATAGGTGATAACGGTTGAATCGTGAATATGAATCCCATCTAGTGTTGGGTAACGGTCTGCATGAAATTGACGGTAAAACGGCAAAATGTGATAAAGATGCTGCGCGGTTGCGCTCGGTAATGTGCCAATCCAATCCAGTTGAGCATTGGTCATGATGACGTTTTCGGTCACATCCAAGCCGACCATCGTCACCGGGCAGCTTGCGCCACACACAATATCGGCGGCTTCCGGGTCATTAAAAATATTGGCTTCGGCAGCAGGGGAGGCATTGCCCGCCACAAATGCCGCGCCGCCCATGAAGATAATCTCGTGCAAATGGCGCGTTATCTCTGGGTAAACCAGCAATGCCAGTGCCACATTCGTGAGGGGCCCCAAAGCGACCAAGGTGATTTCGCCGGGGTTAGATAACACTTGTTGAATGATAAATTCTGCCGCGCTGATGTTTAACGCTTTGCCTGCCGGTGCTGGCAA
>JALHRI010000188.1 GCA_022841525.1 Alphaproteobacteria bacterium | reverse complement strand
ATTTCAGCATCTATGATGCCAGTGTGCCACCGGAAGATCGCGGCACGTATCGTGCGTTTACGCATCTCGAATCGAATGGCATGAAACACCTCAAAGCATTGGCGGATGCTGGCTTGACACATATTCATCTGCTGCCGGTGTTCGACATCGCTACGATCAACGAAGATCGTGCGGCACAGCGTAACCCCGATGTCGAAGAACTTGCCAGTTACCCACCAGATTCAGAAGAACAGCAAGCGATTGTGAATGAGTTGCGTGCAGACGATGGCTTCAACTGGGGTTACGATCCCTATCATTACACTGTACCCGAAGGTAGCTACGCGACTGAGCCGGAAGGCGTAACCCGCATCCGTGAGTTCCGCGAGATGGTGCAGGTGCTCAACAGCGTCGGCCTGCGTGTGGTGATGGATGTGGTCTACAACCATACCAACGCCAGCGGGCAGGATGATCGTTCGGTTTTAGATAAAATTGTCCCCGGCTACTATCACCGTCTGAATGCCGACGGCAATGTCGAGCAGAGTACCTGCTGCCAGAACACCGCCAGTGAACACGCGATGATGGAAAAATTGATGATTGACTCGCTGGTAACATGGGCGACAGCCTATAAGGTAGATGGGTTCCGCTTCGACCTGATGGGGCATCACATGCGGGAGAACATCCTCAATGTGCGGGCGGCGCTGGACGGGCTGACATTGGCGGAAAACGGTGTGGACGGCGCGAGCATCTACATATACGGCGAAGGCTGGGATTTTGGTGAGGTCGCTGATAATGCGCGGGGTATCAATGCGACTCAGGTGAATATGGCCGGCACGGGCATTGGCACGTTTAATGACCGCCTGCGCGATGCCGTGCGCGGCGGTGGGCCGTTTGATCCTCGACCCTATCAGGGTTTCATCACTGGCCTCAACTACGAGCCAAATGGAAGTGAGCAGGGAACGGAAGACGAACAGGATAAACTTTTACGCTACATGGATCAAATTCGGGTGGGCTTGGCAGGTAATCTGGCGGATTACGCCTTTATGAGTTACGACGGTGAAGAAATCATCGGTGCGGATGTCGATTACAATGGCGCACCTGCTGGTTACACGCATGATCCTCAAGAGAATATTTTGTACATCGCGGCGCATGACAACGAGACCCTGTTTGATGCGATTCAACTGAAGGCTGCACCAGAAACGACGATGCAAGACCGCGTGCGCATAAATAATCTGGGCTTGAGTATCTTGGCCTTGAGCCAGGGCGTACCGTTCTTTCACGCCGGTGATGACCTGCTGCGCTCGAAGTCGATGGATAGGGACAGCTATGACTCTGGTGATTGGTTCAATGTGCTGGACTTCAGCTATGCAACTAACGGGTGGGGGCGTGGTCTGCCCATCGCCGACAAAAATCAGGATTTGTGGCCCGTGATGCAGCCGCTGCTGGCTGACCCGGCATTGACGCCCAGTACGAATGACATTCTGGCAGCAGCTCTGCACCTGCGCGAGATGATCGAAATTCGCAAGAGTTCGCCCCTTTTTCGGCTGCGTACGGCTCAAGCAGTCATGGACTGCGTACGCTTTCTGGAAAATGGTCAGACGCCTGGATTGATTGTGATGGCGATCAAC
>JALHRI010000187.1 GCA_022841525.1 Alphaproteobacteria bacterium | reverse complement strand
CATTGTCGCCGCCCGAGAGGCTGTCCGCACCCGCGCCGCCGTCGATGAAGTCGTTGCCGGCATCGCCGGTCACGCTGTCAGCGCCGCCGTCACCGAGCAGGCTGTCGTCGCCGGCACCACCCGTCACCGTGTCGTCGTCGGCCCCGGCATCGACCGTGTCGTTGCCGTCGCCGGCATCGATCAGGTCCTCGCCAGTCCCGCCGAGCACGCTGTCGTTGTCAGCGCCCGCGGTGATGGTGTCGTCGCCGGCACCGCCGTCGACGGTGTCGTTCTCCGCACCGGTGTCGATGAGGTCGTTGCCGTCCTCGCCGAGCACGCTGTCCATGCCCGGGGTCGCGGTGATCGTGTCGTCGCCGCCGCCGCCCAGCACGGTGTCGTTGCCCTCGCCGCCGGAGAGGAGGTCGTTGCCCTCCGCACCGTCGATGAAGTCATCGCCATCGCCGCCGATCAGCGTCTCGTCGCCGCCGGCACCCACCAGGCTGTCGTCCTCGTCGGAGCCGATCACGCCCTCGAAGCCGCTGAGGGTGTCGCCCTCGGCGTCGCCGCCGGAGCCCTCCCCGGTGCCGAGGTCGACCGTCACCGCCTCGGACGAGTCCGAGTAGTCGGCGAAGTCGTCGCCATTGCCGCCATCGAGGCTGTCGGCGCCGCCGCGGCCGGCCAGGGTGTCGTCACCCTCGCCACCCAGCAGCGTCTCGTCCTCGCCGGCACCCGCCAGGCTGTCGTTGCCGACCGAGCCGATGACGCCCTCGATCTCGCTGAGCTCGTCGCCCTCGGCGTCGCCGCCGGAGCCCGTGCCCTCCTCGAGATCCACCGTCACCGCCTCGGACGAGCCGGAGTAGTCGGCGAAGTCCTGGCCCTCGCCACCGTCGAGGATGTCTTCACCCTCGCCGCCGACCAGCGTGTCGTCGCCGCTGTCGCCGGAGATGTCGTCGTCGCCCTCGCCGCCGAGCAGGCTGTCGTCGTCGGCACCGCCTTCGAGGACGTCATTGTCCTCGCCGCCGATGAGCGTGTCGTCGCCGGCATCGCCGAGGAGTTCGTCCTCGCCCTCGCCGCCGAGCATGCTGTCGTCATCGGCCCCGCCTTCGAGGTCGTCGTCGCCGTCGCCACCGATGATGGTGTCGTCGCCGGCATCGCCGAGGACATCGTCGTCGCCCTCGCCGCCGACCAGGCTGTCATTGCCCTCGCCGCCCTCGAGGTCGTCGTCGTCGTCGCCGCCATCGAGCGTGTCGTCGCCGGCATCGCCGAGGAGGTCGTCCTCGCCATCGCCGCCGACCAGGCTGTCGTTGTCGTCACCGCCCTCGAGGTCGTCATCGCCGTCGCCGCCGACCAGCGTGTCGGTGCCGGCATCGCCGAGGAGGTCGTCCTCGCCCTCGCCGCCGACCAGGCTGTCATTGCCCGCGCCGCCGTCCAGGTCGTCGTCGTCGTCGCCGCCATCGAGCGTGTCGTCGCCGGCATCGCCGAGGAGGTCGTCCTCGCCCTCGCCGCCGACCAGGCTGTCATTGCCCTCGCCGCCCTCGAGGTCGTCGTCGTCGTCGCCGCCATCGAGCGTGTCGTCGCCGGTGCCGCCGATCAGGTCGTCGTCGTCCTCGCCGCCGACCAGGCTGTCA
>JALHRI010000186.1 GCA_022841525.1 Alphaproteobacteria bacterium | reverse complement strand
GCGCGGATGGCATAAAAATGACCATCCCAGGCAAAGATGTTGTGTTCTGCCAGCAGTCGGCAGACTTCCTCCGGGCGTTTTCCGGCTACCGTTACCGAAAGGGTAGGGGCGCGCAACGGCGAATCCATTCCAGGCCCGACGATGCGGATGCCTTTCATTTGCGACAAGCCTTTGTGCAGCGTCAGCACCATCTCCCGTTCGTGCAGGCCGATTGTTTGCAGGGCATCGGCCAGGCGCGCCCGCAGGGTTGGCCCCTCGCCGATGGACGCGATGAAATCTACCGCAGCGCCCACGCCGGCCATGGCTGCGTGGTTTAGGGTACCTGTTTCGATGGAATAGGGCGCGTGTTGGTACGCTGTGCGAAGCCGGTCCGGTTGCAGGCGGTCGAGCAGGCCGGGGCGGGCGTAGAGGATGCCCACGTGGGGGCCGTAAAATTTGTAAGCCGAGCACAGGAGAAAATCGCAACCCAGGTCCTGAACGTCGGTGAGGAAATGCGGCACATAATGCACGGCGTCCACCAGCAGCCAGGCGCCCACGCGGTAGGTCAGTTGCCGCGCCAGCGCCACGTCGTTCACCGCGCCGCTCAGGTTGGAGGCGTAGCCCATGGCCACGAGGCGGGTGCGTTCGTTGATTTTGGCGGCCATGTCATCGTAATCGAGCGTAGCATCGGGTTTGATGGCGATTTCGCGCACCACGATGCCCCGTTCGCGCAAAGCGAGCCAGGGCGCCCGATTCGATTCGTGGTCGAGTTGGGTGATGAGGATTTCATCGCCGGGTTGCAGCGCGCGGCCAATGGCCCGGCTGAGCGAATAGTTGAGCGTCGTCATGTTTTGTCCCAACGAGATGGTATGCCCGTCTTCTGCACCCAGCAGTGCTGCCATTTTTTCGCGGGTTCCTTCCATCATGGCATCCGTTTCGCGGGTGGTGAGGAAAGCGCCGTGCGTGTTGGCGTTGGAATTGCGGTAATAATGGGAAATGGCTTCGATGACGGATTCCGGAACCTGCGTGCCGGCAGGGCCGTCGAGAAAAACCAAGGGGCGGTGGTTGTGCAGGCGGCTCAGGACCGGAAATTGTGCGCGGAAAGCATCGTTCATGATCGGTTGTTTTTGAATGGATGAATGTAGGGAATTTTGTTGATATTTGGTGTCTGTCTGTATAGTTGCAAAAATAGCGGTAAGGTGTTAGCTTTGTGTATTACTTTATGAACATTTTGGAGTTCTCTTAGCCTTTTCTATCATGAAAAAACTCAATCTGCCCGCCTTGCTTTTCCTGATCATCAGCCTCGCATCCGGCTGTCGTGCAACGGACTGTGGTTGTCCGATGTCGGTGAATACGCCTGATGAAGTGCAAAGCAGGAGTCATGCGAGTCAGGGGCCAAAGGAGGCGGCAGAGTACCAAAAATTTACACGGAGGTTTCGCTGAGTTAGGTATAAAAACTCCGTACATATCGAAATGATCGTTATGGGCTGGTTTGCAGGCAGTTTTCTATTCTTTTTTCAAGTACTTGTGTATTATCCAAAACATATTTGTTGTCAATGCCCTAATCTCAAATGGATTTTCGTCTTGCGTATCGCAAGTCTCAATTCCTTTCCAATTTCCTTTGCTTGTA
>JALHRI010000185.1 GCA_022841525.1 Alphaproteobacteria bacterium | reverse complement strand
GCTTCAATGCACCTTTTAGCAGCACGCCATGCGTATGGCCGCGCCCGCAGCTAACCAAGAAGCCCATCGTATCCATAAGCGAAAGCGGTCCACGCACGATCGGTGGCAATTCCTGCCCCTCTACAACGTCTTCCCAGTAGCGGATATTTCGGCCACAGATATTTTGATCTTCCTCGACCACCGCCTTGTCGATTGCCTGCAGTTCTTCTGCGGTGTATTCGTGTTTCTTGATGTCTTTGTATTTACCTTTGTCACGCGCGGCCTTGCGCTCGTGGCGTGTGCACCAGCCGAGAACGCGAGCAACGAGATCGTCGCGCTGGTTCACAAAATGTGCTTCGACATACTGGATTACCAGACGACCGGAGAATTCACTCTGCCGCTCATCGACTGCGACAACGCGCTCTTCAGCGCTGATACGGTCGCCTGGACGAAGATTGCCAAAGAGCTCCCAATCGTTACCAGCATAAAATCCGTGCACACCCGGGAGACCCCAGCGCGTGCGTCCGAGCCATCCGTACGCCATCGGAAACATCGGCGACGCAATCAAACTCGCGTAGCGACTGTTGCGCCCGTACTCTGCGTCCCTGTATAGCGGATTAAGGTCACCCACGCCATTGCAAAAGTTTCGGATCGTATCAATAGTGATGTCCTGCAAATACGGACCCTCAGGACGCAGCCTCAACCCGATCATCGCCTTCGCCGCAGCGATGGCCTCGTCAGTGATTTTTCCTTCGGTTGGCGCGTCGCGCATCGTCGTTGTTTCGTCGATTGATCCCATGATCCTGCTCCTGATGTTGGTGTAGAGAACAGCTTGAATAAGCACGCCACCAATTTTGGTGGAAGGCCAAGCTTGGCTGATTGGCAAATATAATGCATTATATATCCCAGTGGCAAATATGCTGCCCATCGGAGGATGGAAATGAAAATTCCATTGTCGCTGCTCGACCTCGCGATAGCTGCGAGTGCGTTTTCGGGAACCCTTCGCACCCAAACCGGATCGGGATACCCGAGCAAAACTAAACGCGTCGTAGCCACTTTTCCACTCGGAAGTGGTGCCGACTCAATAGCTCGACTATTCGGTCCGAGTATCCATGAACGGCTGGGGCAGCCACTCATCGTCGATAACCGCTCGGGGGCCGGTAAGATCATTAGAGGTGAGTTGGTCGACAAGGCCCTCACAGATGGTCAAGGTCATTGTCGAATATCCGATCGGCCATCCGCAAAGGGAGCGGGAAGGTATCCCATTGCTTTTAAAATATTCGATATGAATCTCAATCGTCGATATCCCCCGAAGCAACAGCAAGCAATATTCAGTCTGCGCATGGAGCGCAATCGGCAGGAAGCGATGCCGGTGCACCGCTTCGTCGATATGTGGGAAATCTAATGATGGACGATTCGCACCCGGCGCGGAGAACTCTATGCCCCATCCTCGCCGCCTAGGCCTAAATACTCAAGGAAGCGAACATCAAATTGCGATGAAGATAACGGGAGTAGCGAACAAATGCTGATGGTCGAATACGCGGGCAAGCGCCTGCTCGAAGCGCACGGCGTGAAAGTGCCGCCGGGACTCCTCATAACAAAAAGCACGCTCGTGCGCCGCTGGCGCGGTGCAT
>JALHRI010000184.1 GCA_022841525.1 Alphaproteobacteria bacterium | reverse complement strand
CGATCAGGCCCGCGATCACCGAAAACGCCAAGGGTCGCCAGCAGATCATCATTACTGAAATCCCGTATGGTTTGAACAAGGCAAGCTTGATAGAAAAAATTGCTGATTTATATAAAGAAAAGAAAATCGGTGGCTTGAGTGATATCCGAGACGAAAGTGCTCGTGGAAATGTACGCATCGTTATCGATCTCAAAAAAGATGCATTTCCTAAAAAACTACTCAACCAGCTGTACAAGCTGACACCTCTACAGACAATGTTCCATTACAATATGCTTGCGTTGATCGACGGCATCCAACCACGAATTCTTGGTTTGCAGGATATTATCCAAGAGCACATTAAGCACCGCCAAATTGTCGTGCGTCGCCGTACCGAGTACGAGTTGCGTAAGGCCAAAGAACGCGCTCACATCTTGGAAGGTTTGAAGATCGCCCTCGATAATATTGATGAAGTAATCAGTACGATTCGATCAAGCGATACAACCGATGAAGCCCAGGCGAACTTAATGAAGAAATTCAGCCTGAGCGAAATCCAAGCCAAAGCAATTTTGGCAATGCAGCTTCGCACCTTAGCAGGTTTGGAGCGCCAAAAGATTGAAGATGAACTCGCAGAATTGATGAAAGTTATTGCTGAGTTAGAATCAATTTTGGCTGATGAAAAGAGAATCTTAGCGATAATTCGAGATGAGATGCTACAGCTGAAGAAACAGTATGGTGATGAGCGCCGTACGCAAGTTATTCCTTCAGAACTCGGTCGAATGAGTGATGAAGATCTTGTGCCTGATGAACAAGTTGTTGTTACGTTGACTGCTGGAAACTACATCAAGCGAACCTCTGCAACTGAATATAAGAAGCAGGGAAGAGGTGGTAAGGGTCGCCGCGGCATGAGCACCAAAGAAGAAGATGTGATTGAGCATTTGGTTATTGCCAGCACGCACGACTACCTTTTGTTCTTTACGAACAAGGGTCGACTCTTCCGTCTGAAGACCTATGAAATTCCTGCAAGTAGTATGGTTGCGAAGGGTGTTGCAGCAGTTAACTTGTTGCAGCTTGGTCCTGAAGAAACGGTGAGTTCGGTGATTCGAGTTGGCGCTAAGGACGAAAACGGCTATTTGTTTATGTGCACCAAACGAGGTGTCGTAAAGAAAACGCAATACGAAGCTTACAAGAATGTACGCGCAACCGGCATAATTGCCATCAATCTTGATGATGGTGATGAACTGCGCTGGATTCAAATGACGACCGGCGATAATGAGGTGATTATCACGACCGCCGATGGTCAGGCAATGCGCTTCCACGAGCGAGATGTGCGCCCAATGGGTCGTACCTCACGCGGAGTCCGCGGCATTCGTTTACGCTCCAGTGACCAAGTCATTGGCATGGACATAGTTGTTGAAAACTCAAATATCTTTGTGATAAGCCAGTTTGGCTACGGCAAGCGCACGAAAGTTGCACAGTTCACGCCTCATGCACGTGGTGGTGTCGGTATCCGTTCGGCAGTCGTAAACACAAAGACAGGCAAGTTGATGGGTGTTGCATCGCTGACCGAAGAATCAAGCGAGGTAATAATTATCTCAAACCAAGGTCAAACAATTCGCCTCGGATTGAAAGATATTC
>JALHRI010000183.1 GCA_022841525.1 Alphaproteobacteria bacterium | reverse complement strand
GAATATGACGATTGGCAAACCTTCCAGCGGGAGTGGCTGCGGCGCGAATTGGCCGGCGCACTCAAACGGCTGGCGCAATATTATGGCGAACAGGGCAATTTTGAGCGGGCTATTGACCACGCCCAACGATGGCTAGCCATCGATAATCTACATGAGCCAGCCCACCGCATGTTGATGCGGCTGTACGCGGCCAACGATCAACGCAGCGAAGCCATCCGCCAGTATCAGGAATGCGAGCGCCTGCTCGACACTGAGCTGGCTACACCGCCCGAAGAAGAAACTATGCTCTTGCATCAGGCGATCAAGTCCAATACAACCATGCCTTTTATCGAGCCGTCAACACCGGAGGCCGGAGGCGTTTTGCCGCCGCTGCCGTCGTTGATGGTCGGGCGTGAGGACGCGCTTAACGATCTGAAAGCGCGAATCGGCATTCCAAACCGGGCGGAGATGCGGCCTGTGACCGTCATTCAAGGGTGGCCGGGCGTGGGCAAAAGCACCCTGGTCGCGGCGCTGGCGCACGATGAGGAAGTCGCGCAAGCCTTCCCGGACGGTGTGTTATGGGCATCGTTAGGCGAGACACCGAGCTTACCCGCCGAACTCGCTACCTGGGCCGATGCGTTGGGGTTGAGCGATCCCGCACGCACACGCAAATTGGACGAACTCACGGCACAGTTGACGGCGGTTCTGCGCGACAAGCGAATTCTGCTGATTGTCGATGATGTCTGGCAGGTCGAACACGCTACACCTTTTCGCGTCGGCGGGCAGGGTTGCGCCATGGTGATGTCCAGCCGGCTCAACGATGTGGCGCAATCCTTAGCGCCGACGCCGCGTGATGTGTACCGACTGGCGGTGCTGGGTGAAGATCAGGCGTTGGAACTGCTGCGCACGCTGACACCCGAAACGGTCAATGACCACCCCAATGAAGCCCGTGAACTGGTCAGCGATCTTGAAGGTTTGCCGCTGGCGATTCAGGTGGCTGGCCGGCTGCTGAACAGTGAGGCGCGTCTGGGTTGGGGTGTGAGTGATTTGCTGGCTGAACTGCGAGCAGGAGCAGGTCTACTCGGTGCGCAAGCTCCAGGTGATATGGCGGCCCAGGACACGACACCAACCGTCGCAACGCTGTTACAACGCAGTACCGCTTCGCTGGACGAAATTATGCGGCAGCGGTTTGCCCTCCTCGGCCTGTTTGTACCGAAACCAGCAACCTTTGACCTGGAAGCGATGGCTGTCGCGTGGGAAACCGCTGATCCCAAGCCGACGGCGCGGATTCTCGTCAATCGCGGTTTGCTGGAGCCGGTGAGCGGTGGACGCTTCCAGATGCACGCCTTACTCGTGCTGCACGCACGGTCTTTGCTAGCTTAACACCTGCGATTTTTACAAGTTTTTAAATCTCATAACAAGTTTGTTGCGTTTGTGTAGCGGTTTCGTGGCGCGTCTCGTCTATGGTAGGAGCAAGATGTTTATTGAGGAGAGACGAACATGAACAAACCGACCTTTTCCAGCACGCTCATTGAAAACAGCGAGAATGGCCTTTTTGTTCGTGCGGTTCTGGAAAACTCCCCCATCGAAATGGACTGGCTGTGGCTGGCGACGCAGGTCAACAACCCGGCTGAAAAACGCTACT
>JALHRI010000182.1 GCA_022841525.1 Alphaproteobacteria bacterium | reverse complement strand
CGATTTGCACTGCGCCGGTGCTGGTCACGGTGATTTCTGTCCTGCGGGGGTGGGAACGCCTCCAGCGGCAGACGGTGATCGCGCTGGGTGGAGCCTTGCTCGGCACGCTGCTGGTAGTCGGTGTCAATCCTGATGTCGCTGGGACTAATCCGGCGGCGGGGGTGGCCTTATCGCTGCTTGCGGGAACGGGCTACGCGCTGGCGATCCTCATCGGGCGCAGCCTGGCGCGGCGCTACCATCCGGTGCAGGTGACGAGCATCAGCTTCAGTGCGGGTGCGGCCCTGCTGCTGTTCCTGGGGGTGGTGCTGACTGCGCTGGCCTACAGCCTGTTTCTGACCGGCGCACGTTCGACCCCGGCGTCAGTCGCCAGCATCGCCGCGCTGATCGACCCGGTGACGGCGGCGGTTCTAGCGGCGCTGCTCTTTGGCGAGAGCCTGTCGCTGGCGGGATGGGTCGGGGCTGGGTTGCTGTTGGCTTCGATTGCGCGGCTGGCACGACGGTGAGTTAACGGAGGGGCAGGTAAGCAATCTTGCCTGCCCATTCCCCCGGCTCACTGGCGAGGATGATGAACTCCAGTGCGTCAATGACTTCAGCAATAGGTGTTTGATTGACCACCAAAAACACTCCTGGCACACCCAATCCGGCTCCCAGTCGGTTGTAGTAAATGCCACGTAGAGTACTTACATCGTGCGTTAGCACAATGTAGTCATGCTCCGCAGCATACTCCAATACGGTGTCGTCGTCAGCTTCTGCGATGATTGTATCCTGAACGCGGGTCATGTCAGCATCTGGGAGACGCCGCCAAATACCACGCATGATGTCATTGTTGAAATTCTCGTCTGCGAGGAATTTCATGAGGTACTAACCCTGTGCCTTTTTCTTTTCTTCGAGCCTGCGGAGTAAATCTGCCTTTGTCACGCGGTTGGGATTCTGTGCTTCCCACTCCAGTCGCAATCGTTCGCCTTCTTCGTCCATCCGGCGCACATACTCGTCCACTTGGGCGCGATGCCGCAGGTAGTAGCCAATCGCCAGATAGACTTTATCCAGCGTGAGCGTCGTGTACATCTGGATGATGTGTTCGGGGGTTTCGCCCTGGCGATAAGCGTGAACCACCAGATCGAGCAGCACGCGGGTGCCGCTGACCCGCATCCGCCCATGCTCATCAGTATAGATAGGGATTTCTTCCGTGATCGGGGCATCAATCATCAGGTTATCTTTCTTGAACTTAATTGTTCAAATTGTAGCATAATTGAAATGTTGAGGGGCTTGGTCTAGTGAGGTTTGGAATGTCGGTTATTTCTGACGTAACACTGCAAAAGCTCTAAATGAGTGGCTTTCGGAAGTTTTTGGCGCGGGTCAACGCTTAAGTCAGTTGCTTATGCAAAATGGCTTATCCGATTCTGATATAGACCGCTTAAAAGCTATTCATCTGGCGACGTTTATTGATGCAGTCATTCTATTCATCGAACTGACGACTGATAAAACTGATGGAGAACGACGAAATAATTTCATGATGCGCCATTATGGCTTGCATACTGGTCAGGCAGAAACGCTTCAAGCTATAGGCGATAGTATGCAATTGAGTCGTGAACGAATACGCCAGCTTGTGAAAAAGAGGCTTCAATC
>JALHRI010000181.1:941-1632 GCA_022841525.1 Alphaproteobacteria bacterium | reverse complement strand
TTGGCGTTCCAGTTGAAATTGTTGCATAGTACTGTAGAGGATTACAGTCGACGGGTTTGCGCTATCCAGATAAATTCAAGTCAATTCGCTGATAACTGGAGGATAAAATGAAGCCGAAATTAATCAGTAAGAGGTTTAGATTCACCTGTTGGATATTGTTTCTCGCCAGTTTACTGACTTTATCCGCTCAAGCCACGGCCGAGGAATGGATTTATACGATACGTCCTGGCGACAATCTCTGGAACGTTAGTGAGCGGCATCTCACTAGCACGCAATATGTAAACAGACTGCAACAGCTCAACCGAGTTCCAAATGCTTATACCATCCCGCCTGGCACAAAAATCAGAATTCCTGTCGCGTGGTCAAAACAACATACCGAAGGTGTTTACGCGCGCGTGGTAAATATCCATGGCACTGCAATGTTAACGCGTGTGAGTACGGAAGAAAAAGTGCCAGTAGAGTTAGGCATGCCGCTTTATGCCGGAGATGAAATTAAAAGTGAAAATGACACTTTCGTTACCATTGAATTTTCGGACAAGTCACGCATGCGCCTTCAGGATAACAGCCATATCCGCATCAACGAGATGAAAGTGTTTGGCGATTATGGATTAGTGGATACCTTTATTGAACTGCAACAAGGCCGAACTGAAAGTTCTGTGCCACCTAAATCAGAAATCGGCACCCGTTTTAG
>JALHRI010000181.1:0-931 GCA_022841525.1 Alphaproteobacteria bacterium | reverse complement strand
GGTTCGCGGCACTGATTTCCGCGTGGGTACTTTAACCAACGGCACGGATACCAGCAGTGAAGTGCTGACTGGCCTGGTACAAGTCAGTGGCGGCCAGGAAGTGATTAACGTTTCCGCTGGATTTGGAACAGTGACCGCGCTCAGCGCGCCGCCTTCTCCACCGATAAAATTATTACCACCGCCCGATTTGACACAAACATCCGCTATTTATGAACGCTTGCCGTTAATAATCACATTACCCGCTTTAGCAGGCGCCAGTACCTACCGCGCGCAAATCGCCAAAGATCAGAATTTTGACGCTATGTGGTCTGAATTTACTACAACCAAATTACCTTTCCGCGACGGTGATATTCCGGATGGCGATTATTGGCTGCGGGTTCGCGGCATTGATGCTACGGGTATTGAGGGGCATGATGCCATTATACCATTTACGTTGAACGCACGCCCTGAGCCGCCTTTTGTCATTATGCCTTTACCCGACGGCGTGATTGATCCGATTGCGCGAGAATTCCAATGGGCAGCTCAATCGGAAGCGGCACATTATATTGTTATAGTCAGCCAGGATCCCGAATTCTCAACGACGATCGTGCATGACACCAAAGTAACGGACAATAAGTTCCGTTTGATCGATCCCTTATCGCCAGGACATTATTTCTGGCGCATTGCATCGGTTTCCGCAACCGAAGGGGCCGGACCGTTTACAGATGCCATGCCGTTCCGGATGCCATTCCCCGGGCCAGCGATGGAAGAAACAAAATTCGACAAATCGCAAATGACGTTTGCGTGGCGGGCTGGCGGTGAAGGGCAGCGCTTTCATTTTCAACTGGCACAAGACAAGGAATTCAAAAAAATTTTACACGACGAGAATACGGCCGCAACGCAACTTACCGTTAATCGCCCCGATGGTGGAAAATATTTCCTGCGCACCAAA
>JALHRI010000180.1 GCA_022841525.1 Alphaproteobacteria bacterium | reverse complement strand
AAAAACCGCGCGGACGCCACGAAGCAGGACTTCAACCTCACGCTCACGCATTACGGCCTGGAGCGGTTGCTGTACCGCTTGTCGGTATCCAAGCACGCGCCGAACTATCTGCTCAAGGGCGCACTGCTTTTCAAGCTCTGGTACGACGTTCCACAGCGGCCAACCCGAGATGCCGACTTGCTCGGTTTCGGCCCCGATGACATGGAATCCGTCGCGGTTGTATTCCATGACCTGTGCGTCATCGAGGTCGATGATGGGATTGCCTTCTAAGCGGGCTCGATCAAGACGGTGGAGATCCGCAAGGAGGCGGGTTACGGGGGCGTGCGTGTGGACCTGCGCGCGACGCTGGACGGTGCGCAGCTTTCGCTGCAGATCGACATCGGTTTTGGTGACGTTGTGACGCCGGCGCCCGAGACGGTGAGCTACCCTGTCTTGCTGGACGACCTGCCTGCGCCCACGCTGCGCGCGTATCCCAAGGTCACGGTCGTCGCAGAAAAGTTTCAGGCGCTTTGCGCGCTTGGCATGGCAAACAGCCGCATGAAAGACTATTTCGACCTGTGGATGCTGCTGCGCGATGGCGATCTGGATGATGCGGAGTTGGTGCGCGCGATCCAGGCCACCTTCACTCGCCGTCTAACCGCGCTGCCCGAAGGCGTACCCGCAGGGCTGAGCGACACTTTCGCCACGGATGCCGGCAAGCAGGCGCAATGGCGTGCCTTCGTGACCAAGAACAAGCTCAATGCCATTGCTCTGGGTGAACTGGTGCAGGCACTGCGTGCCGAGTTCCAGCGATTGAAAATTATCTGATGCTTTCACCTCTTCAATTCACCTGGCTGGCGGCCATTCCCCTGCTTTTCGGGGAGCGAATGCCTTCAAAGCAGTGTCATGACGGTAAAAAAATTCACAAATATGCTTGGCAAGACAATGAGTTATGCAATTTGATGCCAACACTTTTCCCGCGTCATTTCGATCCTTGAAAGCGCTCGTTGACACTGTCGGAGAGCGCTGCAGCGACCGATAGATCTCGATACATCTCGAAAGGTGGCCAGCAAGACATCGTCGATTAATCTCGATGCATCTCGATAGATGCTGAAAGCCATTTTCGGGGAGCAGATGAGATTGACGGTAAATCTGACGGTAAAAATGCTACTCGAAGAACGAACCTCCAAATGAATCAAAAAGTTACAGGTGCCGTTGATGATTGAGTGGGAGTGACTCGCCAGTCAGTTTGTTGCAAAAATGTTGCAGTTATTGACATTTGTATTATAATTGCAACATGCTGCTATGCATGCCCGATTCGCAAACCAGCGAACAAGCCGTCCTTCAGCTCGCACGCAAGCACCCGCTACTGCGCGCGCGCGATCTCGTCCGTGAAGGTCTGCCGACAATCGCGCTGACCCGGCTCGTGTCTGCGGGAAAACTGGACCGCGTGGCACGCGGTGTCTATAGCCTGCCCAACCAGGCAGTCAGCGAAAATCGCTCGCTTGCCGAGGTCGCGATCCGGGTACCCCGCGGGGTCATCTGCCTTGTATCAGCGCTGCGCGTGCATGACATCGGCACCCAGGCGCCGCACGAGGTCTGGCTCGCCATACCGCACCGAATGCTATCGCCTCGAATCGAGAAGCCCGCACTGCGCGTGATTCGCA
>JALHRI010000179.1 GCA_022841525.1 Alphaproteobacteria bacterium | reverse complement strand
TTGCCCCGCGCCTGAGGTGCTGGCAGTGCAGCCGGGCGACGCGCAGCCCCGTCGTTTTATTGCTGCGTCTCGTGCTGGCAATACCCTGCTGCTGTATTTGCCGGAAAATGACCAGGTCGAAATCAATGCCTCAGCATTTCTGGCGGAAGTCCCTGCCACATGGTTCAATCCACGCACGGGCGAGCTGTATCCGGTACAGTATCAGGTAGATAGCAGTATTTATCGTCTGAACAGCCCCGGCGCGGGTGACTGGCTGCTTGTTATCGGAGCAACGTTATCATCATGAGGTCACTGTGAAAATTCTAATTATTGGTGGTACAGGTCTAATTAGCACACCAATGACTCGTTTTCTGCTGGAACGCGGCGATGCGGTCACGCTGTATAATCGTGGCAAAAGCCCATCCTATATCCCACACGGGGCGACCGTCGTCCGGGGCGACCGTCAGCGCTACACCGAATTTGAAGCGCAGATGCACGACCTCGGGCATTTTGACTGTGTGATCGATATGGTCGGGTATGCGCCGGAAGATGCTGAAAGTGTGGTTCGGGTATTTCGCGGGCGCATCGGGCAGTTCATCTTTTGCAGCACGGTCGATGTTTACCGGAAACCGGCAGCGCGCTATCCCTACATTGAAGACGAATCCTACGGCGGGCTGAACACCTACAGCAGCAACAAGGTCATCTGCGAAAAAACTCTGCGCGCTGCCCATGAACGCCGCGATTTCCCGGTGACGATTATTCGCCCCGCCTATACATACGGCGATGGGCGCGGTGTGCTGTATCCTTTTGGAACAGGCAGTACCTATCTTGAGCGGATTCGTGCCGGAAAACCGATTATTATACATGGCGATGGCAGTTCACTCTGGGCAGCCTGTCACAGCGAGGATGTAGCACGGGCATTCGTCAATGCCGCGCAGAATCCGGTGACCTTCGGCAAATGTTACCATACCACCGGTGAAGAATGGATGACCTGGAACGACTATCACCGCCGGGTTGCCGTTGCGCTGAATGCTCCTGAACCGGACATCGTGCATATCCCGACCACAACGCTGGTTAAAATCGCGCCGGATCGGGCGGCGAGTGTGGCGGACAACTTCCAGTTCAACAATATCTTTGATAACACAGCCGCACATACTGATCTGAACTTCCGCTACACCATTCCCTGGGTCGAAGGCGTGCAGCGCTCCATTCGTTGGCTCGAAGAGCATGGCAAATTGCTGACCGGTGGTGATGACCGGTTTGATGATGAGGTGGTCAGGCTGTGGCGCAAGAGTGAAGTGCAGCTTGCCGCTTCTCTTGGCGGAGGATAAAGCTGAAACCAGCCAGTTCATTGACCTGCCTGATTGCATATAATATACCGTACACAATTAATTTTATGTTCTCAGGTGAACAATGACAGCTCGTGCGTTTCATATGCTGTATGATGGCAAAGGACATGACCTGGCAGAAACTCCAACTCTGCGTGCCGGTCTTCGCCGTGTCTGTGTGGCAGAGGGGGATACCTGCGGTCATGCGGTGCATCAAACCGGTATTTATGAGCTGGAATATGTTATCCCGGTTGCACCGGGGTCGCCGCTGTGCTGCATTCGTTCGCACGACAGAAGGTTTGAAGGGGTTGAGATTTCCCTTAAGCCAGGGCAGGTGGGTAAACCCGAT
>JALHRI010000178.1 GCA_022841525.1 Alphaproteobacteria bacterium | reverse complement strand
ATATGTTGTAGTCTCTATAATAATTTTGTCATTTGTCAGAATAAACTTTCTGCAATTCAAACCTCTCTTTTGTATAAATTCTTTGCTGTTGTCCATAATTTGCTGCTAACGATTTGCGGCTAAAAGATGTTGGCGCTTTTGAAGCACAAATTATCTTTTGAAAACCACATTTCAAATGTAAAACAAATTTTCATTAGAAGCAGAATGCAGCCAATATATTTTAGCCGCTGTTAGTGGTTGGCGGTTCCAAGCGCTTTAATAATAATTTTTAAGACTTCCTAATCTTCGTCATTCTATGTCAGTTAGTTCCTACAAAATTATATAATTTAAAGAACGGCTTTTCTTTATTCAGTTCAATAGTGTCACATTGAAATTTAGCAATTTTGAATGGTCTGTATATTAAGTTTTCTTTGCGAAATACTAAATTTGACTTTCGTTCTTTTTTCAATGTGTCGCCAACTTTTATAAATTTAAATAATTCATTCCATTCACCAAATAATGAAATAGTGTCCAAAAATTTAGTTTCGTTTCTAACTACAAAATATGGTAATGAATGGTCAGATCTGTCGATGTATGCATTTTCTACAATTCCTTCAAATTCAAGGTCGTAAAACTGTTCGGTTAACTGGCATTGAGTATAGTTTGAGCTTGGAATACATAAATAAATAAATGTCATGAATAAAGAAATAAACAGCAAACCTTTAAATATTTCTTTTCGTGTTCTCATCTGTCTTTTGTTTGTGTCGACCGCTTACCACTAACGGTATCGGGCTCTTGCGCTGGGCGGGTTTGCGAAGCGCTAAACTTTCAACCTACAACAAATTTACAAAAGAATTGCGAACTTACAAATTTGCAATAAAAACCCGCCTAGCGCAAAACCCGGGTTAGTGGTAGGTTATCAATGCTTTTTCAAGGTTCCAAAATACCTTTCATTCATTGCGTGAATATAATATTTCATTGGCGGTAAATTCATTTCCCTTCTTCTGTCGTCAAGGTTTTCAGGCTCAACAACTGGTAAAGGCTCATAAGAGTCTTGAGAAATATTAATTGTCATTTGGGTTCCATATATTTGTTTTTGTCCTAAGTTCACTTTTACTCTGTCTACTAAATAAGCATAGTCATTATGCTGAACATTTCCTTCACTTAGTTCTACTTTCATAATAGTCAAAACGCTGTCTTGAAAATATGGATATTTGTCAGCATGTTGAACCAACGTCCAGAAATTATGAGAACTAGTCTCACCGACTTTTGTAATATTTGGATAGCCAATTTCATAAAATATTCTTCGGATATTTTGATAATTTAAGCTGTCTGTTTGTTGAATTTTTCTTAGCACAAATTCTTTAGAGATGGTATCATTCTCTTTGTTGTTAATTTGTCGAATTAGACCACGCCATTTTTGATCTTCAATGTAAAGACTGTCAATTATTCGAGATACTGAGTTTGAATTTTGTCCGAATATTAAAAGTGATTTCATCCAAAAAAGAAGCACCAAAAAAATTTTTTTCATGATTTAAACGGAGTTTTTTTTTAACTTACCACTAACGATTTGCTAATTGGCGATGGCCGCGATACCAAAGCGCTGAACTGCAAACCTAATACAAATTTATAAAAGAAATATGAACTTCCAAATTTGCGCTAAACCAGCGGCTATAGCCAATT
>JALHRI010000177.1 GCA_022841525.1 Alphaproteobacteria bacterium | reverse complement strand
GTGCGGGTAATCGTCCAACCGTTTAAAGGCATCCGGGATACCCACCAAATCTAACAATTCGGCAGCGCGTTTGCGGGCTTGGCTGTTGTTCATCCCCAAGTGCAGCCGCAGCGCCTCGGTAATTTGCGTACCAATGGTCAGAACGGGGTTCAAAGAGGTCATCGGGTCCTGGAAAATCATGGCAATTTCTTTACCACGCACCAGGCGCATCTGGTCATCAGTGAGCTTTAGGAGGTCGCGCCCTTCAAAATACACCTCACCTTTTTCGATTTTTCCCGGAGGACGTGGTATCAGCCCCATCATAGACAGCGCATGAACACTTTTGCCGCTGCCGGATTCGCCTACAACGCCGAGGGTTTCCCCTTCGTGCAGTTTGTAAGAAACACCGTTCACGGCATACACCACGCCTTCCTGGGTGTAGAACCTCACGGTAAGGTCCTTGACATCCAGCAATACATTCTTTTCCAAAGCACAGCCCTCCACTAAAAACCAGCTTGAAAGCGAAAATGATTTTTTTACAAGAATTTAAACTATCACAGAGTTTGCCGTATTCGTAACCAACTGTCAAGCAAAAAAACACACATCCCCAATGTTAGAGATGTGTGCAACTCTGACAAAACAGTGTGAAGATATGATGAAAATCACGAAAAAACGGCACTGGTTTCAATTTCGTGCCGGTGTTCTCTGTACCAATTCACCAATTCGGTTAAGCCAGCGGCAAATGAAGTGCGGGCATGAAAGCCAAATTTGCGCTCTGCCAACGAGGCATCCACTTGGCGGCGCGGTTGTCCATTCGGTTTGCTGGTATCCCACCGGATTTCACCCCGGAAGCCAACGCGCTCGGCAACCATCTCTGCCAAATCGCGGATGCTAATTTCTTCCCCGCAGCCCAAATTGACCGGCTCGTCTTCGTCATAATAGGCAGCCGCCAGCGCAATGCCTTCGGCGGCATCTTTGACGTATAAAAATTCGCGGGTGGGCGTGCCATCCCCAAATAACACCATCTGCTCATCGCCGCGTTCTAGCGCGTGCGTCATCTTGCGAATCATATCTGGGATAACATGCGCCGATTTCGGGTCAAAATTATCGCCGGGTCCATAGAGATTGGTGGGCAGCACATGAATGGCGTTATACCCATACTGTTGGCGATAGGCTTGCCCCTGCACAATCATCATCTTTTTTGCCAAACCATAAGGGGCATTGGTTTCTTCTGGGTAGCCTTGCCACAAATCCGCTTCTTTGAACGGCACGGGCGTAAATTTGGGATATTCGCAGATTGTCCCCACGCTCACAAATTTGGGAATTTCGCGTTGGCGGGCATATTCCAGCAGCAGCGTTCCCATCATGATATTGTTATAAAACAACGTGCCGGGGTATTCACGGTTAAAGCCAATGCCGCCGACCGTTGCTGCCAAATGAATGACCATGGTGGTCTTGGGGAAATCAGCATACAGCCGAACCACATGGCGTTCTTCGCGCAAGTCATATTGGCTGCTGCGCGGAATGATAAGATCGCCGGCACCTTGGTCACGCAAATATTGGACTAAATGGGACCCCAAAAAGCCAGAACCCCCGGTGACAATAATTTGCTGCCGTGACCAATCAAATCCTGAAAATGTCATGCTCCTTCAGCCTTTCATATTGCTGCTTGCAACAATAGCCGTTCATTATAACAGATTGA
>JALHRI010000176.1 GCA_022841525.1 Alphaproteobacteria bacterium | reverse complement strand
TGTTGCGGGTGACATGCACCACGGTGCCATCTTGAATGTTGGTGCGCTCGCCGATGCGGATGGAGTTTACATCGCCGCGAATCACACAGCCAAACCACACATTCGTATGTGCGCCGATCACCACATCGCCGATAATCACCGCGCCTTGTGCAATCCACGCATCGGGGTGAATGATCGGCATTTTGCCTTCAAAGGGTAAAATAAAGCTCATGGAAACACCGCAACGGCATTCAGGCCTGTGGTTTCTGGCAAGCCAAACATGATGTTCATATTCTGAATGGCTTGGCCGGAGGCGCCTTTGACCAGATTATCAATCACCGAAACCAGAATCGCCTTGCCGCTTCTGCGATCATCGACCACGCCGATGCGGCATTGATTGGTGCCGCGCACCTCGGCAGTGGAAGGCACGGTGCCCAGCGGCATGATGTGCACAAAAGGCGCGTTCGCATAAAAATTACTCAGCGTTGCATGCAATTCAGCCGCTTTATTGCCTTTCGTAACATGCGTGTGAATGGTGGAGCTGATGCCGCGATTCATCGGCACCAGATGCGGCGTGAAGCTGATATGTAAAGGCTTGCCTGCGGCATTCGAAACCTCTTGTTCCATCTCGGCGACATGGCGATGCCCGCCTACGCCATAGGCTTTTACCCCTTCATTCACCTCCGTAAACAGGCTGCTTTGCACCGCTTTGCGCCCTGCGCCTGAAACACCTGACATGGAATCAATAATCAAACGATCTGGTTCGATCTGCCCTGCTTTAATCAACGGCAACACGGCGAGCAAAATAGAGGTAGGGTAGCACCCCGGATTTGCCACCAACCGTGCTCTGCGAATTGCCTCGGCATGAATCTCGCTCAGGCCATAAACCGCATCTTTTTGAAGCTCAGGCGCACGGTGCGCATGGCCATACCACTCATGATAGCTCTCCAGATGATGCAAGCGAAAATCAGCAGATAAATCAACAATACGAACGTGACTTGGAACCTTGGCCAGAATTTCTTGCGTGGTACCATGAGGTAAGCAACAAAATACCAAATCCACATTTTTATAATCTACTGCTTCATGCGAAATCAGCGTGTGTGAATAGGCCGATGCCAAATGCGGATAGACTTCGCCAATCGGCTTTCCAGCCTGCGAATCACCGGTGAGCGCGACCACTTCAACATGCGGATGGTTCAGCAGCCAGCGCAGCAATTCTGCTCCCGTATAGCCGCTGGCTCCTAAAATAACGGTACACAATGATGACATAAAGATGCTCTCAGAAAAATTAGTTTAATGGCGATTTTTTCAGATGCGCTGCGATGACGAGCCGAAGGGAGTGTACAAAAAAGTACATGACCGAGGCGAGACAAGCATTGCGCTGAAAAAATTGGCAGTAAATTAATTTGTTATCTCTTAGAGAATTGGAAGCTACGGCGCGCTTTGGCCTTACCGTATTTTTTACGCTCCACCACACGGCTATCGCGGGTGAGGAATCCACCTTGACGCAACGCCTTATGGAAGGATGGATCAAACGCATCGAGCGCGCGGCTGATACCGTGACGCACCGCGCCAGCCTGACCTGACAATCCACCGCCTTTTACCGTACACATCACATCGAACTTTTGTTCGCTGGCGCACGCCTGAAATGGCTGGTTGATGATCATACGCAAGGTTGGGCGCGCAAAATAGACCGTAATGTCTTTACCATTCACAATCACCTTGCCCGAACCACGCT
>JALHRI010000175.1 GCA_022841525.1 Alphaproteobacteria bacterium | reverse complement strand
TGGGATCCATCTGCCTTGGAAACGCGCATATATCCAATCAACATCGTGTCATCTGAACGTTCGTTTGCGTGACAGCCGGCAACCGTACTTTACACGCGCGGAAATCTGTCACTTTGCCAGTCACATGTTCAGTGTATCATGAACCATATTAATGTTTTGCATTAATGTTTTGCATATGTGACACATCATTTGCCCGCTCTAACTAACTTCCGTAACTTCAGGGGATAGCCCTCATGCGTGGTGACCGTAGCAGGCGACTGACCATTCTTTCGGAGACAGAGAAGCTCGCGCTCTACGGCCGGCCCGATTTTGACGACTTTCAGCGCGCCGAGTTTTTCGCTATGACAAATGCGGAGCGCTCCTTGGCATTACGGCGGAACGGTCTTGAAGCCCAAGTTTATTGCCTGTTGCAGATTGGTTACTTCAAAGCCAAGCAAGCCTTCTTTCGCTTCTCTCTGAAAGACGTGCCGCCAGAAGATATCGCATTTCTCATGCAGCGGTATTTCCCTGCGCGAACACTGGTCGCCCAACGGTTAAGCGATAATGAATATTATGCGCCCCGCAAGGAAATTGCTGCCTTATTCGGTTATCGTCTCTGGTCTGATGGCGACTTGCCAGTGCTGCTGGAAAAAGCAACGCTCCTGGCCAGAACAGATGTGACGCCTGCATTTCTCTTGACCGAATTAATGTCATTTCTGATCGGTCGACGCATCGTGCGGCCTGGCTACACCACACTGCAAATAATTATCAGGGATTCACTCACTGCTGAACGCCAACGCCTGGAGCAACGGGTCGAAGCGGCCTTGGACGAAATGGCGCGCGCCACACTGCAAAAACTGCTGGTGCGAGAGGATACGCTGTCCGAACTGGCGGCTGTCAAACAGGACGCCAAACACTTCCGGCATCGCATGATGGTCATGGAGCGCCAGAAGCGCGCCACGCTGGTGCCGCTGTATGCGATCGCGAAAGCGCTGTTGCCCAACCTGGATATCTCGCAACGAAATATCGATTATTACGCCAGCCTTGCCAACTATTACACAATCTACGATTTACGGCGGCTCAAGCCTGGACAGACCTATCTCTATCTGCTGTGCTATGCGTGGCAGCGCTACCGGCAGCTTTCCGACAACCTGATTGACGCGCTGGGCTACCACATGAAGCAGCTCGAAGACGACACCAAGGAAACGGCCAACAAGCAGGCTGCCAAGGCTCAAACCCAGCAACAACAAGCAGCGCCACGGGTCGGCCAGCTACTCCTGCTGTATGTGGACGATGCCCTCGAAGATGCCACGCCCTTCGGCTCGGTGCGGCGTCAGGCTTTCAGTATCATGCCGAAAGAGGCTCTGCTCTCGACCGGCCAGCGCCTATGCGAAAAACCTGTTAGCCAGATAGAGTTACGCTGGCAGTCGGTAGACAAGCAATCCGGCCGTTGCACTAAGAACCTGCGCCCACTCGCCATGTCGCTCGACTTCGGCAGCAGCGCCACCAAGAGTCCATGGCTCGCGGCCCTGGCTTGGATGAAAGGTGTCTTCGCCCGGCAACAGCGGCTCGCGCAACGGCCGCTCGACGAAATTCCGGAGAACACCATCCCGAAGCGCTTGCACACTTATCTGCTGGACTTCGACAAAAATGGCAATCCAACCAGCCTGCGGGGTGACCGCTACGAATTCTGGGTGTACCGGCAACTGCGCAAGTGCCTCGATATCGGCGACATATTCGTCGATGACAGTGTGCAACACCGGCACTTCGCCGATGAACTGG
>JALHRI010000174.1 GCA_022841525.1 Alphaproteobacteria bacterium | reverse complement strand
GGGGCCAGATTGAGCAATGTGCAGATAAGCAGAAATATCGCACCCCAAAGTACCATCATGCCGCCGCCATCACCCGGTGATCCGCAAAAGGTGGCGAGCCAGAAGCCGCCGGTATAAGCGGTCGTGGTGACCATGGCGATGGTGGAGCAAATATAAATCACGCCGGCATATTGCCCGGCGATCGCGCCGCCGAGTTGCCGCGCCCATTTATAGGCACCGCCAGCAATCGGGAACTGTGAAGACAATTCGGCGTAAACGGTCGCTACCAATAACTGCATGAGCAAACAGACCGCCAGCGCGGCAAACCAGCCGCCACCGGCGACTACAGTTTGCACACCGATGATGGCATACAGTCCGGCGACGGGCGAGACAACTGCAAAGCCCAGTGTAAAACTATGCCATACACTCATGCTGCGGTTAAGTGTATCGCCAGTTACATGGGTTTCTTGGGAAGCAGCGATTTGTTTTGTTGAACCTGACATAACCAGTCTCCATACTAAAGGATTTACCGGGATTGTAATGTACTTCGAGTACATTACGCTTAACCTCCCGGGCTTTTATCCCTCCGTGGAGCCTCGCTATCACGAGACCGGAAACTCTTGGACCTGACGCCGTTGATTTTACCGGCCGGAACCCTAGTTTCCCATTGAATTACTGCTTTTTGAGTTGCTATGCTGCCAATCGTTCAATTGGCATTTAAGAAAGCGAGTAACGGGTGGCATTTTAAATGGGTGGTTTGGAAAAAGCAATGGTTTTGCAGATTGCGCTATTGTTTGTTTTGATAGGTAAATTGCAGAACTGGGTTCCAGCGTCTTGCTGTTTTCATTCTGTATTTGCGGGTCTAACAAGTCTGGTATGATGATAGCTAAACTGGTCAATTAGCTTAAAACATAAAGGGATACCATGAATAATTCCATATTAGATTTCATTTGTGACGCATTATATTGCGTCATTTCGGATGTCTAATTGTAGTTAGCCTTAAAGGTCACGGCTATGATTTCATTGCTGCGAATAGTTGCAAAACTGCCAATACCAACTGAGTGGCGTTTGTCTTGGCAAAGGACATTGCTAGATAGAGCATATGCAAAAGATATTTCGGCTGCAAGAAAGCTCAAAGACAGAGAAAAAGTTAAAAGCTTAGAGTATGACCATCGGTTTGAAATTGACTTACACGATGAAGAAGAAGACGCTTATTTAACAAAAAAACTCCTATCAAAAGCTCGTAAACTTCGTGTTCCTGTGCCTCACCGATACAACGAAGATAAAACCGAATCTGAACATTGGTACGAAGGGCATTACACGGGGCGCTGGTATTTAACAACTCGTAGTTTTTCCGCACTAAGAGAAGAAATCCGCCGTGAAGTGAAAGCGCGTCACGAAAGTCGTGCACAGTGGGTCGTTTGGCTCTCCGCTCTAACTGGTGTTATTGGTGCAGCTACTGGGTTTATTGCTTTGTTACTTCACAAGGCATCGTGAAATATAGGGCTAACCCATCATTCAAGCACATTCGGGGCCAGGTCGCGATAAAAGAAAATTGGTATACACTCCTTGCCCCGCTAACTTTCACAGCACGGTAGGTTGGGTGACGATACGATAGGAACCCCAGTATCACACTTTTCTATGCAGCAACCTCAATACTCCATCCAGGGAAAACCAATACCGCAGGGTGACATTTCAGTGCTTTTGCTATTATTTTTGCACGTTCTATCCCTAAATTGATTTTGTCATGCTCGATGGCAGAGATTGTCGATTGCGGAATACCGGTCA
>JALHRI010000173.1 GCA_022841525.1 Alphaproteobacteria bacterium | reverse complement strand
GTTTTCAGAGTGTGAAAGGGCATGAGGTGTTTCAGGCGATGGCGCGGCAGGTGATGCTGCAATTTCCCGATGCACGCTTTATTGTGGCCGGCGAAAATACGCAAACGAGTGCCGACAACACCTACAAAACGCGCATTCTGGAAACGGCGGAAAACGATCACTGGCTGCATGGACGGCTGCGCTATCTAGGTTTTCGCGCCGATGTGGAACGGGTGATCGGTGCGGCGGATGTGGTGGTGTGCGCGTCACAGTTTGAGGGCTACGGCGTGGTGAATATTGAGGCGATGGCGTGCGGCAAACCGGTGGTCAGCACGCGACGTGGGGGGCCGGCGGAAACAGTGGTACATGGCGAAACGGGGTATCTGGTTGAGCCAGGGGATGCAGCGGGATTCGCGGCGCGGGTGATTGAACTGCTACGAAGTCCGAGTTTGCGTGAACGGATGGGCGCAGCGGGTCGGGCGCGGGTGGAGAAAATGTTCTCAGCGAAGTCAAATGGGGAGCAGTTTACGCGAGTGGCGGAGACGGTGTTGGGAAATGGAAAATAGAACAATGCCTATCCGCATTTTGATTATTGCGGCTCGAACTTCCATTCATGAATCCAGTCAAGACTTAAAGCAATTTCTCAGCGAGAAGGAAGAATTTGAGATTATCGGCACAGCAACTTCTGGTCAGGAAGGTATCGAAATAGCAAAAACTAACCAGCTTGATGTTGTATTGCTCAATATCAATATAACCGACATGGCTGCCCTCGAAGTTTTGCCATTGATTAAAGTCCTTCAGCCAAACAGTCGTTGCATTTTCATTTCAATGGCTAGTGATCCAACAATACTTAGGCAGGCACGGATTCTGGGTGCTGATAACTTTCTTAGTGAACCAATGTTGCCAGACAATATCATAAACACTATTAATCACGTTTTGAAGAACAATAAGGGCATTAACTAAAACTGCACTATGCGCATTCTGCTGATTTCGCGCTGCCCACCCTACCCGCTGCACCTCGGTGATCGCCTGATTGTGTATCATCTGGCTGAGGAACTCGAAGCACGCAAGCATTCGATTGATTTGCTGGCGTTTGCGCAGCGGGACGAGGATTGGCACGAACAAGATCACTATGATATGCGTTTTGAGCGGGTGGAATTGTTTCCAGAGCCGAAACGCAGTCAAGCATCGTATCTCAAGCGGGCGCTGCTGCCGGGGACGCGCTTTCCACATCGGGCGGAGGAATCGTGGTCACTGGCGATGTGGCGGGCGATTGAGCGGCAAATCGCGGCGGAAAAATATGATGTGGTACAGCTTTTCGGCGGCGTGCAGGTGTATGAATTTTTGCACGCCCTCGGCGGCCTGCCAGCGGTGATTACGCCGTATGAGAGTTATAGTTTGTATCTACGGCGCATGATCGAAGCGCAAAATCAGGGAATTACCGGGCAGATTCAATGGCAGTTGGCGCGACAGTTCGAGTCATGGATGTTTACGCCGTATCCGCGCACGGTGGTCGTGTCGCAGCGGGATAAAGATGAACTGCTGGCGATCAATCCGAAGTTGAAAATTGACGTGATTCCCAACGGGATTGATCTGTATCACTTTCGGAAAGCGCAAGCGGGCAAAAAAGCGCCGGCGCTGCTGTTCGTCGGGAATTATGAATACTCACCGAATATTGATGCGGCTTTACGACTGGCACACGAAATTTTGCCGCAGGTACAGGCGCGTGTTCCAGATGTGCCGGTAAAATTGTGGCTGGTAGGCAACGCGCCGCCGCCGGAATTACAAACTTT
>JALHRI010000172.1 GCA_022841525.1 Alphaproteobacteria bacterium | reverse complement strand
CCCATAATTCTTTTGCTTCAGGTAAGAATGGCGAAGATACTAGCCTGCTCAAGGACTGATTGGCGTCGTGTTCTGCCACACCGAGATCGATCAGCATTGGCTTTAATTGTTCAGCAGAACATCCTGCAATCAAACACTGAGCAATCCAGCGCTCAAGGCCAAAATCCATTGCTCGGCAGGCTTGCTGCGAATGCGTGTGCGTAGCACCATGATTTTTTACTACTGTAATGCCAATTTCCTCTGCAATCGTGGCAACGGCTGCTAGTACGTGAGCTTCTGGGAAGCCCATGCCAAGCATTTGCGATGTAAGAGATTCAGGAGTGCTGCCCGACAGAAGCGAAGATTTGATCCACTCCAGATTCTCAGGTGCCATGCCTGATATTTTAACATCAGGAAAGTCCTTCACAAAAATCCCTTCCAAAGCCTTAGGCGTTAACTGTCTGTTTCTGAAATTAATGCCTGCATATTCTTCATACGATTGCAGCGAGCGAACATTGCCAAAGCCGTACTTATCTGCATCTTGAATAATCTCAGGATCGGTACTTAGATCAATGCCCAATATGTGCCGTATGCGCGCAAACGCCTTTTTGTCGCGTGCTTGCCAATCTTGGTGATCTTCATAGTGATTACGTCTATCCGACCGGCTGTAATAATGGGTAATCACTGGTTTATTCGGATGATAGATATCCCACCCATAGCTGTACATTCGTGCAGAAAGAAGGGCTTCCTCTCCGAAAAAATATAAATGCTTGTCAACCGGCACCTCTGTAAACCGTTCTGACTTGCTAAACATAAATCCACCCGCGGCAAAACATCCCTTAAATGGGCGCTCCAAGTTTAATCCCTCGGGGAAATAGCAAGACCGAATAAATAGTACGCCCTCGGTAATATCAAATTTATCCGCGGCTAAACCAACGACGCATTGATGCGTGATAGGTTTTCCCGGGGTGTAGCCCGTAGGATAACTCGTTAACACTGCTTTTTCAGAATCACATTGAGCAATCATCGTGATAAGTTCGGCGTCCCAGTCCTGCTCGAAACGCATATGACTATCAATTTGCATAGAATATTCTTCACCTCGCCAGAGTGCATCCAACTCTGCACGAGCCCAGCAACATCCCTTGCTGTCTTTGGCATCGTAATGAATCACTCTAACCTGGTCGGGATAGGGATACGGCTCTGAAAAACAGTGCACATCCTCTACCGCATCATACTGCCAACAAATACCCACGAAGACGCGTTCTGGGTGCGCTGCTTTCTCAAAAGCATCCTTTACGGTCCATTGGCATTCAGGATCACGGTAACTGGGAATGCGGATAAAAATACGGGGCAAGGCTACTGTCGTTGTCATACTCCGAGCATGTCATGCGCGTCTCAAATCGCAAGAAAAACGGAAGCGGCACACTCCACCACTTCCGTTTTGTCTTTGCGTTAGGCTAAACTGCCACCCCTATCTGGACCTTTATTGGGATCAACTGGCTTCATGGGTGTATTGGGACTGTTTAGGTTATCTGCTATCAGCGTCCCATCACCTGTTGCAACACCTTGTAATCCCTTCATTGCATCCGGATCGAGGGATACAATTCCAGGAAACGACGGCGTCGGTGGTGGTGGGCACCATGGCGGCACCGGCGCACCAATAACGATAGGTTTACAAGGGTCAAATGGCACTGGCGGAAGCACCGGTAAGGGCGGTGATACCGGAGGTGATACCGGAGGTGATACCGGAGGCGATACCGGAGGTGATACCGGAGGCGATACCGGAGGCGATACCGGAGGTGATACCGGAGGCGATA
>JALHRI010000171.1 GCA_022841525.1 Alphaproteobacteria bacterium | reverse complement strand
TGCTCTTCCGATCTCTGGCCACGCACACCCACCCAGCGTTCACCCGTGATGGGTTGATTGAGCACACCCAAAATCGGCACGCCGTTTTCACATAGTGCAATGAGGGTGCCCCATTCTTTTTTGCCTGCCAAAAACGCCCGCGTGCCATCAATGGGGTCGAGCACCCAGGTGTAGGTGAGATGATCGGAAAGCTCCATCCCATATTCTTCACCGTAGATGCTATGATCAGCGAAGGCGGCGGCGATCAGCTCGCGCATGATTTTTTCAGCCTGCTTATCGGCGATGGAAACAGGGGATTTATCACCCTTAGTTTCAACATCCAGCGCGGTGCCAAAATAACGCGTCAGTACTTCTGCTGACGCATCGGCAAGCTGATGGGCGAGGGTGAGAAATCCCTCACGCATCCGCGCTAAACGCCTGCAGACCTGTGATGGCGCGGCCGAGGATCAGCGCGTGGATGTCGTGCGTGCCTTCGTAGGTGTTCACCGCCTCCAGGTTACACATATGGCGCATGACATGGTATTCATCGGCAATGCCGTTGCCGCCGAGCATATCGCGCGCGGTGCGGGCAATATCAAGCGCGACGCCGCACGAATTACGCTTGATAATGGAAATCATTTCCGGCGCCCAGTCACCTGAATCCATCAGCCTGCCTACGCGCAGTGCCGCCTGATGCGCCAGCGCAACCTGCACCATCATGTCGGTGAGTTTTTTCTGAATCAGCTGATTGGCAGCCAGCGGGCGGTTAAATTGCTGGCGGTTCATGGTGTAATCGCGCGCGATTTCCAGGCAGGCGGACGCCGCGCCCAGCGTGCCCCAGCCAATGCCGTAGCGCGCTTTGTTGAGGCAGGAAAACGGCCCCTTCAGACCGCTGACGTTCAGCGCATGATCATCCGGCACGAAGGCATCATCCAGCATAATCATGCCGGTGATGGAGGCGCGAAGCGAGAGTTTGCCTTCGATTTTTGGCGTCTCTACGCCTTTGCCGCGCGGCACGACGAAGCCGCGAATGGTGCCATCTGCAATGTTTTTATCGCCGTAAATTTTCGCCCATACTACTGCAATATCGGCAATGGGTGAGTTGGTGATCCAGGTTTTGGAACCGGTGAGCTTATACCCGCCATCTACTTTTGTGGCGCGGGTTTTCATGCCACCGGGGTCAGAGCCGTGATCAGGTTCCGTCAGGCCGAAGCAGCCCACCAGCTCGCCGGTGGCGAGTTTGGGCAAATAGCGCTCTTTAAGTTCGGCAGAACCAAACGCATCGATCGGGTGCATGACGAGGGAGGATTGCACCGAAAGCGCCGAGCGATAACCGGAATCCACCCATTCGATTTCGCGTGCGATTAAGCCGTAGGCCACGTGCGAGACGCCGGCGCAGCCATAGCCGGAAATGGTAGAGCCCAGCAGGCCTTGCGCGCCCATCTCGCGCATGATCTCGCGGTCAAATATTTCGTGGCGGTTCGCCTCGATAATGCCGGGGAATAAGCGCTCACGCGCGAATTTGCGCGCCGAATCTGCGATCATGCGCTCATCTTCGTTGAGTTGCTCGTTCAGATGTAGCGGATCGCTCCAGTCAAACACGGCTTTCATTGGCTGCTCCTGTATGCAGCAAGCATTACGAACGGTGCACCAAAACGCAAGTGAAATGGCGATAAGGTTATACCAGCAAGTTCACAATGCTGCCGCGATCCCAGAATCTGCCTTGCGAGAGCGCGTGCAGTGCGCGGTCGATCATGGAAAGCAGGGTAGATTCATCGGGCAGGAAGTTAAGCCGCGCACGCGAGGCCGAGGGCGCGGCAG
>JALHRI010000170.1 GCA_022841525.1 Alphaproteobacteria bacterium | reverse complement strand
TTGGTTGGGGTTGGTAATGGTTGCCAACAGCGAAAACGGGCCGTTCGGGCTTTGGCTGGCGTAAATTTCGTAGCCGATAAAAGCGCCGCAGGGGTTTACAGGCGTTTCCCAAACCAGGGTATCGTTGCTTACGCAAATCAGGTCAGGCGCCGCTACCTGAGCGCTCAAAGCCGGCGTCATGCCGATAAAAAACAAAAGTAAGTGCAGTTGCTTCATCGTTCTTGTCTGTATCCTCATTAAGAACACCTGACCGCGCATTTTGTGGTCGAAAACGACCTGAAATGTCGATTTTTTTCTCTTAATGTCGTTCCTTAACGGAACAACCAGGCATTCGATTGCACTCAAAAGAGCAATAGACAAAACAAAAAGGCACCCCGAATTCGATTCGGGATGCCTCCTGTTTTGTGATTCTTGATGACTGTATGCTTAGCGCACTGCAATTTTGTACGTCAGTCCGGCATTGCTTACACTTCCGTTTTGCACGGGCGCTGCATTTCGGATCTGCATAATACCAGCCACGTGTGGCGTTGCCATGGAAGTACCGGTCAGGGTAGCATAGCCGCCATTGAGGTAGGTGCTATAGACGCTGGTGCCGGTCGCAATCCAGTCCACCGGACCGCTGCTGCTGGTGTTGTAATTGCCGCCGTAAGTCGGATCGTTGTAATACGTTTTATTACAGCGCATGTTGGTCACCGTGAAAATATTGGTACCATTGACGCAGGCCGGTTGGTAGTTTGCTGCGTTGGCGTAATTATTCCCCGAAGCCAGCGCGATCCGCGTACCGGCAGTGCCCATCGCCTGCAAAGCAGTGCGGTAGCTGGAGCCGGTAGAACAGCCGCTGGTACCATAATAGCCGCCGAGGCTCATGTTGACCACATCGCCGGCATAGTCGTTGGCCGCTACGTGGTTGACGCCCGACAAAATGGTGGAGGTGGCGCTGCCGCCGCTGCATGGAAATACCCGCACGGGGACTACCGGAGCGCCGGCTGCTACGCCGATTACGCCAATGGTATTGTTTCGGGCGCCGGCAGTTCCGGCAACGTGGGTGCCATGACCGTTGCAATCATCGGCCGTGCCGCCAACGAATGATACGGCATAGGCTGTATTGGTAACCACATTCAGGTCGGGGTGATCGAGGTCGATGCCTGAATCGATGACCCAAATCCAGCGATCCGTACCGGCAGTAGCTGCGCCGCCGGCGTTGGTGATGCCGCAGGGGGTGGTTTGCGCGCGACCGGCATCTTCCGAATTCACGATGTCCTCTACGCTAAAAGGAGGCAATTGCACCACGCGGTCGTATTCCACCAACCCTAAAAAATCGCTTTTTTTCACGCGTTCAAAAGCTTCAGGACTCAGGCGAACAGCTACCCCGCTCTGGACGGCAGTGTAGTAGGCCAGTACGGCGTCCTGACCAATCCCTTCGGCAGCGAGCCAGGCATTGATCTGGTTTTCAACCTGTTTGCCATACTCCGCCATCAATGCGCTTTTTTCAGCACGGTTGCGAACGGGTTGGGTCAGGTAAGTAATGGCTGGTGCAATTTTATCCTCCTTAAAGATGAGGATGTACTGCCCGTCAATAATGGCGCCTTCCTCGCTTTGAGGTTGCACCAGGGCGGTTTCGTCCAATACTTCTGATTCTTTCGTGTTGTTGCAGGCGCTCAACAGCGCGGCTGCGATGATTGTGGATACTGCAAAAAAGAGAAAAGACCTCATGGTTAGATAGTTTTATATGAACCAATAAGAATTACCATACCGTATGTCCGCATCTGGTGCGCACAGCATTTGCCTGCCTGAAAAAGTAGATCGGTAGAGC
>JALHRI010000169.1 GCA_022841525.1 Alphaproteobacteria bacterium | reverse complement strand
GGCCTGCGACCGTGATCATGCGAGCGATGCGATCGACGTGTTCGCGCGCGGATTTGGACTTCGCCTGTCTTGACGGCGGCGTCGCGCCGATCTGGATCGCGACATAGTTGAACATCCGATACGACCAAGCGAACTTGAAGAACGCATAGACGAAGATCACCAGCAGCCCGACCACTTTCACTTCAAAAACCGTGCGCGTCGTTTGCGCGGCGAAGGGCAGGGCGCGGAAAATATCCATCACCTCGTCGGTCGAGCGAAGCAGCGCGAGGGCGCCGCCGATTGCGAAGAGGGAAGTGGAGGCAAAAAAGGCAGTGCCCTGATGGAGCGAAGCCATGATCTGCGTATCGACGATACGCACCTCGCGGGCGAGCATCTGCCGCATCCACTCCTGCCGCGACAGATCCATGCGGAAATTCAGGCTTCGCTTGCGCCATTCCGAGCGTTCCACGATCAGCGCGTGAATCGCCCATGCAAGGACGAACCAGCAGAAGGCGAGGGTATCGAGCATGGAGAGGCCGAGCATGCAGGCGAATCCGATTTGGAGCAGGGTGCCACTCGCGGAAAATGCGGGCAACTTGACGTCGATGGATGTGCGACTAGGTTGGCTGCAAGGAGCAATCAATGCCGCAGAAGATCACGCTCGGCCACAAGCAGATGGTCGACGAAGCCAATAAAGAAATCGAGACGATCGCGACCAAAGACGCCTTTGCGCTTGTTGGACAGGACGACACAGTGCTCGTCGATATTCGCGACATCCGCGAAATCCGGCGCGAGGGCCGCATCCCCGGTGCGTTTTCCTGCACGCGCGGCATGCTCGAATTCTGGATCGATCCCGACAGCCCGTACCACAAGCCGATCTTTGCAGAAGACAAGAAGTTCGTTTTCTTTTGTGCAGGCGGGCTGCGCTCGGCACTTGCCGCACAGACCGCCAAGCGGATGGGACTGAAGCCGGTCGCACACATCGAAGGCGGCTTCTCGCAGTGGAAAAAGCAGGGCGGGCCGTTCGAAATGGATGAGCGCGACGACAAGAAGTGATTTTGCGCAGCGCAGAATAGATGTTGTGCCGCAACAGACCAGCGCCGGTTACTTCCAGGTGCCTGTATTGACCTTAGACGAAAGTTGATACGACTCTATCCGCGTATCAATTCCGCTGGGGATTCTCGAAATGGAAAACTTTCTCGCGCCGTGGCGTCCGCAGATACTGAGTATGCTTCGCATCATGACCGGCCTGCTGTTGCTGGCGCACGGAACCGCGAAGTTCCTTAATTATCCGGTGCATCCGTTCAATAATGCGTCGCTATCAAACATTTATGGAATAGCTGGACTGTTCGAACTCATCGGAGGTTTCCTGCTGACGATTGGCCTCTTCAGCCGGCCGGTTGCGTTTATCCTGTCCGGATTTACCGCGGCGGCGTACTTTTACGGGCACGCAGCGAAGAGCTTTCACCCGATGGTGAATGGGGGCGAATTGGCGGTCTTGTTTACATTCGCGCTTCTCTATTTGGCCTCCGCCGGTGCGGGTCCGTTAAGCGTTGACGCGATGCTGCGAAAGAAGCCGTAGACAATTGCGGCAGTAAACGAAAGCGTGCGCTTCACGAAATGAAGCGCACGCTTTGTTCGTTTTGTGACTTGAGTCGGCAATAAAGATGCCCATCAGGCAATCCAGCAAACGGAACTTTGCAAGTGCAATATTGACGTTTATGCGGGTTGATACGACGTAGCTGCTTCGAAAAATCTTTGGAGACTTCTTCGTAATGGAAACCGCACTCGCAAAATACCAACCGCAGGCGCTCAGCATTCTGCGCATCATGACGGGCCTGGTCGTCCTCCAATACGGTATGGGCAAGAT
>JALHRI010000168.1 GCA_022841525.1 Alphaproteobacteria bacterium | reverse complement strand
ACGGTTTGCTGCATTTAACTCAAGCGCTCGCGCAAGCACACGCGCAGCAGTGCCAGGAAATTGCTGCTCTACGTCGGCAAGTTGCCGAGCTAATCGATCAATCTCGGCACTGAGTTCAGCGGCTGTCGTCATTTCAAGCTGCCTTCTTCGTGAGCGCGAGTTGCTGAAGAGCAACCAGCGCAGCCCCGATTCGATAGGCAGGGTTTGTGATTTCGCCGGTGGCGATGTCACTAATGGTCGACTGACTACAGCCGCAGGAATCTGCAATCTGGGTCTGTGTCATGCCGCCCGCGATTAACTCAGCGATGATTTTCTTGAAGTCCATGCCCTCTATTATCGGAATACCGCTTACAAAGTCAAGCGGCAAACCGATTAATTTATCGGGCACCCTTCTAAGATGATCCCAGACGAACGCACCCCATTCGGAAAGCGGCTTTTCGAAGCCCGAGAGAGAGCAGGCCTTACCCAAGAGCGGGCAGCCAAATTGGCTGGCATGTCACAGGGCACACTAGCTGAAGCAGAGGTTTCTGGTAAGCGCTCTGGCTACACTCCGCAACTAGCCGTCATTTACTCGGTAGATCCAGTTTGGCTATCCACTGGCAAGGGCAAACGTAAAAAGAATTGAAGTGCCTAGTGCTTACTGTGCTTTTCGTGCAATTAAAAGGCGCAATCAAGGTTTCGCTCGAAACAACGAAGGGGCGACAATGAATCCCATCACAACCATTATTGCTGCAGCCATAGCACTCAACTTGACGGGTTGCCTCCCTGGAAAAGCCGATGTTTACACGCTCTATCGAAACAGCCCCGTAGACAAAAATATGAGGGTTCATTGGGCTACTTTTGATGCATCAAATAGTAGTAGCTACAATCAAGAGAACTGTGAAATTGGCCGCCAACTTCTGCAATCACAGAATGGTGTGACCGTCAAATTCTGGTGCGAAAAAGGCAAGTATCAGAATTAAAGGCAAGTTTCATCATTCACAAAAGAGCGAGCGCATATGAACTCTATTCGATGGTTACTCTGCCTTTTACTGATGGCGCCCACCCTCCTGCTTGCGCAATTGGATGAGTCCAAGCGACAGGCTCATTTGAATCACGTACGCCTGCTGTCTGAAGAGCACAAGGATCCACTGATCCTAGATTATCGGCTGCAGCGGTATTTTGAAAGCCTCCCAGTAACGGAGGCTTTCCAGCTCGAGCTCGACATCTGGAACGGACTTGCTAAAACCAAGGCTGTGTCACGCAAAACCTACATGCAAGGCATGCTAGAGACAGTCCAAAAATACGAACCCAAAAATCGGATTGCGATTGACTACTGGCAGTACCACGTCATGCTGGCCGGTCAGCTCGAAAAGAAAAAGATTGATGAGGACGAGTACAAATACCTGTCTCAGAAGAAAAAGGCTGATGCAGACGCGGCCAGAGAAGCCGCCCTTGATCGTCGAGAATTTGAAGCGAGACAGCGATACTACGCAGAACAGCAAGCCGCCTCTGCCGAAAATGCCGCACAGGCGCAGGCCATTGGGAACGCCCTGCAAGCCGTTGGGGCCGGAATTAGGCGGTCATCGCTGCGCGCCCCTGTTACCTGCATGACTGGAGCCCTAGGCATTACCACCTGCCAATAACCCACACCACCCCAATACAACCGCCTCCGGGCGGTTTTTTTACGCCCCTTGTAAATTATATCGGTATTCCGCTTGACATTTATAAACGGTATTCCGATAATAACTCAACGCTGCAAGAAGCACCGCAACACCAGCCAAGCAACAAGCCCAAAGCAGCGGGTCTGGCTGTTGAGCCGCAAAGGGGGTAAGCGCAGAACAAGCGCCCAGATCCGGCAAGCCTTCGGG
>JALHRI010000167.1 GCA_022841525.1 Alphaproteobacteria bacterium | reverse complement strand
GATGCATCGGGCAGGTGTAAACCGTGCCGGCTGTTGCTTCGACGACCGGAGGCGCGCCTGATAAATGCGTCAGGTATCTTGACGGTTCGGTAACGAACCTGCTCAGGCACTTCGCGCTGCAAAAGTAATACGGTCGACTCTCATGCACCGTGTGATGCTGAGAGAGTTCGGTGACCGCCATGCCGCAAACAGGATCCTTCAGTCCAGGGCTCCCAGATTCGGGTGCCGGAGGCGTGTAGCTGATGCCATGCTCGTGCGGATGCGATTGCTCGCGTAAATGTCCATTTCCCTACGGGTGACCGTGGGAGGAATTTTCGTCGCCAGTACTCAAGTTCGCAACCATGTGTTCACTTTGCCCGGTCGTTGGAAGGCTCCGCGGGCCCATCGTGTCGCCCGTGGCCGCCGTGGCCGTGAAACAGGTGCATTACCGGGCATGCGAGCAATATCATGTATGGCCAGTAACTGCCGACGTGAACCCAATGCTCGCGCAGCAGAAAGAAAAGGCCGATTACCGCAGTCATCGCAGCGGCAACCAGCAGGCCACGAGCGGGTTGGCGCGTAGCAGCCGAAGGGGCGTGTGTCTGGATGTGATCGGACGTCATGTTGACTCCCTGTTCCAGCCAGCGACCTCATAGACGCCATCTGGCAAACGCTATGTCAGAAAAGTGGGTGCATTTTCCGCTGAAATGCGCGCGTCCACCGCGGGCTAATCGGGTCGATGGCGGTCACTGCGTTGCCAGGGCCTTGGAAGGCCCGTGCATCACGTCCATCATCATCTGCATCATTTCCATGCATCCCTCCATCATCTGCTGCCGCTGTTTGGCCATCTCTGCGGGCATTCCTTTGCCCTCGCCCATGGTCATCATGCTTTTCATCATCTGCATGCCGTCTTGCATGGCCTTCATGTGGTCGCCCATCAGGGCCTGACGCTCGGCGGGTGTTTTGGCGTTCATCATCTTTTGGTGCATTTCACGCATGGCTTTCATGCGGTCCTGCATGGCCGGCATCGGTGCTGCCTGGACCGGACGACCTGCATCCGGGTGATGGGCGGAGTGCTCATCTGCCTCGGCTGCGTTCAATGTGCCAAAACTTGCGCTCGCTGCAAAAAGCATGAGGGCGCTGGCCGCGACGTTTTTGAATGTGGGCATGCCGTTCTCCTGGTTATGGGTGCAGGCAGCGGCCCCAAAAAAGGAGGACGCCGATGCAATCGGGAGGGAAACGCTGTTGACAAACCCATGGCCTTCCCGATTTACATATTTAAAGCATAGGCCACGTACAGCCGCAGCGAGGTGACCCGAAGATTACAACACGGTCATTTCACAGCGGGGACCGTCATCATCTTGAACACAGGATAGTAGTCCCCACGACTCAATGCTGCGTTGGGAAGCGTCAGTACATGGAATCAAAAAAGTATGTGTCTGTCGCTGACCGAGCATCAAGCCTAACCCTTCTCGGGAGTTACTCGCTAAATATAATACTTATGGCCTGTCATGCCATGCAGTTGTTCCACGGCCACGGAGCCACGGCGGCCATGGGCAAGGCAGATCCGATGTGGATGCCCGCGGTTAAAGAGGCCGGAACGCCTAAAGACATAAACGTAACCTGGACTTTGCGCCGTTACATCGTATGAGTGATAGTCCCGACGAACACGCGATCGTGCACTTTCCCTGTAGTCATTTGAACGCCTTGATCAGTGCCTCGAACTGCGTTCGCAGTGATTTGTCGTGGGGGGTGATCGCAGGGACCTGGCGGTCGAGTGCCAGCAACTGGTAAACCGCCATCTGCGCAGCTCGTACCGAATACTCAACTGTGAAGACAACGTCATCGGCAATCTCGACGAACTGACTGAC
>JALHRI010000166.1 GCA_022841525.1 Alphaproteobacteria bacterium | reverse complement strand
GTGGCTGGCAATAAAGTAGCGGTTGATTTTTTCACGCAGGTTGTAAATGCCCCAGTATTTGCCGTTGATGTAAACATGCGCCGGGCGGTAAGCTTGTTTCTCCATGTCCCAGCCGTCGAGCAAACTGGTCATGAAGGCGTCGCGAAAATGCGTTTTGCCCCAATCGCTGCCCGAGTTGCGCAAGACCAGCGATTTGAAACTCTTCGGGCCTTTTTTGCCAAAAACAGGGTGCCGAATGCGGTCTTCGCCATAGCCTTCGCGCGCAATAATGGCCAGTGATTTTTGAGGAAACAAGCGGCTCATACCCCCAAAAAGACGCATTCCACTGAGGCTGTTGTAAGCACAGGAACCATCTGATTCGTAAAATTCAACGTGCATCGGCACTTCGCGGCGCGTCCAGAAATTGGCATTGGGTTTGTTCCACAAGCTATCCGCAATGCTGCCCTGCATGAACAGTCCACGCTGCGCATCGAAGAGCAGTGCAGGCGTCACCGCCAGGGAGATGACCGCGAAAGTTCCTTTCGGTTCGTTGATAAAATAGGTTTGCCCCACAAAGGGGCTGCGCTCTTCATCGCGGTAGGCCACGGCGCGCACGACGGTGGTTTTGCGAATCACCATCGGGCCATCATACCGGTCGGAGCGCCGCGTAGGCATGCTGCCGTCGAGGGAGTAGTAGATGTCGGCGCCGGGAGAAGACAATTCCACTTCCACTGCCGAATCGTAGAACCCGCCAGGTATGGAAAAATCAATGTCTAACTGCACCTCGGCAGGGATTTCAGCGCGCAACAGGACGCTCAGGTGCAGCAACAGCAACAACGAAATATAGGGAGTAACTCGTTTCAAGGTAATCGGTATTTGGCCTTATGTCATGGATCTAACGTTCTTTAATACGAACGACGTGCAAATAAGTTACTATTTCATCGGCCAGACTTGGACAACGCCAGTCAGGTGCTGTTTACTTCGCCAAAATCCGCTCCAATATTTTCAGCGTAATGAGGTACGTTGGCTTCACCCCGTCCATGCCCAGACTGCCGGAAGCCAGGGTGTGGCCGGTCAGCAGCGGATTATCAGAGGCGTAATAGGCGTAGCGCAAAGCGACATTGCGGCCAATGCTTTTTCGGATTTTCGACGCCGATTGAATGGCCTTCTGGTAGTGTGCGCCTTCCATTTCCAGCCCAACTGCCTGCCAGGAAGACCTCAGGAAGTATTGCAGGATGTCTTTATTCTGAAGCGATGTTCCCAAAACGGTAATCATGGTACCTTCAAAAACCTTCAGGCCATGTCCTTCGAAGTCAGCCGCCGTAAATTCGTTTTTGATGGGATAATTGTCGGCAGTGCCTTCAAAAACGTGAGCGGTTGATACCATGATATCACCTTTATCACCTTCCAGAATGCCCGCCTTTCCCATGATGGAAATCGACTTTACGTTGAGGGGAATGTCTTTGCCTTCGTGCTCGAAGGGTTTGAGCAATTCGTCCATGGTTTCGTAGGCCTGTTCGCCAAAGGCATAATCCATCACAATAATTACCGGCTTTTCAAGGGCGATGTACTCGGCATCCCAGGTCAGTTCCGGCGGCAACATCGCCTTGTCAATCAGGGCAGTATCAAATATTTGTACGGAAATATTGGTGCCGCTGGTGTCGTCCAGCTGGTACATGCCATTTTTCAGCGCGTAGTCTTTCACCTTGGCGCGCAGCAGGTTGTTTTCTTCCAGACTAAGTTCTTTGGCCAATTCTTCAATAGCCCGGCTTCGGTTTTGTGCGGAAAAGGCCTGCCCGACATAAAAGCAGTTCATCACGCTGTGCAAATTGGCGCTGATGATGTGAATGGGACGTTTGATCAGCCCTTCGCTCCACAAAAACTGCTTGATGTTG
>JALHRI010000165.1 GCA_022841525.1 Alphaproteobacteria bacterium | reverse complement strand
CAGCGCCTGCCGCAGCATTTTCAGGTCGGCGTGTAAGTCGGAGATCAAACCGATTTTCACACGGTTACTCTTCCATTTTGTCTTTGGCTGGCACTTTTTTCGGGCTGGTGGTCGCGTCGCCGTTATGTTTGGTCATGGCCAGATCAATACCCTCGGTCAGCCACGTTTCGACGGCGTTAGCGGCCCGGCTCACGACTTCTTCGAGCAGAATCGCGTCATCACCCCGGAACGTGCCTAAAACGTAGTCCTTCGTTTCCATTTTTCCCGGCGGGCGGCCAATGCCGAAGCGCACCCGGTTGAAATTCTGGTTGCCGCCGAGGTGCTGGATGATGCTTTTCAGGCCGCCCTGACCACCCGCGCTGCCATTTTTGCGCAGTCGCAGCGTACCCAGCGGCAAGTCGAGATCGTCCGAGATCGTGAGCAGGCGCTCGGTGTCGATTTTGTAAAAATCCACCAAACCGCGCACCGCCTCGCCACTCAGGTTCATGTACGTCTGCGGCTTGGCGAGAATCACGCGCTTACCGGCCATCATCCCGACAGCAGTGACCGCTTTTTTCTCTTTTTTGTCGAATGACAATCCGTGCCGGCGTGCCAGTTCGTCCAGCACGCGCCAGCCAACGTTATGCCGTGTATTCGCGTATTCTTTGCCCGGATTGCCCAGGCCAACGATCAAGTACAACTCGGACATATTCCCTCGGAGTGAAAAGTCGAAGCTTCCCTTTTCACATTCTACTTTTAACTTGCAGCTTGTGTCGTGATCCATTGCAGCGCGAGAATGCCACCTGCGCCGATCACCAGAATGATACCCAGCACGATGAAATAGGTGGCGATGCGCACCAAGCGTGCCAACTGGCGCAAGCTGAAACGCAGGGCGACAAAAGCAGCGGAACCGGCGGCGATCACCAGCGGGGCTGTCCACCAGGGCCAGTCGTTGAGCAAAATCTGTGTCCAGAACGCCCAGGAAATTAAACCAACCACGCCACCGATGAAGGCGTCGAAATAAATGCCGCGATTCGCCATGCGCAGCAAGTAGAGGACGATGAAACTGAGCAGGCCGGCTATAAAGAAGCTGTTCCCCAGCAGTTTGAGGACAGCCACCCGCCAGTCGAAGGCGATGCTAGGGTCGATGACGTCCACGACGCCGGCGAAGATACTCGCCAGCGCGATCTGGGTAAAACCTTCGGGCAGCTTACCACGTATGCCGGCATACAGCGCCCGCAGTAAGGCCGCCGCTGGTAGGGCATATTGCCCGCCAAGCTGCAAAAGTGACGCGATAGTTTCGCGGCTGATGAGTTCTTCCATCATAAGACCTTTCACGCATAGTAATTGAATTTCATTATGGGGTTACGAGGCGCGAAAAGGTAGTGCGTGAATCTGACGCTTGTCCACCGTGTTTTCTTACAATACCGCATCCGGGCGAAAAGCCTCGCGGACACGGGTATGCGCCAGTTCAGTATCAAATTCCGGCGGCAGCAGCGCCAGCGTTTCGATGATGAGTTGCAGGCATTGGCGCACGCTTTCGTCGGCATCGGGCGTCGATACCAGGGCGTTCACCCGTTCAACCAACCGTGCCGGCTTGCTGGTCAGCATTTTGCTTTCCGGCTCCAGCCATTTCCAGTCCGGTTCCCAGCGGCGGTTGAGCGCGAACACAATCCGCAGCACGCGCTCCACTTCCCGCAGGATACGGGCGTTCAGGGCGACACGGGTGTTGCGCTGCGCCAGTGGCCACAGATTAACCGGTGACTGGGGATATCCGTGCGGTTCAGCCCAAACCCGTACAATCGGCTCAATCAGGCTGGCTTGCAGATCATCCGGGTAGTGTTGCAGTGCGTCCTGCCAGTGATCGAGTTCGTCATGCTGGCGCAGCGGAATCGCGGTTGCTACATGCCACACTTTCG
>JALHRI010000164.1 GCA_022841525.1 Alphaproteobacteria bacterium | reverse complement strand
CGAGCGACGCCCGCTGCCCTTTGTTGTGCAGATAATCCACCCGGAACGGCACGCGCCCTCGTTCCCGCTGCGCATAACGAAAATCGCTGTAGTGCGGGTGCGACTCGTCCGCGTCCACCATTTCGTCGATCCACGCTTGGCCGGCGTCCTGCAAGCGCGTCAACAAGTCTTTAGGAATCCAATTGCGTAAGATCAAATAACCATTTTCGTCAAAAAAGCGTATCTGTTCATCAGTCAGGTGATAGGGGGTGCGCTGCATCAATTTTTGCGGCTCCTTTTTATATCTGACAGCGATTCTAGCCCATCCCGTAAAATTGGCTACAATATCCAATTATGCAGACCGACGAACTCCTCGCCTACATTTTTGAACGCCGGCGTGCCAGCCCGGAGTTTGTGTCCTGGCTGAAAACCTCGAAACGCTTCCACGTCTTCGTCGAAAACCACCGCGATAAAATCCGCAAAAAAGTGCGCAACGTCGAAAACGACGACGGCTTGAAAGACATCTATTTTGAACTCGAAATCGCCGCTTTACTGCTCAACGAATCACGTTTCACCCTCCAATACGAAAAATATGCCGTCACCCGTCAGCGCGGTCCCGATTTCACCGTCACCTTCAAAACCCACACACCCTTCAATGTTGAGGCGCGGCGCATTCGCGGTTTAGATGCCGCCGATCGCACGCTGGTCGCGGCTCGCCTGACCGACGCGGTTTGTGACAAAGTGAAGCAAATGCCACCGGGGATCGTCAATGTGCTGGCGCTCACCTCAGCGATTGCCGTTGACTCCAGCGAATTGACTCAAGTGATGGTGACACTGCGCACGCTGGCTGAGGGCAAAGTCGAGGCGTTTTTCGTACAGCGTCGCTTCGAGAGCGCCACCGAATTTATCCGCCATTACCATCACTTGAGCGGCATTCTCTATCGCTCTAACGGGTCATTGATTTTGTGGGCAAATCCGCTGGCAAAACATAACATCCCGCGTGAAATCGCCAACATCCTGCCGAGGTTGTAGGGGCGTAGCGTGCTGCGCCCAGGTCTTTACGACCCCGTGAGGCCAATCGTGGTTTTCTTGAACCGCCGCGACATAAATTCCTCTTTGGCGTCAATCTGGTCTTTCAAGCCCTTAAACGAGCGTTCCAGCACATCCACCGGCAGTTCGGTCATATCCGCGCACGCCACCTGCGTCAGCGCATACACCGCCACCTCGCGGATAAACGCGCCCGGATACCCCACCAACTGCGACACAAATGAGCGGTGCGTGTCCGACCACATCTCACCGAGATACTGCCGCAGCATCTTTTCGGCGTCGTCCTGACTGCGCGTCTCCGGGATGATGAAAATACGATCCAGCCGCCCCGGACGCTTCAGCACGCGCTCGTCAATCGCCTCCGGGTAATTCGTCGTCGCAATCAACAGCGTGCCGTGTTCGTTTGTCAGCGATTCCGACCCATCCAGCACATTCAGAATCAGGGCCTTTTCGTGCGCGTTCAGATAGGCGTCCAGTTCTTCCAGCAAAATAATCGTCGGATATTCCGAGTTGGACGCAATCGACAAGGCCTGTTCGATCTTGGCGAATGTCGCGCCCATGTGGTCGGCGCTCGACACATAGATCACCACATAGCCCTTTTCCAACGCCCAGCGTGACAGCGCCGAACACAGCATCGTCTTGCCTGTTCCCGGCACACCCGTCAGCAGCAATTTGCGGAACGGCTTCAATTTCAGCCGGCGGTACACATACACACCCTTGTTGAAAAACGACTCAACATCTTCTAGGATGTCGTCCTTCAGCTTCGGCGGCAGGATAATATCTTCCCAGGTCACGGTTGGCACAAACGAGGTCGTGCGCCCACCGATAATCGTCACATGCTGTGCCGGCGCCAGCACCCGCGACAGCCGGATGCACTCATT
>JALHRI010000163.1 GCA_022841525.1 Alphaproteobacteria bacterium | reverse complement strand
GCCAGCCATACCCATAATCGAACAGACGCCAGTGGGCGCAAGGCACGCATCGCCATCTGGCACGAACTCGGTGACGATATTTGGGCGGCGGCTTCGACTCATCCGGGTCTGGTGAACGGCGTGCGCATTCTGCTGAACGAGGAAATTGCCTTTTTTCACGGCAAGGTGATGCTGAAGGAAGCCCATACTGGCGGCGCGTGGGAGTGGCATCAGGATTATGGCTACTGGTACGATCAGGGCTTCGCGTATCCGCGCATGATAAGCGCGTTTGTCGCTTTGGATGCCTGCACCCGCGAAAATGGTTGTCTGCAAGTGCTGCGTGGCTCGCACCGGCTCGAACGACTGAATCACGGCGCGGTTGGCGATCAAACGGGTGCCGACCCGACACGCATTCACATGATCGAGAAAATGTTCGACCATGTCCACTGCGAAATGCCCCCCGGTTCGGTGCTGTTCTTCCACTGCAACCTGCTGCACGCCTCCGCGCCGAACGAATCCGATTTTCACCGGCGGGCATTTATCACCTGTTACAATGCGCTGGGCAACCCCCAATTCCGCGATAACAAGACCTTTGAGCAGCGCCCCTGCCCGGTGGCCGCACCGGACGCGGTAGAGAAATTTGCCGAAAAGGTATTAGCACCGTAACTCCGGTGAAATGACCCGATAGGATAGCCCATCGTCACCTTGACAGCGCCATGTTATATCACATAAACTTCTGAATGGTTTGTATACGCTTCGACGTGTGCGGCTGTACGTTCTTTCAGTATGCAGGAGTTTTGTAGCAGTGTCGTCTCAACGGATTAAAGGCGTGGTGAAGTGGTTCAGCCCCGAAAAGGGCTACGGGTTCATCACACAGGAAAACGGTCCTGACGTGTTCGTGCATTTTAGCGCGATTCAGACTTCGGGCTATCGCAAGCTCGAAGAAGGTGCAGAAGTCGAGTTCGAGATCGTCGAAGGGCAAAAGGGTAAGCAAGCCAACAACGTTACTACCCTTCCCTAATCAAAATCCCGATTTTGCGATTAGCAGGCCTATCTGTTAAACAGGTAGGCCTTTATTTTTTGAGATGCCACCTATGAACCTCAATCTCCATGCCGTTCGCGGCACAGCCGCCGGTATTGCGCGAATGGCCGGCGCAGAAGTGTTACGCTACTATGGTCAGGCTCACGATGAAGTCACCAAGAGCAATAGCTACGATATTGTGACCGAAGGCGATCACGCCTCAGAAGCCATCATTTTGCCGGCGCTGCTGAGTGCATTTCCCGATCATCACATCATCACCGAAGAGAGCGGCGGCCTGGGCGCACCTGCCGAAACAGCCGAGTATTTCTGGTATATCGACCCAGTAGACGGCACAACGAATTTTTCAAAAAACATCCCTCATTTCGCCATCAGCATCGCGCTGGCAGACCATAACCGGCAGCCGCTGGTGGGAGTGGTGTTCAATCCGGTAACGAATGAGTTGTTTACGGCGGCACGGGGTTTGGGCGCAACGCTCAACAATCAGCCGTTGCAAGTCTCTAACACCGCGACTCTCGATCAGGCGGTTCTCGCCACCGGCTTTCCGTATGATCGGGCGACAAACCCCGAGAATAACGTTCGGCGCTGGAACGCCATGCTGCCATTGGTGCGCGATTTACGGCGTTTTGGCGCGGCATCGCTTGATTTGTGCTTTGTCGCGTGTGGACGCTTTGACGGTTACTGGGAAAGCTGGCTCAATCCCTGGGACTGTATGGCCGGGATGCTGTGCGTTCTGGAAGCCGGCGGCGCAGTCAGCGATTACAGCGGCAGCAGCGAAGCTGTCACCGGGCGTGAGTTAATTGCCAGCAACGGCCATTTACACGCAGCTATTCGGCAGATGATTGTCGAAAATCCATAGTTGGAACAGCGGGGGCTAATCCACCTAATTCAGTCA
>JALHRI010000162.1 GCA_022841525.1 Alphaproteobacteria bacterium | reverse complement strand
CCCGATGAGTTCTGGTTCTGACCGGTGACGATGTTGCCATCAACGGCGACATACGTGGCGAAGAAGTCGCGGAATGCCGTCTCGCTGACGAAGTTGGCACCGAGCCGGCGCAGCTCTGTTTCAGGATGTTGCGGGGTGATGCCGATGCCAAGTTCATCCACCTGCTTGTCGGTAACACCCGTCATCGTGCGTCCTTCAACCAGCGGGCTGCCATCGGTGTCAGTAGCCATCAAGAAACCGAGCGCACCGTGACAGACCGACCCCAGCAAAATACCTTCGGCATGAGCTACAGAGATTTTCTGACCGAGCACTTCGCTAAAGCCGAGGTCATAAGCCGCGCCCCAACCGCCTGCCAACCAGATGATGTCATAATCCGTGAAATCAATGTCGTCGATTTTGAGCGAATTGGTGATTTTGTTCTGTGCGTCTTCATCGTCCAGGTAGCGATAATCAGCAGGTGTGGCGAGAGGCCAGCGTAGGCTGACAGGTTCAAAGGGTATTTCACCCCCTTCGATGCTGGCGACATCAACCGTCATACCCGCATCCAGGAACTCATAGTACGCGATGGTCAATTCCGAACCATATACACCGGTTGCCACACCGTCTGCCGGGTCGCCCAGTGTGTCGTGATTGGTAGCGATGACGAGAGCACGTTGTCCCTCAAGCTCGTATTCCACGCGAGCATAATGCGGATGCAACCCGATCAGATTTAGAATCTGTGGCAAGAACGCCAAAACAAGTGCGATAACGCCAACAAATATGCCCGCTGCGATGAGCAATTTCTTTCCCATGATCTACACCTTTACAGCCATGCGACTGCCTCATCACCTTTGATTGATGTCGCTAGTGAAGCACAAGCGTCACGATCTATCGATTGCCGCGCGTCATGTCCTCGCATGACCCGTGTCATGAACCATGTGATCCGTGTCATATCCGTTGTTGACCCGCGTCACTGACATAAATTGGCGTCTTCGCTGAAACTGATCGTGGGGCGATGCTCAAACGGCGTTTGTTCAGGAAGCTGCTGCTATGATTAGAGGAGATATAGTTCATTCACAGAAGTTTATGGAAAACAAGATAATGAAGGGTGCGCAGAACGAAACAAACACCTTATCTGTAGACAATCTGCTGACGATCTTTCGCATTGCAACCATCAGTCGTTTTGTGATCGCGTTGATCATCTATCTGGTGTTGTCCACGACGGTGGGTGAGCAAAATCCTGGCAGGCTCCTCGCGGTTATGGACGCACTGCTGCTGGCGATCTACCTCGCGGCAGATCCGCTGCGACGCCCTTTAGGTGATCGCTACCTGCCGATCGCGCTGCTATGGGCTGCCATCACGCCACTGCTGACCAGTCTATATACCATGTACTTCTTCTATACCACGCCGATATCCGTACTACGTCAGGAGCCCATCGAACAGGTCGCGAATTTCGTGGTGCTCAGCAACATCGCACAAACACTCGCCATCTTGCTCATTCCGCTCGTGATCGTAAGCTGGCGATACGGACGGCGATCCATCATCCAGTTTTGCGTCGGCACAAGTGTCCTCGACAGCGCGTTAATTATCCTATTTGTCCCTTTAGATGAAGCTAGCCTGGCTGTTGCACTGAGCTCGATTGTATTCCGCCTCGTCATCTTGATGCTGGTAGGGTTGATGGTGAACCTCCTCGTTACGGTGCAGCGCACGCAAGCCCAAGCGCTGCGCGATGCCAATGCCCGATTGCGCGATTATGCAGCGACCCGCGAACAGCTCATTACCAGTCAGGAACGGAATCGTTTGGCAAGGGAGTTGCACGATACGCTCGCACACACGCTGGCGGCAGCCACCGTTCAACTCGAAGCCGTGCAGGTCATCTGGGAAACGCAACCGGAGCGAGCAAGGCAGCTTGTTGAAGAATCTGCGGTGACGATGCG
>JALHRI010000161.1 GCA_022841525.1 Alphaproteobacteria bacterium | reverse complement strand
GTGAAAATAGCCATTAACACATCATTAACTCGATTTTGGCGCGCGCCTCTTTTCCGGGCTGTGAAATTGATATAGCTTTGTGGAAGTTTCCTAAACTAAAAAATTTAGTTGTGATGAAAAAAATCTTTTCTGTACTCGCACTCGTAGCAGCTGTTTTCACTTTTGCAGTTGCACAGGAAGTAACACCGGTTACGCTTGCACCCAAGCAGACCAGCGGCGCAAAAATCAAGTTCGAAACTGAAACCGTTGATTACGGTTCAATCGAGCAAGGCGCAGACCCATATCGGTTGTTCAAATTCAAAAACACAGGTACTGAGCCGCTGGTAATCAAAAGCGCAAAAGGTAGCTGTGGATGCACGGTTCCAACTTATCCGAAAGAGCCAATTCTTCCCGGCGCAACCAGCGAAATCAAAGTTCGCTACGACACAAACCGCACCGGCCCTTTCACCAAAGTGGTAACCCTCACGACCAACATGAATGAGGAAGAAATTCGTCTGACCATCAAAGGCGACGTAAAAGCTAAACCGGAACAACCGGCGGGCGTACCTCAAAAAGAAGGCAGCCTGTTCAACAATCAGTAAGACCAACACTTATCAAACACAAAGAGACCTTCAGGCTGTGCCTGGAGGTCTCTCTTGTTTTGATGCTTTTGATCCTTAAAAAACGACAATCTTGCGGCTAACCACGTCTTTGCCGCGCCCAATGGTTACCTGATACATGCCCGTCGCCCACGAACTGACGTCGATGCTGTAATTTTTAGGGCCAAAGCGGGCAGGCCGAATGGTATCGCTGAAGATCAATTGCCCCAAAGCATTGTAAACCACCAAAGTGACAGGATCAAAATCCGGCGCTTCATAATTGAGGGTCAGTTCCAGCGAAACCGGATTGGGATAAGCGTTGGTGAGGGCGAATGGCCCGCTGGTATTGCCGCAGCTTTCCTGAATGACTTCCATCGCGCGAAAGACATTCAAACGCCCGCCCGTAACGGTTTCATTGGCCAACGACGGAATCGGATCAACGCTTTGCAATATGGTCTGGCGAATAAACAACGCCGTTTCGCGGGGCCGCAACAAAGCATCTTCGCCCAATCCGCCGCAAGGCAGGCTGTACAATAAAGCCACTGCGCCGCTGAGGTGGGGCGCTGCCGCCGAATTGCCGCCAAAACTACCGTATTCGTTGCCAACCGTAATGCTGTACGAATCATTGCCGGGCGTTCCCAGATCGATCGAAACTTTGCCATAGGCAGAACCCTGAAAGCGCCGGTCATCCTGCGCGGTATTGAGGGTAGCAATGATAAAATCACTCGGACAAGTTGTGGGCATATCGCCCAGTTCCTCCACATCCCAGGCGCTGTTTGCCGTACCGGCGCCAGTCAGAATGCCCACTTCGCCCATCAGGTCGTACATGGCGCCCCACAAAGGCTGTTCACTGCAAAACTTTCTTTCCTGTCCAAACGAAGCGTTCGTTACCACAACAAAAGCCCCGTCTGCACCATTTGTGCGGTTATAGCGGTCGCGCTGGTCAATGACGTATTCATAAGCTTCGATCACACTGCCCACATTGCCTGTGGCGAGCAGCATGAGTTTTACCTGCCAGTTCACGCCGGTAACGCCGACGCTGTTGTTGCCGCGCGCACCGGCAATCCCGGCTACTGAAGTGCCATGCGGACTGGGATTGTGTGTTGCTGAATTGCTGATGTAATTCCACCCGGCCACATCGTCGGCATAGCCATTGTTGTCATCATCAAGTCCGTTGCCGGGAATTTCGAAGCGATTGAACCAGACGTTGTCCTGTAAATCTTCGTGGCCAAGGTCGAATCCACTGTCGAGTATGGCCAGCACGATGGTGTCGCCGCGAGCCGAAACGCCGCCCGTTGTAACGTCCCAAACTTGCGGCACGCCAATTCGATCCAGAGTCCA
>JALHRI010000160.1 GCA_022841525.1 Alphaproteobacteria bacterium | reverse complement strand
ACCCGCCGCTGTAGTTGGTGCATTGTAAGTCGTGCTGGTTGCACCGCTGATGTTCGCCCAGCCGCTTGTACCTGTTGTGCTCGACTGCCACTGGATCGTGCACGTGCCCGTGCCGCCTGTGGTTGAGGCCGTCAACGTGGCCGTACCACCAACGCAAATTGCGCTATTGTTCGGAGTTACGCTGACTGTCGGATCCGGGATAATGGTGACCAGTACCTCATCATAAATAGGTGGGCAAGATCCAAATTGGCTTGCACCGAGTCTCAATGTAACGGTTCCGGCAGCAATATCAGCTGCAGAAGGATTGTACGTAACCTGAGCGCTGGAGTTATTGGGAGAGAATGTCCCGCTTCCGGTAGTTGTCCAGAGTAAAGCAGGGCCAGGGTTTGTGATTGTCGGATTGAGGTTTATGGTTCCTCCCGCACATACAACTATCAGGTCCTGACCAATTTCCAAATCAATACAAGGAGGCGCGGAACAGGAACAATCGCCAAATTCCGCATTAATGGAACTCTGGCTTGCCTGATTTGACAAAGCAATTCCCTGAGGATTCTGGCCATTGTCAATTCTCCACTTTTCGACAGTAGAAGGGCTCCAGGTTCCACTATTCTGAATAATTCCGTTGGCAGGGTGGTTGATCCAGATAATCAGTTCGCATCCGGTCAATGTAGCGGCTGATTGATTTTGGAAATTTCCATTGGTAAGGCGGAAATCCACATTGCAAACGGTCATGTAACTTGCATTTTGCATATCGCCGTTTGCGATGTAAAATTCAGAATCATAAATTGACATGGTAACGCCGGGGCCTGCCTGGTTCTGGAAATTACCAGAGTCTTGTCCATCAAAACCGCCACTAATTCCGGCAGCTCCGGAGGTATTGCCTTGGTCGCCAATCTCCGCACATACGCTGATCAAAACGTCTTCGCCTGTATTCTGATAATCATGCGTTACGTTCATACACACATTCTGCAAACGACGGAATCCCCCGCTATTTTGAAAATCAGCGGAAGTAGATGCGGCCATAGGCACAAAATCCACGCCATCTTCTTCTTCTCCTACATCAACATTGGAATTGGATATGCAAATTACTGAATTATTAAACTGTTGAATGTTGCCGGAAGTGCGAAGAATCGTATTTTCAAACAGCGCTTTTGCACCCGTGTTGTCCAACAATTCGAGATTGCCATTTTGTAAAGTCAGGCTCCCTCCGGAAACATACAACACAGAGCCTTGCTTCAGCTTGATGTTGTTGTTAACTACATATACGTGGTGCGTAATTTTTATTTTTTTATTGAGGATATCTTCAACCGGAGGTACCAATCCACCCTGCCAGGTAGCGGCGCTGGTCCAGCTGCCATTAGCGATGGATTGATGGTTGAATGTAGTTGGAGGGGTACACCTTGGATCAGGTCCGGGAGGCGAACAAGTAGAAACAATGGTAGCTATGTTAGAACTGGCAACATCGCAGCCACCTGAGCTACAAGAATAGGTTGCACGGTAATAAGTTGTTCCTGCCGGGATGGCAGCAACAGAATAAGTCGTGCCATTGGCGCCACTGATGTTTGTCCAGGGTCCGTTTGAGGTTGCAGCAGATTGCCATTGAATGGTGCAGCTTCCTGCTCCACCTGAAAACGAAGCCTCCAAAATTGCCGCACCACCATTACAGACTTCGGCGGATGTTGGGGTGATGCTGATGGCCGGCTCCGGCGTAACAATAACTGTGGCTGTATTCGAAGTTGCTGCACCACAACCGCCGCCGGTGCAGGTGTAGGTTGCACGGTAATATAGCGTACCTGTCGTTGCAGTAGGTGCATTGTAAGTCGTGCTGGTTGCGCCGCTGATGTTTGCCCAGCCGCTTGTACCCGTTGTGCTGGATTGCCACTGGATCGTACACGTGCCCGTGCCGCCTGTGGTTGAGGCAGTCA
>JALHRI010000159.1 GCA_022841525.1 Alphaproteobacteria bacterium | reverse complement strand
AGAAAACACATGTATATTTTAACATTTCTGGTCGTTATGATCATCAAAAAACAGTATATTTATAACTAATATCAACTGCTTGTGGATATTTCAGGGCCGACTATGTATTTCATTTGCGCGGCAATCAGCGCACTTCTGGTGAGTTATCACGCAAGGAAGGCGGCAAGATTTTCGGCAGCGGTAGCCGTGCCCCGATTGCCATTTCGCTGCTGATCAAGAATCCCGCAGCCAAAGAACACGGCAAGATTTATTTCCACGATATTGGCGATTATCTGACCCGCGAAGAGAAGTTGGAGAAGATTGAAAGCTACGCCAGCATTGCAGGAATTACCGAAGCAAGCATCTGGCAGACCGTCGTTCCCGATACTCATGGTGATTGGCTGAAGCAACGTGACGGCAGCTTCAGCGACTTCATCGTGCTGGGGGATAAGAAGAGCGATGCACTTAAGCTGTTCGATAATTTTTCCAGAGGATTAGAAGCAGGTCGCGATGCTTGGTGCTACAACGCCAGCAAAGAAAGCGTCGTTGGCAACATGACGCGGATGGTTGTCTTCTACAACAACGAGGTGGCGCGCTTCAATGCTGTCTATGCCAGACTGGACAAAAAGGCGCGGGAAGAGCGAATGGACGGTTTTATTAACACCGACCCGGCGCAGATCAGTTGGACGACCAGTCTGAAACAAGAGCTGGCAAATGACAATCACTTCACATTCAAGGTGAGCAGTCTCACTCCTAGCTTGTATCGCCCTTTCACCAAGCAATGGGTGTATTACGACAGCGTGTTTATTCATCGCGTTGGTCAGATGCCGCGCATCTTCCCAGATGTCCATGCCGAAAACATCGTCATATGGACACAGGGAACAGGGTCATCACAAGACTTTACATGCTTCATAAGTAATTTGATTCCTGATCTTCAGGGGCCAGCCAAAATCCAATGCTTCCCGCTCTACCTATACGATCCCGTCGTTCCCGCGCAGGCGGGAACCCAATCCATGCTGGACTGGGGCGAAGCAAAACCACTGGATTCCCGCCTGCGCGGGAATGACGGGGATGTGCGAGGGGATGGCGGGTATGTGCACGGGAATGACGGCTATGTGCGCCGCGATGCCATCACCGAGGAAGGGCTGGCGCATTTCCAGTCCGCCTATCCGGGTGAAACCATCAGCAAGGAGGATGTGTTCTATTACGTCTACGGTCTGCTGCACTCACCCGACTACCGCGAACGCTACGCCGACAATCTGAGCAAGGAACTGCCGCGCATTCCGCACGTGAAAACCGCTGCCGGTTTCCGGGCGTTCTCCCAAGCCGGACGCAAGCTGGCCGAGCTGCACCTGAACTATGAAACCGTGCCGATATACCAGGGCACCAAGGTGCTGGGCGCCGATGGAAAGGTGTTCAATCTTGGCGATCCCAAGCCGCTGGATTCCCGCCTGCGCGGGAATGACGATGGTGGGCGCGGGAATGACGAGCGGGAGGGTTTTTGGCGCGTGGAAAAGATGAAAGTGCCGAAAACCGATGGCAAAAAAGACCTGACCCGGCTGATCTACAACGCGTATATCACCGTCAGCGGCATCCCACCCGAAGCCTACGACTACATCGTGAACGGCAAGCCCGCGCTGGATTGGGTGGTCGAGCGTCAATGCGTGAAAACCGACAAGGACAGCGGCATCGTCAATGACGCCAACGATTGGGCCATCGAAACGATGGGTAATCCGCGTTATCCGCTGGAGTTGTTTATGCGCGTAGTGACCGTGAGTCTGGAAACGATGAAGATCGTCAACGCCCTGCCGCCACTGGAAATCGCCAGCGATTGAGGCAGCCACTTTTCTCTCCGTCATTCCCATCATCAATTTTCTTTTCGTCATTCCCGCGCAGGCGGGAATCCAGTCGCGGGAGCGCGTTCGGTGGTTCTGGATCCCCGCCTTCGCGGGGATGAC
>JALHRI010000158.1 GCA_022841525.1 Alphaproteobacteria bacterium | reverse complement strand
CCACAGCGGTTGATGGTGGTACGCCTATATGGCGAAGTCACTATAGAGGATATGGAGCGTATAGACACCCAAACGCTGTCTGCCGTTAGCGCAGGTCTTCCGCCTGTGCATGGCATTGTCAACATGTTGGATGTTTTGAGCGTTCCTATGCATCTGAAAACGATGACGCGCACTTTTCGCAGCATTCATCCCAACGCCGGAATTACCATCATGATTAGCCAAAATCCGCTGCATCATTTTTTTCTGAACATCATTACGCAACTGAATCGCGCCGAAACCTATCCTGCCAAAACCCAAGCCGAAGCTATCGAAAAACTGCGCCGGCTTGACCCAACACTGGCAGAGATGATTAGCGAGTGATGATGTTTTATGGCAACCGCACCATCTCGCGGATATTGCCGCGCACGCCGCCTGCGTTGTAGCGTTTATCCTGCGCTTGGATGTGCATCGGCAAGCCTTGGCGGGGTGACATCGTGATTGCCCAACGGCGGTCTACCCGTGTGCCGGGGATGAATGCCGCTTTGTACGATTGCAGCAGCATTGCCAGCACAATTTTGATTTCCATCATGGCGAAGGTTGCGCCAATGCACATGCGTGGACCCGCGCTGAAGGGGTTGTATTCATAAATCGAAGGGTCAATTTGCTGCCAGCGATGGGGATTGAACACGTCGGGTTCGCTGAACGTCGCTGAATCGTGATGCAGATGATAAATGCTGACGAATAATTCTGTGCCAGCCGGCATAAAATACCCACCCAATTCGCTATCTTCGGCAGCAATCCGATGATTCAACGGCACGGACGGCAGCAAGCGCATACTCTCTTTGATGACATATTCCAGCAGTGTCAAGCGATTCAAATGTTCCAGCGTCGGAGTGCTACCTTGCAACACGCTTTGGATTTCATCCACAACTTCGGCGGCAATGTGGGGATGCTGCGAGAGCAAAAATAACGCCCATGTGAGGGCATTCGCGCTAGTTTCGTGTCCGGCTAAAAAGATAATGCCCGCATGACCAATAATTTCTTCGTCGGTTAGCATCGTGCCATCTTCATCCTGTGCTTGCAGCAGCATCGCCAGAACATCGCCATCATCGCGGGTGCGTTTTTGTGCCATCAACTCCCGGATTGCTTTGTCGCCTTCGTCAGAAATGTTCAATAACCGATGATAGGGCAGCCCCGGCACATCGTAAGGCATCAGGCGGGTTAGCAATTGCGTTTGCAGATGCAGCGCATTTTGCAGCAGTTGACCAATTAAATTCGTGTTATCACCGATGTCTTGCCCAAAGAGCGTTTTACCCGCAATGTGCAGTGTGAGACTCGTCATCTCGGCATGAATATCGCGCTTATCACCGCTACGCCAGCTATCCAATGTTTTTTGCGTCAGTGCCACCATATCATCACAATAGGCTTCGATGCGCTTCTTGTGAAATGCAGGCATGAGCAAGCGCCGATGCTGCCGATGCATGGCACTATTGACATGAAACAAGCCCGTTCCCCAATTCCATAACGTATGCTCACGCTGATTATTGCTGTGGGGTGGTTGCCCGGTTAGCGCCGATTTATGATACAAATCATGTTGCGTCACCACTTGGCGGTTCAGTTCGGGCGTTGCGACAAATACCGTGCCGGGGCAATCGGGAAAGGGCGAAATAGTGCGGGTCGGGGCATTTGCCACCAGCGATACAATCTTGCCATAGTGTTTAAACAGCGTGTCTATTGTCCGCATGGGGTCAAGCGCAAATTGCACGATGTTCCCGCGAGTGCCAACAATCGGCATGGGCTTTGCGCCGGGGCAGGTGGGGTGTTTGGGGCGTGTAGCTGCGATGGTGGTCATAGTGGTGCTATCTCCCTACTGCTTTCATTTCAAGCCAATCCCGTTTCCAAACTATCACCACCGAATCAAGCCCCTGCAATCATGTAGCGCATTGTGTTTCTAAGATGATATCCACCTGAATC
>JALHRI010000157.1 GCA_022841525.1 Alphaproteobacteria bacterium | reverse complement strand
GTCGAGGTTGGGCATGGGCATCTTCGGCCCGAAAAACCAGAAATCGCTGAACAATTGCTCGTGTACCTGCCCGGCCATCTGGCCATACATCGGGTTCAAATCCTTGAAAAACAGCCCCTGTGAATTGACGGTGAGCTCCCAGTGGTAGGTGTCTCTGATTTTTACCGAATATTTGTATTGGCGTTCCTCGATGCGGTTAGGGCGCAGTTGTTTCCAGAAATGATAGCGCAACAGGGCAGCCGGCGATAGTTCGCTAAAAATCTCCTCGGCCATGTACCCTACCTGCTGCATGGCATAGAGGCGCACGGCAAGCGGTTCTCCCGAAAGGGGTTCGTAGCAGGTGAGCAACTCAGCAACCGACCAGTCTTTTTCAAAACTGCCGAGCTGTTGGTGAATGTAGGTTCCTTTGTATTCGAGCATCAGAAAAGGAATTGCTGATTATTAGACTTGTTGTGATGGCTAATGAGACATAAGTCATTCCCTTTAAAACGCTGGAAAGAAGCGCCAGGGCACTGCTATGTTTTTTCGTCCAGCGCTTGCAGCCAACGCACCAATTGCTCCCGTTCTGCATCCTCGCGAAAAACCCAGCGTCCGGCATCTAAGTGGGTCCCATTTTTGATGAGGTGAAACGTCAGGTTGGCATTTAATTTTTCTTTTGCGAAGTGCACAAAAGAATGCGCACAAGCTACCGGAACCAGGCCGTCTGCGGTACCGTGGATGCACAAAAGCGGCATGGTGGTTTCTGCCTGCCGCAACTGCCAGGCCGGGTTGGCGCGGCGATACTGCGCACTGCCGCGCCGCCCCGCCAAACGCAGCAAGACCGGACTGTTCGACAATTGATCCAGGTCAAGCGGCGCACCGCAGGCAATCAGCCCTGCAACGGGATTTTGTGGCAAACCCGCCAGGCGCCATACAGATGGATCGTGCGCCAGAATGGCCGCCATGTGCCCGCCTGCCGACATGCCTCCGACAATGAGTTCAGGCTTGTTTTCGTGCCGGTTGGTCAGTTCCGAAATGTTTGCCAGCAGGGCAACCAGGTCTTCGTGCAGGTGCCCGAAATGGTGGACCGGAATGCGCCGGTAGGATGGTAAAAACGTGGTGTAACCCAATCCGGTAAAAAATTTTGCGTAGCCGATGAACTGTTCCGGCGTGCCAAAGCGCCAGGCGCCTCCGTGAAAAAACACGACTGCGCGCCGGGGAGCCTGCTGCCCGTTTTCCGGAGGGTCAGCACGCAGGAAGTACTGCCGGGGATGGCGGCCATAGGCATGGCGGGTCACCTGCATGCCATTGTCGGGCAAGGCGCTGATTTTTGCCCAATAAGGAGGCAGGTTCAGGATTTCGTGTAAGGCGGTTCCTTTGATCATGTTTTGTAACAGGATTGAGGATGGCTACTCCCTTTTATAAAATACAAATCCGTTTTTACGGCCAATTTCTTTTAGTTCCGGCGCCGAAGCTGCCAGCGCGGCTGCCTTGTGCACTTTGGCAGCGACATACACCGGGCGATCCACTGCCCCGTGCAGCAAATAATCCTGCCATTCCTGTGGATCAGCCATTTGAGGCTTTGCTTCGGGCAGCACATCGCCGTAAAACAGGTGTGCGTACGATTTATAACCATGCGTGAGCAGATAGCACCGCTCACCGGCTTTGCTTTGAAAAAACTCAATGGCTGCCCGCTGGGAATAGCTTTCCACGCGGTTGATGTAAAAAATCAGGGTCAGCATGACGAAGATCGCCGTACCGCCAAACAGGACGGCAAAACCCTTCGTTCGGTGTTGCGCCTGCCCCATCCAGCGCAGCGATACCCCCAAGACCAGCAACAGCCAGATGCCCGGCAACATTTCCCAGCCCGTCCAAACCACGGCCGCTTCCAGATTGCCCTGTGCGAAAGGATCATTAAACAGGGGTTTGAGGCGTTCCGGGTGCATCATGACCCAGGGCAACGCGATGAGCAGCAGCACGTAAAT
>JALHRI010000156.1 GCA_022841525.1 Alphaproteobacteria bacterium | reverse complement strand
TTTCATCTTAATCCTCCACATGGTATTGGTAGGAGTGGCATAATTTGATTGCCGTTTTCACTATAACATACAAGGAATCGCCAGAAAAATGGTAAATTTAGAAGAAGTCTGAGGTGATTTAATATCAATCGATTCACCAGAGGTTTTGCAAAAATATATTAAAGTCTTTTAATCGTCATTTTAGACGATATAATGTAAAATTAATAGCATTAAGTCGACATTACTGGCGATATGAAAATAGATAATAATCTTTCCGATGAAGTGATTCTGGCAGAGCTGGGTGCGCGTTTGACGCAACGGCGTATAGCGCGGTCATTATCTCAGGCGGTGCTGGCGGTGGAAGCTGGGATCTCCAAGCGCACGGTGGAGCGAGTTGAGGCTGGTGGATCCGTCCAATTGGTGACGTTGATACGCTTGTGTCGTGCATTGGATTTGATGGATGGATTGAATCAATGGTTGCCGGAAACTGGTCCAAGCCCTATGGCCTTATTAAAGGAAAAGCAGGCAGGCAGAGGCCGGCAACGAGCAAGAGGTCGTCGTGTCGCGTCCGCTTGAAGCCTAGTGGAAAATCCTGGGCGTGGAGTGTTCATCCACTTAGAGAGCTGTCCAAAGTCATGAGCATAGTCGCTGAAGTGAAATTGTGGGGGCGCACTATCGGTGCCGTAGCATTGATGGATGGCGGTCATGCGGCGAGCTTTGAATACGATAGCGAGTTTGCTCGCAGCGGCATTGAAATTACGCCACTTACACGATGCCGCTGGCGAGCACGGTGTATCGTTTTCCGGCACTGGGACGGGATACGTTTCATGGCTTGCCTGGCTTGTTGGTCGATTCGTTGCCGGATTAGTTCGGCAATGCATTGATTGTGCTTGGCTCGCTACGCAGGGCCGTCAGCCGAATTTGTTTAATGCGGTGGAGCGTTTGTGTTATATCGGTAGCCGTGGCATGGGCGCTTTAGAATTTTTTCCGGCAAAAGGCCCGAAAGCGCGCACATCGCAGAAAATCCAAGTTGAGCAACTGGTCAAGCTGGCCTCAGAAGTACTTACACATCGTCAACAACTTGCAGAAGCTTTCGGCGATGATATGCAGAAAGCCCATGCGCTAAAATAGATCTTGCAAGTAGGTGCTTCTGCTGGTGGCGTGCGTGCCAAGGCCGTGATTGCCTGGAAGCCTGTTACTCATGAAGTGCATTCCGGGCAGGTCAAAGCGCCTGAGGGCTTTGGCTACTGGTTGCTGAAGTTTGATGGCGTCAGCGGCAATAAAGACAAGGAGCTGGAAGATCCGCAAGGCTATGGCGCGATTGAGTATGCCTATTATCACATGGCGTGCGATGCCGGTATCCAAATGAACGAATGCCGCCTACTGGAAGAAAAAGGACGCAAGCATTTCATGACGAGGCGTTTTGATCGTCTCGAGCATCCCGATAGTGGTTGCAAATTGCATATGCAATCCTTGTGCGCGCTGGTCCATCACGATTTCAACCTGGCCGGCGCCTACAGTTATGAACAAGCCTTGCAAGTCATCAAACGTTTACAGTTATCGATGCGCGACATGGAACAGCAATTTCGGCGCATGGTGTTTAATGTCATTGCACGCAATCAGGACGATCATGTGAAAAACATTGCTTTTCTGATGGATAAACAAGGCACATGGTCATTGGCACCGGCTTTTGACGTTATCTACAGTTATCAACCTGCAGGGCGTTGGACTTCCACGCACCAAATGACGCTGAATGGCAAGCGAGATGGATTCGAGTTGGCTGATTTTGTCGCAGTTGAAAAAGTGGCTGGTTTGAAGCGTGGCCAAGCCAAGGCGATACTGCATGATGTGCAGCAAGGGGTATCACGCTGGCGTGATTATGCCGATACTGCGGGCGTGAGCCAGGTTCATTGCGACAAGATCCAAAATGCATTACGGCTGGAACCGTTCTTCTAGAATCGGCTGATTTTCAATGAATATCCGCATACGGC
>JALHRI010000155.1 GCA_022841525.1 Alphaproteobacteria bacterium | reverse complement strand
GCGCCATAGTCGGCCATTTTTTGTGCCCACTCTACTGCATCGATGCCGGTGGCGGAGCGGCCACCATGCGTGAAGATTTCGAAGAAGGGATCAGAGTTCAGAGTACAGAGTTCAGTAGAACTTATTTTTTCTGCACTCTGCACTCTGTATTCTGTACTCTTCTTGGCATCTATCCCCACCACCACACATTGCGAACCGAATTTTTGTGCGGCATCGCGCACCAGTTCGGGGTTGGAAACGGCGGCGGAATTGATGGATACTTTATCGGCGCCCGCATTTAACAGCTTTCGGATGTCTTCCAGCGTGCGAACCCCGCCCCCCACGGTCAGTGGCATAAAACAACACTCGGCCACGCGGCGCACCACATCGTAAATCGTATCGCGATTATCGGATGACGCGGTGATGTCGAGAAAACAGAGTTCATCTGCGCCTGCAGCATCATAGAGTTTGGCTTGTTCTACGGGGTCGCCTGCATCCACCAGATCCACAAAATTCACCCCTTTGACCACGCGGCCATCTTTCACATCAAGGCAGGGGATAATACGCGTTTTTAACATTAGCGTGAGATAAGTTTGAGGGCTTTTTCAGGATCAATCGCACCATCATACATAGCTCTACCAATGATCGCGCCCTCAATACCGCTATGCGAAAAGGCTTTGATGGAGAGCAGATCGTGGATGCTTGATACCCCACCTGATAAAATAACGGGCGTGGTGATGCGCTCAGCCAGCGCTACGGTTTCGGGGATGTTGGGCCCTTGCATGATGCCATCGCGGTCAATGTCGGTATAAATAATCGTGCAGACTCCCGCATCTTCATATTTCAGGGCTAAATCGACTGCGCGAACATCGGAGACATCGCCCCAGCCTTGCACCGCCACGCGGCCTTTTTTCGCATCGATGCCCACGGCCACTTTACCTGGGAATGCAGCGCAGGCTTTTTTCACAAAGTCGGGCTCGCGCAGAGCTTGGGTGCCGATGACCACGCGGCTGACACCCGCATTCAACCAATCCTCGATATTTTGCATGGTGCGAATGCCACCGCCCAGTTCGATCGGGATGGTGACTGAATCCATAATGGATTTCACTGCATCGCTGTTGATGGCTTTGCCTTCATGTGCGCCGTTTAAATCGACCACATGCAGCCATTCAAACCCTTGCTTTTGGAACAATTCGGCTTGGGTGGCTGGGCTGTAATTAAATGCTGTGGCGGTGTCCATATTGCCTTTAAGCAAACGCACGCACTGGCCGTCTTTCAGGTCAATCGCAGGGTACAGGATCATATCAGCTCCGAAAGTGGTTTGAGTTGCTTATAGAAAAAATGCCCCGCCACCATGCTGCCGCCCACATATTCATAATTGGGAAGCACGCCCCATTGCGTGTAGCCGCATTCGCGGTAAAGCGTGAGGGCGCGGGTTTGCGAGGCACGCACATCGAGTTTCAATGTCGAAAAACCTTGTTTGGAGGCTTCACGCTCTGCCGCTTCCAGCAGCATTTTGGCAAGGCCATGGCCGCGTGCCCACGGCGCGACAAAATGCGCCTCTATGCGGGCGGCAAAGGCGGATGTTTCTTTGCTTTTGCTGGGCTTGATAAGCTGGATGGATGCGACCAACGTACCCTCTAATCGGCCACCAAATAACACGCGCTCGGGAACCATCAACACGCCCTTATAAAAGGATTCGATGGTCTCACGACCCGGAGGGCTAAGCCAGTTAAAGCCGATGCCATCGACAATCGCATCTTCAGTCGCCTGACAGATGTCGGGCAGATCCGAGCCTTTAAAGGCGGTGATACGCTCAACCGAAATGCTCATAAACCCAACCTAAAAAGCCAAAAAATTTTCGATTAATTTTAATCCAACCTGTTGACTTTTCTCAGGATGAAACTGGGTGCCTACCATATTATCTTTGCCGATGCACGCACAAAGTGCCCCGCCATAATCGGTGGTGGCCAACACCTGCGATGAATTGGTGC
>JALHRI010000154.1 GCA_022841525.1 Alphaproteobacteria bacterium | reverse complement strand
ACCGCAGTATCGAAACCCAATCCGCCGTTGAATTGGTCATTTCCGTTTCCACCACTTAACCGGTCATTGCCGCTGCCACCAAAAACGATATCATTGCCGGCATCGCCCGAAGTCTGATCGTCGCCGCCAAGGCTGCCGATCGTATCATCGCCGCCGCCGCCAAACAAAACATCATTATCAGCACCCAATACGATGTACTGATTGTGATCGTCACCCACGACATAGTTTTCACCGGCGCCTCCTGCTATGCTGGCTGCTCCGATAATAAATGCAAACGCGACATTCATTAATTGAAGAATGCTGCCGGGAGGCAGATTACTGGCGTCGATTATCAGTGCCTGCCGGGGATTGCCGGTATTTTCCGTACCCGTAATGATAATTGGGAGTTCCGGGGCCTGATTGCTGTTAATTGTGGGGGTTACGGCGCGAATGCTTAGTGTGGTTTCAGAATTGAGCGTGGACAAGAAATTTTCAACCGGATTAACAACTCTTACATCCGTACTATCGATTCCGGCTTGTTGTGCGATACGTTGGATCAGATCACTCCTGGCCTCCGTCAGATTCATTTCCTGAGGCAAACCCTGGGCATTCACGCCCACGCCGGTGGGTAAGCTGATAGTCAGCAAGGTGTTGCCCGATGTTCCGGTAATCAGCGGAATATCCGCGTGATCATTTAGCAGCGAAGACGGATCGTCTTCCCGTGTTTCCGTGATGGGCAATAGGGTGGTTATTACGGTGCCGTCCGACTGCGTTGTCGTGGCAATTTCAACGCCATCGACCGTTGTGGTCGTTGAGCCGCCATTACCGCCACCGCCGGAAGATGAAGTCACAACAGTTATGGTAATGCCATTGCCCGCGAGATCTGCCACATTGACGGCGGCATCGGCACCTGCGGCCCAATCCTCCTCAGCGGCTAGATTATAAGTGGTCGCATCATTGGATACCGTGCCGGTTTTATTCAAAAGAAGATTAGCTGCGGCTTTGTCGGTTGTGCTCAAAGTGATGGTGAACGTGGTGTCTGAGGTGATCTCGACATCGGCAGAATCAGTTAATGTGTAGGTAGCGCCACCTTCCCCAGTAAAAGTAAATTTGGAAGAAACATCAATATCATTGGCAGCACCGCTGGTTTTCAGGAAGCCGCTGCCGGTCACTACCAATATGCCGGTGCCCGTGTTGTACGTCGCCGAAGTGATCACAGGCGCGACGACATTGGAAACGGTCACGCCGTTGCCGGTAGGGTCGGCCACGTTGACGGCTGCATCGGCACCGATAGCCCAATCTTCCGCCGCAGCCAGGTTGTACGTGGTGGCGCTGGTGGAAGCCGTGCCATTTTTATTGACGATCTGGTTGATGGCGGCTTTGTCGGTGGCGCTTAATGTGATTGTAAACGCGATGCCGGAGGCGATCTCGACATCGGCGGAATCAATCAGCGTATAGATTTCACCGCCTTCGCCGGTGAAGGTGAACTTGGATGCATCAATATCATTGGTTGCACCGCCAGCTTTCAGGAAACCGCTGCCGGTGACTCCCAGTGCGCCGGTACTGGCGTCGTAGGCGGCGGACGTGATGGCCGGTGCGGTTACATTGGAGGCGGTGATGCCGTTGCCAGTGGTATCCGAGGTATTGCCGCTGGTGACCTGAGTGTTCCAGTCATCCGCGGCAGCCAGATTGTAAGTAGTTCCGCCGGTGGAAGCGGTACCGTTTTTATTGACGATCTGATTGATGGCGGCCTTGTCGGTAGCGCTTAACGCGATGGTGAATGCGCTGGCGGAAGTGATTTCGACATCGGCGGAATCGGTCAGTGTATAAGTGGTCCCGTCTTCGCCGGTGAGCGTAAAGAGCGATGCATCGATGTCGGCACCGCCGCCGTTGGCTTGCAGATTAGTGGCGGTGACGTCTAAGGCACCGGAAGATGCATCATAAGTCGCTGAGGTGATTCTTGGATTGATTGAAACGGTTATTGCATTGGTCGTGTCGCTAATATCAGTCGCAGAATCAGCA
>JALHRI010000153.1:1422-2003 GCA_022841525.1 Alphaproteobacteria bacterium | reverse complement strand
GCGGTGGTGCGGTCTAAGACACGTTGTTCAAGGTCATCTTTAAGCTGCTGCAACTCCATCTCAGATTGTCGCCGTTTAGTAATATCATGATTGATACCAATTAGCCCAATAATTTTTCCATCGGTATCGTGCAATGGCACTTTGCTCGTGGAATACCATATGGGGTGAGCATTGCTATGATTCACCACTTCTTGTTCATGATGCAGCATCTGGAGACCTGCAAATAAAATGCTTTCTTCTTCTATGCGGAACTGTGCCGCTTTGCTCGGCTCATGAAAATCAATATCCCCTTTGCCAATGATGTCGGTTTCGCTGGGCAAATTCATGTGGTCAAGCGTCATCCGGTTCGCTAACACAAAACGGCTATTCATATCTTTGACATAGATTAAGGAAGGCACAGCATCAATCACGGTTCTCAGCAGGTGATTTTCTTGGCGAAGTCGCTCGATTTCTTGCTGTGCTTCATCCAGTGTGGCAGGGGGAATATCTAGCATCATATTTATACCTTCAATGAATCACGACGATGGTAGATGATAGGAGCGTATAGAAAATATGAGGGCAATCATCTAAATCCATTTTAA
>JALHRI010000153.1:0-1412 GCA_022841525.1 Alphaproteobacteria bacterium | reverse complement strand
AATAATTAATGAGCAGCGTGCGGCGGGCAATATTGGCAGCGTTCAGATTAGGCATGTAGCGTCTACCAACGTCATCATCATGTAATCTACCACATCTAAGTAACCATGCATAAGATGAGAGTCTCGTAATTCTTGGTTGCCAACCCTAAAATCTACTCTATAATGCAAAACATGAACATAAATTCACATTTATCTTTGATGACACGATATCATGCCTAGGAGAAAAAACATGGGCGATATGACCGGCAAGGTAGTCATTATCACTGGAGCAAATTCCGGTATCGGCTTGGCAACGGCGCATGGACTGGCAAAACAAGGCGCAACTGTCGTCATGATTTGCCGCAACAAAGACAAAGGGCAAGCCGCGCAGCATGAGGTTCAGCAAACATCGGGCAACCCAAATGTGCATCTCTTAATGGCAGATTTGAGTTTGCAGGCGCAAGTGCGGCGCGTGGCAGATGAGTTTAAAGCACGTTTCAATCGGTTGGATGTGCTGATTAACAACGCCGCCATCATCCCGCAAAAGCGTGAAATAACGCCCGATGGCATTGAAACGCAGTTCGCCGTGAATCATCTCTCCTATTTTTTGCTAACGCACCTGCTGTTGGATGTGCTGAAAGCCTCTGCCCCGGCACGCATTATTAATGTCGCCTCCAATTTGCACGCCACTGGCAAACTGGATTTTGATGATTTGCAGAGCGTCAAAAGCTACTCTATGATGGGTTGGGCTCATTACAGCAGCACCAAATTGTATAACATGCTGTTCACCTTTGAATTGGCGCGGCGTTTACACGGGACACAGGTCACGGTCAACTGCTTGCATCCGGGCGTGATTGGCACAAATTTGTCGCGCACCATGCCCAAATTCATGCATCGGGTATATTTGGCGGTCATGCCTAAACCCGATGACGGTGCAAAAACATCGGTATATCTTGCCACTGCGCCCGAAGTTGCCAGTGTTACGGGCAAATATTTTGTGGATTGCAAAGTGAAAGACTCATCGCCAGCGTCCCAAGATACTGCCGCTGCGAAACGCTTGTGGGACATCAGCATGGCAGCGTGCAAGTTGAGCGAAGTATCTACTTCTGTTTTGCAGGTGGTGTAAGATGGGAGACATGACCGGCAAGGTAGTCATTATCACTGGAGCAAATTCCGGTATCGGCTTGGCAACGGCGCATGGGCTGGCAAAACAAGGCGCAACTGTCGTCATGATTTGCCGCAGCCAAGAGAAAGGTACTATCGCCCAAAAAGATGTTCAGCAAAAATCGGGCAACCCAAATGTGCATCTTCTATTGGCAGATTTGAGTTTGCAGGCACAGGTGCGGCGTGTGGCAGATGAGTTTAAAGCGCGTTTCAATCGGTTGGATGTACTGATTAACAATGCCGCAATTATCCCCCGGCAGCGCGAAATA
>JALHRI010000152.1 GCA_022841525.1 Alphaproteobacteria bacterium | reverse complement strand
GTGGTCAGACCATTTACCTTCGCACCGGCGAATATGCCGATCATCGTCTGGGTGAAATTTTTATTGATACGCCCAAACAATCGGCAGGGGTTCGCACCATGATGCAGCAATTTGCGATTGCCGTGTCGGTCGCGCTTCAGCATGGTGTGCCGCTGGATGCGTTTGTGGATGCGTTTACGCGCACGCAGTTTGATCCTGCCGGCGTGGTAGAAGGCAGCGACCATGTGGAAACGGCAAGCTCCATGCTGGATTATGTGTTTAAGGAGCTGGCGGCCAATTATCTGCAAACAAAAGCAACGAATGTGGTATCGCTGGAAGTGAACAACGCCTGATCACTCAGAGTTCGTAATAATCGCTCCGCAGATTCTCATAAGTGGTGAACGCCTTTTCATCCATGCTTTGCGAGGGCGATTCAGTGTTAAGCGCCAGCAACAAGCGCGTGGCGTGCGCGGCATCCTGCATGGAACTCAGCGGTAGCACGCTACCCCATCCGCTGGCACGAATGCGTTCAGCAGGTGCGCCCATGTCAAAACACACCGGATAAAGGCGTGCGTGCAGCGCGATGGAGAGCGTATAGGTATAGGTTTCTGGCCAGACTGATGGAATAAAAGCCACATGGCAGCGATGCGAAGCGAGCAGGCGGTAAATTTCCTGCTCTTCGTAAGCGCCGTGCAAGGTTACTTTTTGTAAGCGTTTAAACAGGCTTGGCTGCTGCGCATCACCAAAAATATGAAAGTGAATCGGCAGATCGTGGGCATGCGCGTGCTTGGCTAATCGCACAATGACATCTGCGCCTTTGTGCGGTGTCAATCGGCCAATCACTGCGACATCCAGCGGTGCATTCTGGCTGTGGTGAATGTAAAGGCTTGGTGTGGTGATAGGTGTTTCAGGGTGTGGGCGCACGGTGACATGAATGTCTTTGAAATGGTGCTCCATCCGCTGCGCGCAATCTGCACTCGGTGCAAAAATATGGCGCGCTTGTTTGAGCCATAGTGCATGCTGATAGCGCCATAACCAAATGGGGGTGCGCCCTGCTGCCGTGGGGTGATGCTGCGCCCACTCTTGCGATTGTTGCAAGGTAGGGTCAGAATCATAATAACCCGAATCATAGACGAGGTTGATACTGGGGCAGAGATAATAATAATCATGAATGGTCACATCATACTGCGCGCCAATCGCCTCGGATAGCAGGGCTACCCAGTCGCACATGCGTTGTGCAAAGCCGAGCAGATGATGCACATGCAGATGCGTAATGCCCAGCACTTTAAAGCAAGTGATGGCCTCTTCAATTTCCTCATCCATATCGAATATCAGATTAGGAAATGCTTGGTCATCCCCATGCCATAGCCGCAAGCGCGAGGCATGTTGCGGATCAGGGTTAAGGCGGTAGCAGCTGGTGCCTTCGCGCTCTAATTGCGCCACCATATCCTGAATGTGGCGCTCGGTTCCGCCGCCCGCATTGTGGCTCACCATCACAATGCTGTATTGCTGTTTGAGGTGCTGCAAACGTGCTATATCAAGGCTACGACGCAGTGGCTTTAACGGGTCTTCATCGCGGAAAGCACGCACCAACCCTCGATAATGCGGGTGCTTCATGTTGAGTTTTTTCAGTGAGCGGCGAAGCTCGCGAAGTTTGCTACCCTCGAATGAAACCGCGCCCGTATGGCGCACAAACACATCGGCGGCGAGCACATGACGAAAGCCTAGATCAGCGGCACGCAGGCACCAGTCATTTTCTTCGCCATAACCGCGCCCGAAGGTATCATCATCAAACCACCCAATTTGGCTTAATGCCTCGCGCCGCATCATCATGCAAAAGCCTACGGCGGTGGGTAGCTCGGGCGATTGCTCCGCATTGGCGGTGGCGGCAAGCTGATCGAGCGTGGCATACGGAACCTCGAGGGCTGCGGCATTGCCATGAAAAATACGCGGATAGCTCACCAGCTCCGCATTGTTGGAAAAAGGCGTCACGCTCGCGGTGCGCGGATGGCGATATAAGGCAGCGTACAT
>JALHRI010000151.1 GCA_022841525.1 Alphaproteobacteria bacterium | reverse complement strand
GCTTGATGCGCAAGGCTACGGCCCCGCCAACCTTGTTGCACTGCTGCGTGTCCAGCGCGGAAACCTACGCGGGGTGGATTTGTCGCAGTTGGCACTACGTGGCGTCTATCTACAGGCGGTAGAGATGCAGGATGCGCGGTTGATGGGGTCGTTGATTCGGGACAGCGCCTTTACGGAAACCTTTGACGGCATTATGTCGCTTGCCATCAGTGGCACAGGTGATTACTGGGCAACCGCCAGCTTCAATGGGCAAGTGCGCGTCTGGCAAGCAGAAGGCCGCACCCTCTACCGCCTGTGGCGCATGGACAATGAAGCTGTTGGACGCATCGCCATCAGCCCCGATGGACAATGGCTGGCCTGTGGATGCTGGGACAACACAATCAAGCTGTTGGATGTGGCAAGCGGCGGTTTGATCTGGTCATTGCAACGTGATGCTCGTCTTATTCATCTGGCATTTTCCCCGGATGGCAACATCGTTGTCAGTGTGGGTGAAGATAGCGTTCGCTTTTGGGATCGAACATCAGGGGAACTACTTGAAACACTGGTTCATGATCCACTTGTGGCTGTATTCGCTTGGCGTAAAGACGGTACTTTCGCTGCTACAGGTGACTATGCCGGGACAATTCGTATTTGGGCTATTCAGAAAGGATCACCTGCTGCCGTTCTCAGGACTATTGCCGGTCATGAGCAAATTATCGCCGGTATGGCGTTCTCGCCGGCTGGCGACAGGCTTGCCAGTGGAAGTTTCGATGGCACAGTCAAAATATGGAATACGGCGGATGGCAGACTGCTTGAGACCCTGACCGGTCATCGGGATCATGTTTATCGGCTGGTGTGGAGTGCAGATGGACGGGTGATCGCCAGCAGTGGGCGGGACAATATTATCTGGTTGTGGGATGTCGAACAGCGACGCTACCGCGCAGCACTACGTGGACATACCGCCCTGATTGGTGGGTTGGCATTTACACCAGACAGCCGTAATCTGGTGAGTGGAAGTCAAGATGGCACGATGCGCGTCTGGGACGTGGAAACCGGCTCATGTACTCGTCTGATTCATGGCTACACTGCGATGCTGCAAACACTCAGTTGGAGTCCAGATAGTCAGCGCATTGTGAGCGTTGGCTCAGAACTGATCCTTACCCTCTACACCTTGAATAACGCAGCGCCACCGCGTATTTTGCGCGGCCACAACGACTTCGTCAATGATGTCGGGTGGAGTCCCGATGGTCGTTTCATCGCCAGTGACGCCTTCGAGAATCAGATTCGGTTGTGGGATGTACATACCGGTACAGCCCTCGAAAGCCTGCGTTTTGACAGCGACCCCGATAATTATTTCACGGGCTTGGCCTGGAGTCCTGATAGTCTACGTTTAGCGGCTGGCACGAGCCATCACGGCGTTCAGGTTTTTGACATGCTGACCCGTTCAGCCCGCTCATTTGGCGACAACACCCCGATGGACATCATGAAAATAAGCTGGAGTCCCGATGGGAATCGGTTAGCCAGTGTTGGCGCTGATGGCGCAGTTTACCTATGGGAGGCTCAATCAGGTGTTCTGCTGAACCGTCTGGCTGAACCTGAAACGGTGATCTGGTATCTGGCCTGGAGTGCGGACAGCACACGACTTGCGACCATTGGAACGCGCCTCAGTGGTGGGGGTAGTGTTTCAATCTGGGAGGTCGATAGCGGGATGTTCACACCTATTACGAGCGCATATCCGGGTTTGATCTACAGCGTTGAGTGGGGGGCGGACGACGCTTTTCTGGTCATGGGCAGCGGCGATGGTGGACTATATTGGTGGGATGTACAGACGGGGGCTTATGGGTTGCAAATTGAAGTCCATGAAGGCAAGATCAATTCTGTAAAGGTCAGCCCGGATCGAACCATGCTGGCAAGCTGCGGTGCAGATGGTGTCGTCGTGATCTGTGACGTTCGTACTGGCGAACGCCTGCAAACACTGCGGCGTGACCGTCCCTATGAACGGCTGGATATTACAGGCATTACAGGCTTGACCGAGG
>JALHRI010000150.1 GCA_022841525.1 Alphaproteobacteria bacterium | reverse complement strand
AGTTCTTCGTGATACTGGGCAAGAGCGGCAGCGGTAAAAGTACCTTGCTCAATCTGCTCAGTGGTATCGACAAGCCGGATGGCGGCCAAATCTGCATTGGCAGTACCGACCTCACCGCCCTCGATGACCGCCAGCAAACACTCTTCCGCCGCGACCACATTGGCATTGTCTTCCAGTTTTTCAACCTCATCCCAACCCTCACTGTTCTCGAAAATATCACTCTGCCGGCTGAACTACGTGGGCAAAATCGCCGTGACATTGAGCAGCGTGGACGAGCGTTGCTCGAACGTGTGGGACTCGGTGGGCGCGCGGATGCCGTTCCCGATACACTGAGTGGTGGTGAACAACAACGCATTGCGATTGCCCGCGCCCTGGTGCAGGAGCCGGAGTTGGTCTTGGCCGACGAGCCAACCGGCAATCTGGACGAGGACACCGGGCGCAGCGTCCTGTCGCTGCTGCTCGATGTGACACGCAGCGCCGGCAAGACATTAATTATGGCAACACACAACCCCGAAATCGTTCCCTTAGCGGATCGGGTGTGTCGCATTCACGATGGTCGCTTGATGATTACCATGAATCAGGCTGTTACCGGGGTAAAGTAATTTATTTGATAGGTTTGCGCTTCATGATGGTTTGTAAAGAGGGGGCTTTTGGCTCCGAATTTACTCGTGGGCGACCACGAACGATGCGAAAGGTAAGAGGCAAATCCTATGTCCGACTCTGATCCTCAGGTCATCAAGCAACTTCTCAGCGACTTGCGCACCTTCGACAAGGAGAAGCGCCGCACAGCCGTGATGAAATTGGGTATGGTCGGTGGCGAAGAAGCCGTCCGCGCCCTCATTATGGCCGTGAAGAACCACCACGAAGATTTGATCGTGCGTGGCCGCGCTGCTCTGATGTTGGGGAAGTTGGGCGATCCGCGTGCCGTGCAGCCGCTTATCCAGGCGCTTGATGCGCCGGGGCTGCAAACGCCGCTCAATGCCGCGCAGGCATTAGGCAAGTTAGGTGATCCCCGCGCTATCCAACCGCTGCTCACACTGCTCCATTCGGGTAACGAAAAAGTACGGGAAGCCGCGCTGGAATCGCTGAAACGCCTGGGCTACAAAGCTGCGGAGCCGGCTCAATCCATTGAGCAGCTCACGCCCGAAGCGTAATTTCTCGGTGTGACCTGACACCGTTTGGTAGGGGCGATCTATCAGATCGCCCCACTCGAAGATGAGAACCATGTCTCATCTCTATAGCTGTGCCTTGCGCCTCTTAGCTATTCATAAAGTATTGTCCATAATTTCGAGACTTAACGGATGATCGTTCTCTTTCGCCTTGCCCGCCGCTATATTGCCCGCCGTTTCCTGCAAAGCCTGCTGTTTGTCCTCGGTGTCGCCCTCGGCGTCGCCATGATGATCGCTATCGACCTCGCCAACACCTCGGCCAGCCGCGCTTTTGACCTCAGTACTGAGAGCGTCACCGGCAAAGCCACCCATCAGATTACCAGCGGGCCGGGCGGCTTGCCCACTGAAATCTACACCCAACTCCGCTTGGATCTCGGCCTGCGGGACGTTGCGCCCATCGTGACCGAATACGTGCGTGGTGTTGACTTGGGCGATCAGCCCTTGCGTTTGCTTGGTGTCGATACCTTTGCCGAGCCACCGTTTCGCGCTTACCTGAGCGCTGTTGAAGTGGCGGACGGGGACGCGCAGAATGCTTTTGATGCCCTTAACGCCTTCATCGCCGAACCGAATACGCTGCTCATGAGTCAATCGCTGGCCGAACGCTTCGGCGTCGCAGTGGGCGACACGATCACCTTGCGCCCCGGTAATGAGCGTGTCGATGTGCGCGTGATTGGCCTGCTCCGTGCGGCTGACCGCGTGAGCCAGCAGGCGCTCGATACCCTGCTGCTCACGGACATCGCCACCGCGCAGGAAATCGTCGGCAGGCCGGGGCGCATCACCCGCATTGACCTCATTTTGCCGGCGGATTACGATGTGACGCCGATTGTGAATCTGCTGCCCACCGGCGCG
>JALHRI010000149.1 GCA_022841525.1 Alphaproteobacteria bacterium | reverse complement strand
CAAATCGGTTGGATTATTACCTGGAATTCCTTTCAACTCTATCCATAACAGATATTTCGTCACATTTTGACAGAAGAGTTACATGTTTACAATTTCATCCATCAAAATTTGATACTCTATTATCTACTTCAAAGTCTGGTGATGTGTGTATATGGAGATATTTGACTGACAATAGTCAACCACCTAGCAAACCGACAGTCCTTAAAGGTACAGGTGCAGGTGGTTCAGTAACAGACTTTAAATTTGCAAATGCAATGGGGGATTCTATTGTAGTTGCAACAGTTGATTGCTTATTGAAAAGAATTGATTTGAACAAAGACCAATTTGGCTCTGTTGATATTCTGTATGATTCAAGGGATAGATTTATATGGCCAACAGCAGTGGATATTTGTAAAGAAAACGTTGTATATTTTGGAGATACATCAGGTAAATTATCAATAATTGATATGAGATGCCGTCCATATAAACAATCATCTTTCAAAATACATACAGACAAAATACAATCCATTCAATATTCTGGATCCAATAGCTACCGTCCAAATCAAATAGTCAGTGCTTCAAATGATCATTATGTAAGACTATGGGATATTAGAAAAATAGACCAACAAGAGCCTGGAATGTTGAATGAATTTGAGTTATCAGCTGTCGTTACAAATGCAGAACTATCTGCTGATTCGACCAGAATCCTTACAACTTCCATTGATAGCAAAAGTAATATAATTGATTTGCAGCAACCAAGTCAATCCATAGCCATACATCATCCACATAGACCATTTCAACACATGACTGCAATTAAAGCATCGTGGCACCCTATGTTCCCAGAATTGTGGGCCATTGGACGCTATCCAGTAGATGAAAGTGTATTAGAAATCAGTCAATTTGAAGGAAATAATAGACGTTCAATCGACATATACAACGCTCAAGGACAATTATTGCATCAAATATATGATGGTAATTTCAATGGAATCCATTGTATAGCCAAATTCAGTCCAACAGGGGAACATATTGCATCTGGATCCGGTCAGAGTGTATTGCTGTGGAAGTCTAATGGGAATTCATTGCCAGAAAGGCAAATAAAGAGATCAGAGAAAGGGAAAGATAAAATGAGAAATTATAAAGAATCATTTAAAAAAATAAAAATAAATTGAAATTAAATAAAATAAAATTTCTAATGATTTGCCTGCAAGATTGCATAATTACAATATAGTGTAGAAATGCAATGGATCTGACCAACCCATGTCACAAGACAAATTTCTTGTTATAGTTGGCAGCTATGAGCGACTGTTATATGGCCTCAATGTTTCCCCTTCCGCTTCATATAAAGACCAAGAGCAAGACAACAGGAACACCAACCCTCTCCCTCTTTCTGTGTCACCTGCATTTATACTTCCAAACCACACTGGCTGTATAAAAAGTGTAGCTGTTGGTGGACGCTATCTTGCTTCTGGTGGAACTGATGAATTTATTAAACTCTATGATTTAAAGTTGAAAAGAGAGAAAGGAACACTAGCGCATCAACAAGGCTCTATAAATACACTGTCGTTCCATACAGCAACCTTCCTTCTATCTGGCTCCAGTGATGGCAGCATAGTCCTTTATAAAAGGGAAGGGAAGGATTGGACGCTATTGCAAATGCTTAAAGGACATAAAGCTAGTGTATCACATATATCCACACATCCAACGGGGAAGGCAGCTCTCTCTGTATCTGTCGATGGAACATATAAATTATGGGACTTGGTGAAAGGGAAAGCAGCATTCTCTGGTAAATTCAAAATCAGAGATGCAGCAGAGAGAATAATTTGGAATCCGAGTGGATCAAGTTACGCTGTCTTATTTCCAAATGATATCTATGTATTCAATGAGAATGGAAGTGAACTTTGTCATGAGACATCAAATAGTCGATTGATTGCAATGTGTTGGGATGGAAATGATAAATTATATTTTGGAGGTGAAGGCAAATCTGTTTACATTTTAGATTTGTCCGCATCTGAGGAGCATATAGTGACAAAAACAGGAATGTC
>JALHRI010000148.1 GCA_022841525.1 Alphaproteobacteria bacterium | reverse complement strand
TGAGTGTGCTTCGCCATTTGGATTCAGAATTCTCTCAGTGAGATTCTGAGCGGTCGACATATGAATTCTGACCGGGTTTTAACGCCAAAATAATTTGGATCGTGCTAGCCGTTGCCAGATATCGGCGGGTACATGCGCGCGCTGTGCAGCCGAAGATTCCAAAATGCCGCTAAGCCGACCCAGACCAAAACCAAGCGAGGCCGTTTTTCTCGAGAGTTTGTGGAGCAATTGCTGGCCGATAACCCGATCGTTGGTATAACCCAGTTCATTCTGTAATGACGACAAAGCGGCAATGAAATGATGGGCGCGCTTGCCGTAGATAGGTGCGAAAGCATCCGCTATGTAACGTAACTTTTTGGCGGCGATGCGTACCTTATGGCGTTTGCTGGCATTCAATTTGGCGAAGCCATGGCAGCTTTTGCATAGTTTTTCCCAGCGTTTGTCGAGAATCGCTTTGGCCCATGTTTGTACCTCTTGCTGCCGAGCTTCAGCCGGGGCGGCGGATAAGAGGTCGCGGCCGATATCGAGCACGAGCCGAGTGAATGCGGGTTTGTGCAATACCGCTAGCGATTGCTGGCGAACAATTGCGGTAGTATCTTGCAATAAAACAAGCACGGCATCGTCAATGCCGCTATTGACCGCGGGTGATTCCAAAATCGCCAGGATTTCAGGCAAAATTTCCTGTTGAAATACATCCCAATCGCGTGCTGGATTCAGTGCTTGCATCAACTGGCGCAGTGGTTGATCCCAATCGGGTATCGGTCGCCCTAGTGATTTTGCCAATCGTGCGCCAGTGTGCAGGCGGCGCAAAGCAACGCGGAGTTGATGCAGGTATTCGGTGTCGTGCGCGTTTTCCAGGAAGCCCGGTAGGTTGGCCGATAATTGCATCAGCGCAGCCTGCAGGATCGCATTCCAAACATCTCCCACCGACTGATTCTTCTCTATCATCGGTTGGATCGCCTTGACTGGAACGAGAGTTGCCGCGCCGCTGAGAATATAGCCGCGTTCGGCTTTGCTGCGTGGCTCGACGCGAAGCGGCACGTGTTCCAGCAATTGTATTGCCACATCGAACAGAAATTCCGGATTTCCCGATTTGAGTTCGATTTCCACTTCGCAAATGTTGCTGGAGGCATCATCGGTGTGTATTTTTCCACTGTCGAGAGCTACTTCGGCTTGTGTTTGTTCGCTTTCGATTTGCCAGGTGGTGCGCTGAAACTCGGTGGTAAATACCGGCAAAATGCGTTTCAGTTTGATCCCGGCGAGCAGATCCAGGGCTACGGGCGGTAATGCGGAGAAATCCGGATGTTTGCCATCAGTAACAGTTACTTCCCATTCGGGGCGGTTTGTCAATGCGCCAACGGATTGCGTTTCGGCTTTTAGCGTCTGGACCCATCGGTTATTCACACGGCGCAAGCGTAAAGCTATGCCGCGCCGCATAAGGTCGAATTTTGCGGTATCGAAATAAATGCTGAGTAGCGGGTGTTGTACCGGAGTGATTTTATTTAACAAAGGATGACGCCGGAATTGTGCTCGATGACGCGGTTGCAGAGCCAGTTTTAGTTCGATTTCCATGGCAGATTCCTTGGTTTGAATGCCCTATGCTGCTGCGCTTGAGAAAATGCGCGATTATTCGATCTTTAATGTATCAAAGTTGATGTCTGCGGGAGCCGGGGGTGTTTTCAACTTCATGTCTTCCAATGCTTTCACAATACGCTCGGCGATGATCAGATTGCGATACCATTTATGGTTGGCCGGTATGATATACCAGGGTGAGGCATCGGTACTGGTAGCCGCCAGCATGGCTTCAAACGCATTCTGATAGTTTTCCCATAATTTCCGTTCCTCCAGATCCCCGGTGTTAAACTTCCAGCGTTTCTCCGGGTTGTTGATGCGCTCTTCCAAGCGTTTCTTCTGCTCCTCTTTTGAAATGTGCAGAAAAAATTTCAGAATGACCGTACCACTCTCGGATAACAATTCCTCGAACTCTCTGATTTGCCCGAAACGCTGCTTTACCACTTTATCTGAAATCAAGCCAT
>JALHRI010000147.1 GCA_022841525.1 Alphaproteobacteria bacterium | reverse complement strand
GACAACACCTGCCCGCGCACCAACCGCGCCATCTGCATCCACGAGGTCAGGCCGATGCCGATGAAGATAAACAGCATACCACCCCAGGCTTTATCGACCTGGCTGACCGAGTAGGCAAATGTTCCCGGTTCAAGATCGACAAAAGACGCCCGAAAAAACGACATCAGCAAGATAATAAAGAGAAAGGTGGGGAAAGCATACATCACATCAACGATACGCATCAGCACATTATCGACGCGCCCGCCGAGATACCCCGCGATCATGCCCACCAGCAAACCGACGATAATACTCACCACCGGCCCCACGAAAGCCACTGACAGCGACACCTGCGCCCCATAAATAATGCGCGTGAACAGGTCGCGCCCCAGCGCATCCGCGCCGAGCGGATATTTCTCGGTGATGGTGACATAGCCACCGTCTTCCTTTGGCACCATATTCGGGAAAATCTGTGTCACCCACAACGGCGCGGAATTGGCGACGGAACGTTCTTGCGTTTTGTAGTCAAAGGGGGCGATAACGGGCGCAAAAATAGCCATCAGCACATTGAGCAGAATCACGATGAGGCCGACAATGGCCGCCTTGTTCCGCCGCAACCGGCGAAACGCATCGACCCACAAACTTTCACCGTGCGGTTTTTCGCGCAGATTCGCTACCTGACCCGCTGCTGGCGTTGACGAACTGGGTTTAGCGATTGACATAATAAAACGACCTCACCTAACGGTAACGAATACGAGGGTCAAGCCAAGCATAGACAATATCGACCATCATGTTGGACACCACCAACACAAGCGCATATAACAGAATGGTTCCCATAATGACGGAATAATCGCGCCCGGTGATGCTGGTGACAAAATAGCGCCCCAAGCCGGGAATACCAAAGATGGTTTCGACAACAAAAGTGCCGGTGACGAGCAGCGCGAATAACGGGCCAATAACGGTGACCACTGGGATGAGCGAGTTTTTCAGCGCGTGCGCGATAATCACCATGCGATCCGACAGACCTTTGGCACGGGCGGTACGGATGTAATCTTCGTCCAACACTTGCAGCAGGCTGGCGCGCATGAGCCGGGCAATTAACGCGGAGTAGGTAAAGCCCAGCGCGAAGGCTGGCAAAACCAGATGCGAGGCTGTCCCCCAACCCGTGATCGGCAGGATGCGTAAGTGGACACCAAAGACATATTGTAGCACCGGGCCGGTGATAATGACCGGCACCGACACCCCCAGAATAGCGACACCCATGCCGGCGTAATCGTAGAAGCTGTTGCGCCGAAGTGCAGCCATAATACCCATCGGCACGCCGATGAGTAGCGCCACACCCAATGCCACCACCCCAAGCTGGAACGATACTGGCAAATGCTCTTCAAAAATGTCATTGACGGAGCGGCTGCGGGCTTTATAGGAAGGGCCGAAGTTCATCCAGCGGAAGTAAGTTTCTTCACCGATGAACGGCAGGTGAATATTAATCAGATAATCTTCTAAAACGCTGGGGCGTATTCTTTCAGTCGTGACCTTCGGAACAAGAATGTCGCCCATGTAGCCCAAATACTGATTAATCAGCCGCTCATCCAGGCGGTATTTTTTGTTGAGATTTTCAATAACCTGGGGCGGCAGGGGTTTTTCACGGCTGAACGGGCCGCCGGGGACGGCACGCATCAGGAAAAAGGTGATGACCGAAACCACAACCAAAACAACCAACATCCACAAGACGCGGCGGGTAATAAACTTCGCCATAACGACTTCCTTCACAAACTCACATGGACAAGGGGCGAACCGCTAGTGGTTCGCCCCTTGTGTTTACGTTAAGGCGGTTGGATTAACCCGCAAAGTCCCATTTTTCGTAGCGTTCGAGACCAATGGCCGAGAAGGTGCGCTCGACATCGGGCGAAACGATCTGACGGGTAACGTACCAGAAGATCGGCGCAAGGGCGTACTCTTCGGCGACCAGGATTTGCTCGGCACGGGCATAAGCCTCGGCGCGGAAAGCCTGATCGGTGCTGACGCGAGCTTCGTCAACCAGTTGATCGAATTCGGCGTTGCTCCAATTGGTATAGTTATTGGGCGAATCCGAGCGGGTGGTTTCGT
>JALHRI010000146.1 GCA_022841525.1 Alphaproteobacteria bacterium | reverse complement strand
CACACAGACCACAGAACTCATGGGACAGTCCGCCGGACAGCCGTTTGTCGAACACAGCCTCACCATTTACCGCCTTGAGAATGGCAAGATCGCGGAAGTCTGGAGCTAAACCCGGCTTTCGATGCCATATCCGCGCATTCAGGCGCGTCGCCCTTTGGCGATATCAGCCATATCGGAAGTCTGGTTTTCGGCGGGTGGGCAATGGTCGAATCGTGGCAGGCGCTCAAACAACATTGATTTATACGAAATGAAGCGATCAAGGGGTGTTATCACCTCGGTTTACGTGAATGATTGCAAGTTGCCAAGGAGAGACACGATGGCTAAAGCAGGAGACATTCTCGAACATCCCGTGACGGGTGAGAAGATCATTTTTCGGAAAACGGCTAAGGACACGGGCGGTGAACTCATGCAAGCGGACATTATCATGAGACCACATGGGTTCGTAGCAGCCGAACACGTCCATCCACTCCAGGAAGAACGCTTCGAAGTTCTTTCAGGGAGCGTCAAACTCCGTGTAAATGGAGCCAAGCGAGAACTTCATGCAGGCGAAATCACTGTTGTCCCTCTACGAACCCCGCATGTGTGGTGGAATGATAGCGATCAGGAGGCACATGTGCTGGTGGATGTTCGCCCCGCACTTCGTTTCGACGAGTTCTTTGAAACCTTTTTTGGTCTTGCCCAGGCTGGCAAAGTGGATAAGAAAACAGGTTTGCCCAATCTGTTCGTTATGGCGCTGGTACTGCGGGAGTTCGAGAAGGAAATCTATCTAGCGCAGCCACCATTAGCTGTACAAAGAATCCTCTTTGGTTTACTTGCGCCGGTTGGAGGCTTACTTGGGTATCAAGGGCACTATGCCTATCCCCGATGAACACCCAAGCGCCATCCACAGAGGATCGATGCGCCAGACTGCCATTCGATTAAGCGTACCTTCGTAATTACCCATGATATGGGGCAGCATCTATAGGAGAAAACATGTTAACTCGATGGTCATTAAAGTTTGTCGTTGGACTGATTTTAGTTCTAATTAGTGTGTTGCCCACGCTGGCACAGGAAGAGATGCCGCCGCTGCCGGGCGAAGTGGTCATCGGCGATCTGGGTGCGCCGCGCGGTCTGGCATTTGATGCGAATGGCAATTTGCTGGTTGCGGTTGCGGGCACGGGCGGGGAAGCCTCGTTCACCTTGCCGGGGCCGGACGGGGAAGCGCCCGTGAATGCTGGCTTGAGTGGGCGGGTCATCTCGATTGCGCCGAATGGTAGCGTGTCTGACCGCATTGTGGGTCTCCCGAGCTACGCCTTTCCAATGGAAACAGGTGGGGTGTACCGCATTATCTCGCATGGCGAGTCCCTCTGGTTGCTGTTCAGCGGCACGGGATCAGGCAACACCGGTGCGTACTGGGCTGACTCGGTGGTTGAATACGATGCTGATACGCTGGTCGTCAAAAACGTCATCAACCTGAACGCTTTCGAGGCAGCCAACGACCCGGATGGCAACGGCTACGATACCAATGTGGCCGATATCGCCTGGGGCGCCGATGGCACGCTCTACATCGTGAACGCAGGCGGCAATGATCTCCTCTCCTGGACGGCAGAAAGCGGCTTGCAACTCGTCCACGCCTGGTCGGATAACCCCGTTCCGACCTCGATTGAAGTTGCGGAGAATGGTGACATGTATATCGGCTTCCTCGGCGCGGGTATGGCTCCAGGAGCGGGCAAGATTGAACACTGGTCGAATGGCGAGTTGGTTACAACTTTCGGCAACTTGAACACGGTAAGCGACATCCTGCTGGATGGGGATACCCTGTACGCCGTCCAACTGACCATTTTCACGGATCAAGGCCCTGGCCCTGGCAGCGTGGTCACGGTGTCCGCTGACGGTGTAACCCCCATCGCCGAGGGACTGCCTGCGCCGTTCGGTATCGCTAAAGGCGCAGACGGCGCACTGTATGTCACCTTCGGCACGCTCGCGCTCGCGCCCGGCATGACCGGCGGCGTCCTCCGGTTGGCGATGTAGTCCAGCGCCACAGGGCTTTCAGTTGATGTGGACGCATCCGCTCTGGCGTTTGCGTCCATCCTATGAAGAACAAT
>JALHRI010000145.1 GCA_022841525.1 Alphaproteobacteria bacterium | reverse complement strand
GGTAGAGCGAGATTCAAGAGCAAATTATCGTCTGGACGGAGTTCATCTTGGGTGTTGGTATACAGCATCGTATACACGGCGGCGTGAGCGCGGGCAAATGCCCGGTAAGCGTGGCCGATAGCCACTAATCGCTGCATCACCGGCGCAGGTTGATTGGCTGCGGCTTGCATGGTGGCGGTCAGTTGCTCAATCGTAGTGGTATTGAGTGCGCGCAGCAGGTCAGTCTTGTTGGCAAAATAGCGGTAGAGGGATGGCGCTTTGACATTCAGCGCCGCCGCTAGTTGATTGAGCGAGAGGTTGTCCGCTTGTCCACCCTCGATCAACGCGCGTGCGGTGTCGAGGATGGTTTCGCGGGTGATTTGCGATGGATAGGGCAAGGTTAAACCTTTTGCATATGGGTGTCTTTAAAACCGCTGGCATATTTGAAGCCGTAACCGACGACGCGATCCATGTTGATGTGCGCTGCCCAGATGAGCGCAATTTGCACGCCCAGCGTCCAGCCACCTGCCCAGGCCAGCGCCAGCAGAACCAGCGGCAGTAGTATGAAATGTGCCAGATTATAGACCTGTGCGCCGAGTTTGGGGTTGAGCGCGTAGCCGAGCATCCCGACATCCGGCACAAACAGCAGCACAATAAACATGACCCAGTTACCACCCAGTTGCGCGTAAGCGAACAGCGTAGCGATGAACAGCGCCAGCCCTTCCAGCCGCAGCAGCCAATTGGGCAGCGAGAGAGCCGGGGTGGATGTTTGTTCGACGGGTGAGACAACTTGTAGCATAGCCATGATCTGCAACTCCCTGAAAACTAATACCGTTAACCTTTAAGGCTAATGATATTAGTTTTTGGAAATTTGTCAAGGGATTTGCAGCAAATCAGGTTGCTCGAGCGGAAAATGTCCTGCTTGCCACGCTTCAATCCCGCCCTTTAAATGCGCGATCCGCTCAAAACCATGCTTGCGCAGCAGACTCGCGGCGATCTGTGAGCGCACACCTGTCGCACAATAAATCACAATTTCCTGCTGGCGTGGGATTGTGTCCAGGTGGTCGCTGAGTTGGCCGTAATGTATATGCTGTGAGCGAGGAATATGACTGGCCTGATATTCTGCTTCCGCACGAACGTCAAGAAGATACACTTCACCCACTTTTTCGGCCAATTCTGGTGCGCTCACGCTGCGCAGTGAGGTCGTTGCTCCGGCTATAGCGTCCGGCGTAAAATAACCGGGAATATCATCGACACCGACAGCCCGCAGCGCACCCACCACCTCATCAACCTGCGCCGTTTCCGTGATCAAATAAGTGGGTGCGGCGTAATCGACAAACCAGCCGGCATAGGCGTTGTTCCCGCGCACGATATGCAGCGTTGCCGGCATAAACTTTTGCGCAAAAGCCTCGCATGAGCGGGTGTCGATCACCAGCGCCCCCGTTTGAAGGACTGACGCGAGTTCGTCGGCAGGCAAAGGCTGCGGTTTCGCTAAATCCGCTAGCAGCGCCGGCCCGCGTTTATTGACCCGTTTCATCTGTGGGAAGTAACGCGGCACTTCCGGTTGTTCGCTCACTAGCCACTCGACAAATGCTTCTTCGCTGTCAATCTGAAACGCCGGGTTGAACAGTTTCTCGTAGCCTAGCGTCGTCGATGGCACCGCGCCGAGTGCCTTACCGCACGCGCTGCCTGCGCCGTGTCCCGGCCAGATTTGCAGATAATCCGCCATAGACTTGAACCGCTGGACATTGGCGAATTGTCCCCGCGCTCCGTCTTCTTTCGAACCTCCAAAACCTTTGAGCAGATCAGGCCGCCCAACATCACCGACGAACAGAAAATCGCCCGTGAAAATTCCCATTGGGCGGTTCGCGCCGGCGGTGTCGGTAATCTGGAATGCAAGGTGTTCGGGCGTGTGGCCGGGTGTATGCAGCACCTCGACACGCACGTTGCCCACCATCCAAGCGTCACCGTCTTTGAGCACCACCGTATCACCTTGCGTAAAGTCATACTGCCAATCCGCGCCGCCCATGCCGCTCAGATACAGACGCGCCCCCGTCTTTGCCGCCAGTTCACGGCTGCCGCTCACGAAATCGGCGTGGATGTGCGTTTCCGT
>JALHRI010000144.1 GCA_022841525.1 Alphaproteobacteria bacterium | reverse complement strand
CGAAGTGCCAGTGCTCAAAGGTGCAAATTTTACCCTCACATCTGGCACGATGGCAGCATTGATAGGCCCCAGCGGTTCAGGCAAATCGACTCTATTACAAATTGCCGGATTGCTCGATGCGCCTGATAGCGGAACGATTCATATTCAAGGGCGCGATGTCAGTGCTGTCAGCGAGCATGTTCGCACCAGTCTGCGTAATCAACATATTGGTTTTGTATTTCAGTTTCATCATTTGCTGCCTGAATTTTCGGCACTGGAAAATGTATGTATGCCTGCGCGCTTTGCGAATATGCCGCTTGCCCAAGCCAAAGAGCGCGCGGCGCATTGGCTTGGCGCGGTGGGTTTGTCGCACCGCATGGAACATCGCCCGACCGAACTTTCCGGCGGTGAGCAGCAGCGGGTGGCGATTGTACGGGCACTTATTAACCAACCCGCGCTGATTCTTGCCGATGAACCGACTGGCAATCTCGATAAAGCCAATAGCGATGACATCTTTTCGCTGATGCTACGCGTGATTCGTGAATCCGGTGCGGCAGCACTCATCGCCACACACAACACGGAACTTGCGCGTCAGATGGATGTGATAGTGAAAATGGACAGCGGAAAAATGGTAAAAATGGCATGAATATAGTATGTCGTCATTCCCGCGCAGGCGCTTTGCGCCGGAAGCGGGAATCCAGTGCTGAAAATGTTCTGGATCCCCGCTTTTGCGGGGATGACGGTCAGTATATATTAGTGAAGTGCACCAATAATGAGTGATGTTGCGGAGTTTATCCATCTGCGCGTGCGTAGCCCGTATTCGCTGCTGCGCGGGGCGATGCGTTTTGCCGATACCATCAAGCTATGCCTAAAATATGACATGCCCGCCGTGGCTATCACCGATCAAGATAATTTATTTGGTTCGCTGGAATTTTCTGAATATGCTAAAAAACAAGGCATTCAGCCTATTATTGGCGCCACATTGTCGCTCAAGCCACTGGGGGAACCGACCCAAACCCATCAACGCATTGTCCCCGATGAATTATTGGTGATTGCCAAAGACGAAGTGGGTTATGCGAATATCATGGCGCTTTCCAGCCTGTCTTATACCGCGCCGATTGATGATCAGTCGCCTATCCTTTCCTATGAGCAGTTGGCGCAGCATTCTGAAGGACTAATCGTCCTCACCGCCGGAATCTATGGTGGGTTAGGCAAAGCATTGCTCAATAAACGCAGCGTGGATGCTGCCAAACTTTTGGAGTGGCTGAAGCAAACATTTGGGAACCGTTTATATATCGAATTGATGCGCCATGGGCTGGAATCTGAAAAAGCCATTGAAGCGGATATGCTGGCATTGGCCAGTGAGCATGGCCTTCCGGTAGTAGCCACCAACCATGTTTATTTCGCGCACGCCACGATGTTTGAAGCGCATGATGCGCTGATGTGTGTGGGCGGCGGTCATTATGTATCAGAAGATGAGCGACCACGCGTCAACCGCGAGCATTATTTTAAAACGCCCAAAGAAATGCAGCTGTTATTTGCTGATATTCCTCAGGCGATTCAAAACACGGTGCATATTGCACGACGTTGCAGTGTGTTTTCGCCTTCTCGTGCGCCGATTCTTCCCAGCTTTCAAAGTGAAGACGAACAGGGAAACGCCTTAACAGAATCAGAAGCGCTGCAAAAACTGGCGCGTGATGGATTGCAGCAGCGCCTTGCCAAACATGTCCTGACCGATACGATGAGCGAGGCAGAGCGAGAAGCAAAAACCAAGCTCTATTCTGATCGTCTAGAATTTGAGCTGGACGTTATTATTACGATGAAATTTCCTGGTTATTTTTTGATCGTATCGGATTTTATTGTCTGGGCAAAAAAGCAAGGGATTCCGGTGGGGCCAGGGCGGGGTTCGGGGGCGGGATCACTCGTGGCATGGGTGCTGCAAATTACCGATCTGGATCCCATACGGTTTGGGCTTATTTTTGAGCGTTTTCTGAATCCGGAACGTGTATCAATGCCCGACTTTGATATCGATTTCTGTCAAGAACGGCGCGACGAAGTGATTAGTTATGTGCAGCAAAAATATGGTGCTGATCGGGTAGCGCAGATTATCACATTCGGAAAATTACAAGCTCGCGCTGTACTGCGCGATGC
>JALHRI010000143.1 GCA_022841525.1 Alphaproteobacteria bacterium | reverse complement strand
CAGCGCACCTGCGTTTTGATGTGAAGGGCAAAAGCCTTCCGATGAGTGATGTGCTCAACCTTCTCTCGGACAAAGAAGAATCCACGCGTCATGCCGCAGCGATTGCGCTGGGCACTGTGCTGGGCGAGCACCGCGGTACCTTTAGCCTCATCACCAACACGCTGGCCAAGGATAAGGCGATGGAAGACGCCTGGCGGCGCTATGCTTCGCCTGAAGCCTCGCGCCACCTTGCAAACCAGGTGGAACAACCCGTGGTGGATGCCCTGGTGGCGTCTGTGCGCAAGGCCTATCCCAAACTCTCACACCGCTACTATGCCTGGAAGGCTAAACAGCTGGGCAAGAAAACCCTGCCCTATTGGGACCGCAACGCGCCGCTGCCTGCGGATGGCGATAAATTATATGCCTGGAATGAAGCACAGCGCCTGGTGCTTTCTGCCTATGGGGATTTCTCCCCTGCGCTCGCGGATGTGGGCGCGCTGTTTTTTGAAAATGCTTGGATTGATGTGCCGCCGGCACCCGGGAAGGTCTCGGGCGCTTTTGCGCATCCCGTCGTCCCCTCTGCCCATCCCTATTTGCTGCTGAATTTTCACGGGAAAGCGCGGGATGTGATGACCTTGGCGCACGAGCTGGGCCACGGCGTGCACCAGGTTTTGGCGGCCAAGCAGGGCGCGTTGATGTGCGATACGCCGCTCACGCTCGCGGAAACCGCAAGCGTGTTTGGTGAAATGCTTGTGTTTCAGAAACTGCTGGCGGATGCCAAGGACGCCAAGCTTCGCCGCATCATGCTGGCACGCAAGGTGGAGGATATGCTTTCCACCGTCGTGCGGCAAATTGCCTTTTACACCTTTGAGCGCAAGGTCCATGCCCGCCGGAAGGAACGCGAGCTGACGCCAGCAGATTTGGGCGCGATTTGGCTGGAGGTTCAGAAAGAATCCCTTGGCCCTGTGCTGGAGTTTGATGATCTCTATCAAAACTTCTGGGCCTACATCCCGCATTTTATTCACACGCCCTTTTACGTTTACGCCTATGCCTTTGGGGACTGTTTGGTGAATGCGCTTTACGGCGTTTACCAGGAACAGAAAACGCCCGCGGCGCGCAAGGCCTTTGCGGAAAAATACATGGCCATGCTGGCGGCCGGCGGCACGCTGCGGCACAAGGCCTTGTTAAAACCGTTTGGCCTGGATGCCTCCCGCCCCGATTTTTGGGACAAGGGCTTAAACGTCATCGCGGGCATGGTGGCCGAGTTAGAGCGGCTTTAGCCCAAAACCCGCCTCATAAATTTTCGCGAGGATAGGAATGCCGGCGGCGGGGTCGCCTGCGGGCGCGTATTCCGTCAGGCAACAGCCGGACAGGGGCATGGCGGCGCGCAGCTTTTGCAGAATTTCAATCAGCCTTTCCACCGTCAACCCGCCCGGGGCGGGCACATGCACGTGCGGGAACACTTCGGGATCCATCACATCCACATCCACATGAAGGTGCAGGTGCGTGAGACCGGCACGCTGAAAATGCGCAAGCACAGCCTGAAGCGGCGCATCGCTCGCCATAACTTCATGGCCTGAAAAGCGCGGCATCCCGTGCTGTTGAATGACCGCGTCTTCCTCGGTCTCGGTGGATCGCAGGCCTAGAAAGGCAATCTGATGCGGAAGGAAGGGAAGGTCTGGGTGATGATCAAATGCTGGATCCCCCAACAACCATCGCAGCGGCATGCCATGAAAATTCTTGGAGGGTGACGTGAGGGTAGAATGAATATCCGCATGGGCATCAATCCACAAAAATCCAACTTTTCCACCAAACTTTCGATTCAGGTGCGCAAGGGACGCGGGCGCGGTGCCGCAATCCCCGCCGGTGGTTAAGATAAAGTCCGGGTCTTGCGCTGCAATCAGCTTCCTAGCGGAATCGTACTGAGCCTCAAGGACCGTGCGGTAATTCATGTTGTGGATGCGTGCCTGGTCGGGTTGTGCAGGCGTCATGCCCACCGGCACCTCGGTGAGCGCGCCATACCGCGCGGCTAAGTTGCGCCACGCATCTGTCCCGTTCGGGATGGTGCTGGGCATATAGCCCGCCTGGTACTGGGGGAAAAATAAAATCATGTGGGTTTATAATGTGCCAGGAATAGCTTGGCCATTATTTTCTTCAAGCACCGGCG
>JALHRI010000142.1 GCA_022841525.1 Alphaproteobacteria bacterium | reverse complement strand
CCCACGAACGGCCCGTGCGCCCACCCCGGCCATTCGTGCCAGTACGCGCCGTGCCCGACGGCCGCGAGCCAGCCGAGCGCCGCGAACGGTGCGAACCCGACCGCGCGAGACGGTGCCCAATACAGCAGCGGCACGAGCGCGCCGAGCACGGCGGTACCGGCGAACCACGCCGCGGTTTCGGCGCGCTCCGATGACGCGCCGAGCGCGAGCAGCGCGACGGCGGGCAGCGCGAGGCACAGCGCGGCCGTGGCCCCGAGCGCGGTGTGGCGGTCGTAGCGGTCGCGGGGGAAGTCGGGCATGGCGGCTCCGGGAGTGGTGCCGCACAGGTATACCCGAACGCCGGGTGCGCGCGAAGCGCGACACGCGGCCGGCGTTTCGTTGTCACAGGGTCGCGCCGCGCACCCTGTGAACAACAAGGCGACTACGGAAGCGGCAGATTCACACCCCGCGGGCCGCGGGGTCCCAGATGTACTTGTGCATCTGCAGTTGCACGCGCACGCGGAACAGCTTCGCGACGAGCAGCCACTCCACCAGTTCCACCGGCTTCGGGCCGCCGAACACCGCGCTCACGAGGCACTCGAACCGCTCGTCCAGTTTGTGCTCGCGAATCGCACGTTCGGCCCAGTCCCAGTCGCCGCGGGACGCGATCACGAACTTGATCTGGTCGGTCGGCTTCAGCGCCTCAAGGTTCGCCCACCGGTTGCGGTGGCTCTCGCCGCTGTCCGGGCACTTCAGGTCCATGATGACGTGCGCGCGGCGGTCGAGGTGCGCCACGTCGTGCGCGCCGCTCGTTTCGATCAGCACCGTGCGGCCCGCGTCGCACAACTCGCGCACCAGCGGGAACACTTCGGCCTGAAGGAGCGGTTCGCCGCCGGTGAGTTCGACCAGCGGGCACCCGAACGCGAGCGCGCGGTTCAGCACCGCGGCGCGCGTCATCCGTTCCCCGCGGTTGAACGCGTGCGGGGTGTCGCACCACTTGCACCGGGAGTCGCACACCGCGGTGCGGACGAACACGCACGGCAGCCCGGCGAACGTCGATTCGCCCTGCACGCTCAGGTACATTTCGTGGATCAGCAGTTCGCCCGGCGGCACGTCGGCCAACAGCGCGACGCGGTGCCGCGCGTCGGACGGCACATCGGGCCACGGGGTCGGAAGTGGGAGCGCGGAACTCATCCCCTCATCATAGCGGGCCGCGCGAACAGCCGCGCGAGCCAGCTTCGGCGCGGTTCCGTTGGCGCGTGCGGTTCGGCGGTGCGGGCGTGCGCCGCCCACAGCGCCCCCGCGCACAGCACCAGCGCTTGCACGTTCACCAGCAACCCGCGGAGCGGCCACGGCCCGCTGAACTTTACCACCAGCACCGCGACCGCGAACGCGATCACCGCGACGGCCCGCGTGCGCACCGGAACGTCCGCGTTGAGCGCCGCGACCGCGAGCAGCACGGCCGGGATCATCAGCGGAACGAGGTGGTACGCTTCGAGGTACGGGTTCACCGCCGACGGGCCGACTACGAGCAGCGAAAGGTGCGCGAGCACCGCGAACGGGTCGCGCCCGCGGGTGCGGAAACTCAGCGCCGCGCCCGCGAGGCCGAGCAGCGCCCACAGCCCCATGATGCCGAGCGCCAGCGCTTTCGCGCCGCTCGTGCCGTCACCGAACAAGTGAACGGCGGCTTTGTCGAGCGAGATCAGAATCGGGTGAACGAGTTTCTGCGTCGCGTCGGTCGCGCGGGTGAGTTCGCCGAGCCAGCCTTGGTACACCGGGGCGAACCCTGACGTACCGAAGGCGACGAGCGGCACGAGGAGCCACAGCACCGCGGACGCGCCGATTGCCCACGCGAGCGCGCGCCACCGGCGCACCCACGCGAGGTACGGCACGCACAGCACCGGCATCACCTTCAGCGCGACCGCGAGCGCGAGCCAGCCCCCGGCGGCGCGGTCGCGGCCCGCGGCCAGCGCGGTTCCGCCGAGGCACAGCGCGCACAGCACGATCAGGTTGCAGTTTACCGAGCGCAGGTCCCACTGGAAGTAGTACGCGCACACGACGTGCGCGAGCGGGAGCGCGACGAGCGCCCCGGCCCGCGCCGGCAGTTCCAGTGCGCGCGCGACGAGCGCGTAGCACGCCGCGGCCGCGAGGCCGGTGAGCGCGAGCCAGAGCGCC
>JALHRI010000141.1 GCA_022841525.1 Alphaproteobacteria bacterium | reverse complement strand
GAACTCGGCCTCGAAGAATTACAACGCTATGTGGACACGTTGATTGTTATTCCTAACCAAAATTTATTCCGCGTGGCGAATGAAAAAACCACCTTTGCCGATGCGTTCCGCATGGCCGATGAAGTGCTGCACTCTGGTGTTCGCGGTGTGACGGACCTGATGGTGAAACCTGGTCTGGTGAATCTAGATTTTGCCGACATCCGCGCCGTGATGAGCGAGATGGGCAAAGCGATGATGGGTACCGGTGAAGCGGTGGGCGAAAAACGCGCAATTCATGCTGCGGAATCGGCGATCTCCAATCCGCTGCTCGATGATGTGTCGCTGCGTGGTGCGCGTGCGGTGCTGATTAACATTACCGGCGGCCCTGATATGACGCTGTTTGAGGTGGATGAAGCCGCTAACCGTATCCGCGACGAAGTGGATCCTGATGCGAATATCATTTTCGGTTCCACTTTCAGCGATTCAATGGAAGGCAAAATGCGTGTGTCGGTGGTAGCCACTGGCATTATCGATCAAAAAGCGCTGGCATTTCCTGACGCTTCTGCAGCGGCCAAGCCTGCGTTCCAGCCTGTTCCCAAACAGCCTGATAAGATATCGAAGCCTCAGGTGAAGCCGATGGGGTCGTCTTATATCAACAGCCCCTCGCGTCCTGAATTTAAGCGCGAGCGCAGTGCCGCCGAAATTGTGCGCGAGTCTGGCAATTTATCCGTTGCCGAGATGGCGCGTATTGCCGCTGAGCGCAAAAAAGAACAGGAGCAAGCTGAAAAACAAGCCGAGCGCGAAGCCCAGCAAGCGGCGTTATTTGTGGATGGTCAGGGCGATTTTTTGAAAGATGAGGCGCCGATTGATACCTCGGACAGCCGCCGCAAGCCCTTCCGTTTGGGCGAAGTGAAAGAGCAAGTGGAAGCTCCAGCAATCGGCGCACCGGCTTTTATGGCGCCACGCCCAGAGCAACCCGCCCAGCGCACACAGCTGATGAGCCAGAAACCTGAGATGGAAGAAGATATGGAAGACGAGCCGGAAGATGCAAACGCGTCGGAAAGTTCAGCCTTCAATTTCTTTCAGAAAATCGGTGGCTTTGGCAAAGCCTTCAGCCGCGAGCCGCGCCATGAGCCAGTGGTGCGTGAAAGCGCCCCCAGCGCCAGCGGTAGCCGTGCAGCGGTGAAAGAGATGCCTGCAAGCCAGACAGCCGAGGACGAAGAATATCTGGATATTCCTGCATTTTTGCGTCGTCAGGCGAACTGACGGATATTCACTACTAGGCCGTGCTGCAAATGCCAATTTTCTGCGCTTCGCTGCTCACGTACCTTTAAGTACGCTGCCCCCGGCCTTCGCCGGGGCTAAAGGCTCAAGCGGTGCTCGAAAGATTGACATTTTCGCGTGCGGCCTAGCGTGAATGCTCTGGCTTTTCTTTCGATCATCGAATCACGAATCACGAGTTATCCTCTGTAACATTTCGCAACAATCTGTGATTTGCAGTGCAGCATTTTCTGCCATAAGTTGCAATTCGTAGGGATATATATGTCCCTAATAACGAATCACGAATCACGAGTATCTCATGACCTTTGAATCTTCTCCGTTCCAGACCAGCCTTGTTCATTCGGTAACGGCCACTGGCGTGGCGCTGCATAGCGGTGCGCAGGTTTCCATGACGTTACACCCCGCGCCTGCGGGTCATGGCATTGTGTTCAAGCGCAGCGATGTGGAAGGCCACAAGGCACTGGTGCCCGCTACGTTTGATGCAGTGTGCGATACCCGCCTTGGCACCACCCTTATCAACGCGCATGGCGTGAAGGTGATGACGGTGGAGCATGTGATGGCCGCGCTGTGGGGCATGGGAATTGATAATTGCCTGATTGAACTGGAAGGCCCTGAGATTCCGATTATGGATGGAAGCTCGGAGCCGTTTGTGTTCCTGATTGAATGTGCGGGGATTGACGTGCTCGATACGCCGCGCCAGATTCTCGAAGTGACCCGTACCATTGCGGTGGAAGATAACGGTTCAACCGCGGTGCTGTCACCGGCTGAAGCACTCACGCTTGATATTACCATCCATTTTGATCATGCGGCGATTGGCACACAGCGTGCCGAATATGATTTTTCTTACACCAGCTTTAAACAAACCCTTTGTCGCGCACGCACCTTTGGCTTTGCCAATGAGGTTGAGGCGAT
>JALHRI010000140.1 GCA_022841525.1 Alphaproteobacteria bacterium | reverse complement strand
GGCCAGTGATTACGGTGACTTGTTCAAGCAACCCTATTAGTCTAACATAACAAAACCACTTCTAGTGGTCCAAGCGAAGCGTTACAAACCTCCACCTCTGGTGGAGGTTATGACTTGTCTGCTACACAAAATCGTCGAAGGCGGCGTGCATCAGGGCTTTGGTGTAGCTATGTGTGGGCGCGGCGAATAGCTCAGCGGTGGGCGCATGTTCCACCACCTTGCCGCGTCTTAGCACCATGACATCGTGCGCCATGGCTTTAATCACGCGAAGATCATGGCTGATCAGCACGTAGGCCACGCCGTGCTCGGCCTGCAGTCTGCGCAGTAACTCGATCACCTGCGCCTGCACCGACATATCCAGCGCGCTGGTGGGCTCATCGAGGATCATCAGCGCTGGTTTTAGAATCATGGCGCGGGCAATCGCGATGCGCTGGCGCTGGCCGCCGGAAAAGGCGTGCGGGTAGCGCGCGTGCATATCTTCATCGAGGCCGACCTTGATCAGCATGCGCCGAACTTCCTCGGTAATCTCGGCGCGCGAGAGTTGCGGCTGATGAATGCTTAAGCCCTCACCGATAATTTCGCCCACCGTCAGGCGTGGATTCAGGCTGGCAAACGGATCTTGAAATACCAGCTGCATTTTCGCCCGCAGCGGACGAATCGCCGCCTCGCGCATGGTGTGGAGTTCTTTGCCTAAAAACACCACGCGGCCTTCGGTGGGAATTAAACGCAAAAGCGCGTTTGCCAGCGAGGATTTCCCCGAGCCGGATTCGCCGACCACGCCGATGGTCTCGCCCGCCCGCAGGGAAAGCGACAGCGGCATTACCGCTTCCGTGTAGCCTTTGATGTGGCGCAGGACGCCGCCACGGATGGGGTAGCGCACGGCGAGATTTTCCGCGCGCAGTACGTCTGCGGCATCCTGCGCAATCGGCACAGCACTGCCTTTGGGGGTGGCATCGAGCAGCTGGCGGGTGTAGGGATGTTGCGGGTTTGCAAATACGTCTTTGACGGTGCCGGTTTCCACAATTTCACCCGCACGCATGACCGCCACCCGGTCGGCGATTTTTTGCACCACGGTGAGATCATGGGTGATGAGCAAAATGCCCATATGATGATCGTGCTGCAGGTTTTTGAGCAGCTTCATCATTTGCTGCTGCAACTGGACATCGAGTGCGGTGGTGGGCTCATCGGCAATCAGCAGTTTGGGATGATTGGCAATCGCCATGCCGATCACCAGGCGCTGGCGCTCGCCGCCGGAGAGCTGGTGCGGGTAGGTGGTTTTCGCGCGCTCGACAAAATGGGCAAGGCCGACACGTCCCAACAGCTCAACAATTTTTTTCTGTACCGGCGCGCCGCTTTGCCGCGTGTGCCATTTATACGATTCGACAATTTGCTGGCCGATCGGGTGCAGCGGATTGAGCGCGCTCATCGGCTCCTGAAAAATCATGCCGATGCGGTTGCCGCGCAGGCGCATCTGCGTGTCTGTCATCTGGCGGCCATCGAACATGAGCTGATCATCGCCGAGCGCTATCGTGCCGGAAATCACGCCATCCGCCGGTTGCAGACCCAGTACGGAAAGCGCGGTGAGCGATTTGCCGGAGCCTGATTCCCCCACCACTGCCAGCATTTCACCGGCAGCCACTTCCAGCGAGAGATTGCTGATCACTTTGCGTTTGCCAAAGCTGAGCGAGAGATGATCAATTTTCAGAAGCGGGGCTTTACTCATCACGCCCTGCCTTGCTGAAGTTTGCGTGGATCAAACGCATCGCGCACGGCCTCGCCGACAAACAGGCATAGCGAAAGAATCAGCGCGAGCACGAAAAAGCCGATCATGCCGAGCCATGGCGACTGCGGATTATTTTTTCCCTGCTGGAGTAATTCGCCCAGCGACGCGGAGCCGGAGGGTAGGCCAAAGCCCAGAAAATCGAGCGAGGCAAGCATGGTGATCGCCCCCACGACTAAAAACGGCACATAGGTAAATACCGACACCAGCGCGCTGGGCAGTACGTGGCGCAGCATAATCGTGTGCTCGCGCACGCCGAGCGCTTTGGCGGCACGCACATAGTCAAAATTACGCACGCGCAAACATTCCGCACGGGTGAGATCGACGAGTGACATCCACGAAAAACACAGCATCAGCGCTAAAATCCAACCGAAGCTGGGCACCACGATCGAGGATAAGATAATCAGCAAAAACAACACCGGTACGCCGT
>JALHRI010000139.1 GCA_022841525.1 Alphaproteobacteria bacterium | reverse complement strand
CGCAGCATACCATGTGGAAGGACTGCGGCTGTTTGCGTTGATGGACAGGGAAATGCGAACCATTACACTGCTGGAACGCCAGCAGAAACATCATGGACGGGTGAACGTTTACCTAGATGGCGAATTTGCTTTCGGGTTGAATGAACTGGATGCCGCGCCACTCCGTAAGGGGCAGCAGCTTTCTGAGGCAGAGATTGCGGCATTGCAGGCGAAAGATAGTGTGCAGCGGGCAAGCGAAAAAGGCATTCAACTCCTTTCGTATCGCCCCCGCAGTATGCAAGAAGTTCGCCAACACCTCACGCAGAAAGGCATCGCGCCCGAGGTGGTGGAGGCGGCGTTACAGCACCTCAGTGACCAAGGCTATCTGGATGATTGGGCATTTGCCCGCTTCTGGATCGAGAATCGCACTGCGTTTAAACCCCTTGGTCCGCAAGCATTACAATATGAATTGCGCCAAAAAGGGGTCGCTGCCAACATCATCCAAACCTTGGTGAAAGACTTGGTAGATGCCGATGAGGCGGCTTACCGGGCGGCACACAGCCAACTACGCCGGCTACGTGGGCAAACGCGCCCAATCTTCACCCAAAAACTCGGTCAGTTTCTACAACGTCGTGGTTTCAGTTATGCCGCTGCTGCCCCAGTGATTCGGCGTTTAATCGCTGAACTTGCGGAAGCGGACGCCGACTATTTTGGCACAACAGACGAAACCGCCGTCTATCCCATGAGCGATGAGGACTGAAAGTACACGCGCATTGATGGGATATAGCTGCTATGGAAATTGTTGTCATTGGAATTGTCGCGCTCATTGTGGGTGCGATAGCCGGGGCGATGGCGGGGCGGCAGCAATTGCTGACCACCCAGCGCAATCAGGCGCAGACCATCGTGAGTCAAGCCGAAGTACAAGCGAAGGCAGCCCTCGTTAACGCCAGCCGCCAATCAGAGGCACTGCTGGACGATAGCGAGAAAAAAGCGCGTATTCGTTTGGATGAGATTGAAGCCACGATGGTACGGCGGCGCAAAGAACTTGACCGCGAAGAAGAGGCTTTGCAACGCCGCCGCGAAGGCTTGGATAAACGCACAGAAGAACTGGATAAACGCTTAGAACGTATTGAACTTCGTGAAAGCAATTTGAACAAGCGGCAGAGTAAAATAGACAAAAAAGAGAATGATGTTGCCCGCAAAGAGCAGGAAAAACTAGAAGAACTCCAGCGCATTTCCAATATGACGGTGGAGGAGGCAAAAGTGCAGTTGTTGGCGGCGACTGAACAGGAGTCGCGCAATGATATGGCACGGATTATCCGCCAGGTAGAAGCCGAGGCGAAAGAAGAGGCAGATAAACGCGCCCGCGATATTATTTCGGTGGCGGTGCAGCGCCTCGCCAGCGAGCATGTCAGCGAAATTTCGGTCAGTGTAGTGCCGCTGCCGGGTGATGATATGAAAGGGCGCATCATCGGGCGTAACGGGCGCAACATTCGTGCATTTGAATTGGCAACTGGCGTGGATGTGGTCGTGGATGACACGCCCGAAGCCATCACCATCAGCAGCTTTGACCCTATCCGGCGCGAAGTTGCCCGCTTGACGATGACCAAATTGGTCGCCGACGGGCGCATTCATCCTGCCCGAATTGAAAAATTGGTAGAAGATACCAAAGTCGAGGTGGAACGCACCATCTTAGAAGAAGGGGAACGCGCTGCCTACGAAACGGGCGTGCATGGCTTACACCGCGAAGTTCTTAAACTGCTTGGCAGGCTGAAATATCGGTATAGTTATGGGCAGAATCAGCACGCCCACGCCATTGAAACCAGCAACTTGGCGGGCATGATTGCCGCTGAATTGGGCGCAGATGTGGCGATTGCCCGTGCCGGCGGTTTGCTGCACGACATCGGTAAAGCCATTGACCATGAAATAGATGGCACGCACGCCATTATCGGTGCCGATTTCCTCAAACGGTATAATGTCAACGAAAAAGTGATTAACTGCGTTGCCAGCCATCATCATGAAGTCGAGCATGAATGTGTGGAGGCATATATCGTCGAAGCCTCTGATGCGATTTCTGGGGCGCGTCCGGGCGCCCGCCGCGAAAGTCTGGATGCCTATATCAAACGGGTGAAAACGCTGGAAGACATCGCCAACAGCTTTAAAGGCGTTGAACAAAGTTATGCCCTGCAAGCCGGGCGCGAAATTCGCATTATTGTTCGCCCGGAACAAGTGGATGATTTGGCGGCGTTAGAATTGGCAAAAGAGGTTGCCCGT
>JALHRI010000138.1 GCA_022841525.1 Alphaproteobacteria bacterium | reverse complement strand
GTCCGGTTAATTCAGAGTCCATCGCCCGCAAAGCTAATGCCAACGCGGGTTTGCGCAGGTTTTTGGGTGTCCACGATTTGAATTCGCGTAAAAAGCGAGCCCCAAAAATCGAGGGTTTTTCCTAATTCCATTGTTTTTAGTCACGTGTTGGCTTCAGCGTGGCCGGCGCATTTGCGATGCTCGTAGGTTTGAATGACCTGGGGCACCACATGAACACCGGCAAGACGCTTTTTGCACAAGTCATGGAGCACGTGCCTTGGAAAACTTTTGGTCGCATCATTGAACGCCACAACGGCGACGCTGGCGTTCGCACGCTCAGTTGTGCCGATGTGTTTCGCGTGATGGCGTTTGCGCAGCTGACCTGGCGCGAATCGCTGCGCGACATCGAGGTGTGCCTCACTTCCAATCAAGCCAAGCTGTTTCACATGGGCCTGAAGAACGTGCCCGCTCGCTCGACTTTGGCTGATGCCTTGAATCTGCGGGACTGGCGCATCTATCACGCGCTGGCCATGCGCCTGATTGCCAAGGCCAGGGAGCTCTACGTCAAAGAGCCCATGAGCGTTGATCTCGATGCCACCGTCTACGCGCTGGACTCCACCACCATCGACTTGTGTTTGAGTCTGTTCGACTGGGCACCATTTCGTTCGACTAAGGCGGCTGTGAAGATGCACACGTTGCTCGATTTGAGAGGAGCAATCCCCGCTTTCATCCATGTCAGCGACGGCAAACTTGGCGATGTCAATGTGCTCGACATCTTGCCTGTCGAGGCGGGCGCCTTCTACATCATGGACCGGGGCTATCTGGATTTTGCTCGGCTGTTCAAACTTCACCAGAGCGGCGCGTTCTTCGTTACCCGCGCCAAGCGCGGCATGAACGCCCGCCGTGTTTACTCGAGTGCAACAGACAGAGCCACCGGCGTGATCTGCGATCAGCGCATCGCACTCAATGGCTTTTACGTCAGACGCGACTACCCCGAACATTTGCGCCGGGTGAAATTCAAAGACTCCGAGTCGGGTAAGACGCTGGTGTTTTTGACCAACAACATGGCGTTGCCACCCTTGACCATTGCTGCGTTGTACAAAAGCCGTTGGCAGGTCGAATTGTTCTTCAAGTGGATCAAGCAGCATCTGCGCATCAAGCGATTTTTGGCCACCAGCGAGAACGCGGTGAAGACGCAAATCTGGTGCGCCGTCTCGACCTACGTGCTGATCGCCATCGTCAAAAAAGAACTCCACCTGGATGCCTCGCTTTACACTTGTCTACAGATTTTGTCGGTCTCAATCTTTGAGAAAACCCAGCTGTCATGCGCTTTGCAGACCGATCGCTCCCAAACCACACCCCCACCCATCGGTAACCAGTTGATTTTGTTCGACTTTTAACCGGACACTACTGACCTGCAATGGGGCTTGTCTGTCGCACCGGACAGCGCACGCGCCCTGCTGCAAGGGTCGATCGAACGATTTGATGCGCACCTTGCTGCACTCAAGTCCTTTCAGCCCACCCCGGCCGTGCAGGCCAGCCTGCCCCCGCTGCAAGTGCGCTGGACAGATTTCAAGGCGATGCTTGCTGGCGATCCCAGCCGCAAGGGCGCGGCAGAGCTCTACGACGCCAGCGAACTGCTGCAACAGGCCGCGCACCGGGCAACCTTGGCCTACGTAAACGCCACCGAATCGCCGCTGAGTCACCTGATCGGCATCGCCGGACGCCAGCGCATGCTGTCGCAGCGCATGGCCAAGTTCTACCTTTACCGCGCCTGGGAACTCCATGACGCACCGGCAGATATGGAACTGCACCTGAGCCGGGCACATTTCACCGCCGTGCTGATCCAGCTGGAAAGCTCGCCCCGCATGGCACCGCCCGCCAAGGCCGCAGCCACGCGCGTGCGGCGCGCCTGGGAGGCTTACCAGGAACCCCTGTTTGCCAGCAAGGAGCCTGCGCTGCTGCGCCAGGGCGCCGGGCGCGTGGTCGAGGAGAGCGAACGCACCCTGGCAGCCTCCGAAGAACTGGTGGCCCTGCTCGTGGCCCAGGCCCAGGGCCAGAACCCGCCGCAGTAGGGCCGAACTACTTGGCGAGATCGCTCAGGCGAATTTCCCGGACCTTGCCGTTGTCGACCACGGCCACGCGGGTGTTGGCCGTGGAGCCGCCGCGTTCGTCCACGCCGTTGATGTCGTGCGGGTTGTGCGCGTCGGGCAGCGCCTTGAAGGCTTTGTCCAGGTTGGCGCGAATGGCTGCCGCATCGCTGGTGCTGCCGGCCATCTTC
>JALHRI010000137.1 GCA_022841525.1 Alphaproteobacteria bacterium | reverse complement strand
CGTCCTTGTATGCTGCTGAGTCCAGAGTTGTGGTATTGACCAGGCTCATCACCATAGCATCCACAGCAGGATTCTCAGTATAGGGGTAACGATTGCCGTCCGGGATACCGCGATACACTAGGTGATACTCGTTATTGCTGGCATCAACCCACTGCATCAGCACCGTTAACCCATCGTTGTCGCCTTCAATCCGATATTGACCGGACTGCGGCGGTTGCCCCACTTCATAATGGGACTTTGCCGGATTAAGTAACCACGTACCTAAAAATCCTGCGACGGTTGTTGGCATAGTGCTAACTCCGCATGGCTGTAACAACAAACAGAGGCCCCATGACCTCTGTAGATTTATTCTAACTCGATGTAGCGCCGCCAGGCGTCCGGCCCTGTACCCACCGCGATCACCAGATAGCTGGTCCGGGGTGTTTTCGGCTCCCAAGCCAGCTTCATGCCCGCTTCGTGGGGCAGACGGTTGCCTTTGCGATGATTACAACTGTAGCAGGCGCACGCTGTGTTCGTCCAATGATCTTTGCCAGCCCGTGAGCGCGGGAGAATGTGATCGACAGTGAAATCGCTCTTGACCAGCACCTTGCCATGTGCCGCCATACCGGGCTGCACACCGCAGTAAATACAGGTATAGCCGTCGCGGATCAACACACCCTTACGGCTCCAGTGCGCTCGCCGGCGTGGGACATTGATGTAGGTGCGCAGTGCGATCACCGACGGAATCGGGTAACGATCCCGCACGGTTTTTAAAAATGTGCCGCTCTGTTCAACCACCACCGCTTTGCCCGCGAGTAACAAATTAATCGCGCGCGGAACCGTAATAATCGACAACGGTTCCCACGTGTTGCCGTTTAACAACAGGACTCGACTTTGTGACATGCTATCCTGCCCTCAGTAATCACGTCCTTTTGCACTTTAATTCACAACAAATTATACCGCAAATTTGGTCTATTTGCTTTAACGGACTGTTATAAAAAGGCGGGGACAACACCCCGCCTGTCAAGCTGTCGTTCTGTTTAGACTACCGATTACACCCTGATCCACACGTTCGTTCCCGTTTACGCTGCTGACTTACGTTAGAAACTCGCCCAACTTCAACTGCTGCTTTCAGATTCCGGTCATGCCCTGTTTTTTAGGTGATGACCGCACTAGATAACGTTTATCATTAGCGCGGTCTTGCGGTTTTGCCGATGGGTTTCCTGACTGATTGTCCGTCAACGCTTCATCCTTCCCTTTGGGCGGAGATAGGCCGCCCGCCCGCGCTAAATAAATTCGATCCTTAAAACCGTAGACGTTTGTTAGACGCCTGGGGTTCCCTGGCTATTTGACCAGGCGTAGTGTTGGCTGCTTATGCGCTTTTTCGATCTCCGCAATCGTTTCCTGCGCCGTGAACACCAGATCGTGCAGCCACCCAACAATCTCCGTTTCCGGCAGTGGCGAGAAGGCGACCAGCTCACCATCGCTGGCGGCGCTGTGCAGTTCGTCGAGCGCCTGGAAAAGCGCCATCAGCCGAGCGTCATTGTAAAGAACCTGAAGATTGCTGGACTGGTGAATGATGTGTCCCATTTTCTACCTCTTCTGCATTGCCGCTGGTGACAAAACAAAATAAAAAGGGCGTGAGATTTTGCTTATCGCTACGTCTCACGCCCTTTCTTTCTAAGAACAGGGGTTTCGAGGGAAGATCACTTGACTTACGGTCAAGTCTGTCTCTCCCTCTCGTGAGACCACACGAATACGAATGGGCGGCCATTATCACCGGCATCACCCACATACGACGTACCCAGCGCCAGGTTCGCGGTGGCGCTCTGCCGCGCACGTCCACCAGACGCAATACGAGAAGGCATCGGCAAATCGGCTATGTGGTTGTTGTAAACGTGCAACAACTCGATAACCACGCTATGCACTCCTCTCGACAGTCGTATCTTCAAGCATTGCCAGAATGCTCTCACCAGTAATGAATACACGGCGCATACCATGTGGCTTGCTCACTCGTAGATACCCATTCTTGATGAGTCGTTTAAGCGTACTTAGGCTAATGCCCAGCGCCTCTGCGGCTTCTTGCCGAGAGTACACAGCTCCAGACTCGATTAAGGGTTTCAAATGATCTGACATGGTCATACACCTTTCACAATCCGTAAAAGAGTAACACAGTTCCCAAAAGTCGTCAAGAGATGTAAGGAGATTGCTATTCAAGTTAACAAGACTTTACAGTTCATGAGGGTTCAGGTCTTGACAATCCCCTATGCCGTTCATCATAATAGCTACCATAAAGGCATCGACGGAGACAGTTCGCTGCATCCCGCGCCTT
>JALHRI010000136.1 GCA_022841525.1 Alphaproteobacteria bacterium | reverse complement strand
AGGCTTTGCTAAACGCGGGCAATGTTTCATAACCAATGCCAAAGGCGACTTGCTGCACCGGGCGCTGCGAATCCCGCAGCCAATAGGCGGCAAGTTGCATCCGCCACGCCGTTAAATATTGCATCGGGGGTTCGCCCACCAATTCGGTAAAGCGGGCAGCAAAACTAGAGCGCGATAACGCGACAGCTTGCGCTAATTCGCTAACTGTCCAGGCATATTCTGGTTGCTGATGAATCAGTTGGAGGGCTTGCCCCACTAGCGGGTCACGGCACGCACTCAGCCAACCGGGTGCAGGATTAGGATGATGTGCCAACCAGCGCCGCATCATCTCGACAAATGCCACATCTGCCAAGCGCGTCAGCAGCAAATCCGCGCCCAAATGCGCCGCGGTGGCTTCTGCGGCAATCATACGAAACAAACTGCCCAATTGCCCGGCAGGCTGTCCATTTTCGCCCGGCACTAACACACATCTTGGCAATGATTGGAGCAAGGGGTGTTGCGGTAATACAGCAAAATCAAAACTACCACAAATCAACACCAGTTCTTGAGCCTCATCGCCATAACGCAGCAAGCGCCGTCCTTGCGGCACATCACGGTCAAGTTGGATGCTATAACGCGGTTTGACGTGCGGTTCTGGCAGAATATGATGCGCTTCGCCACCGGGCAGCAGCAGCACATCGCCTGCCTTTAGCTGGTGTGCTTCCGACCCACTCGCATTGCTAAACCAGCACTCGCCTGTCAACACCACATGGAATACCGCCGTAGGCAGTGCCGCAAACCGTAGCGCCCAATCATGGCACGCGATTTCTGCTTGGCAATACACTGTACTGTGTAAATGAAGGCTGCTGAGAACGCTCGTGAAGGCATCCAATCGTATTTGCCTTTGTGTTATTGGGGGATATTCGGACGCCTAGATAACAGGTGTGGCGTGTTAAACAAGTCTTTGCTGATGGCTTGCATTATACTCTAGCTAACGTTTTACGGACACTTTGGTTTATGTTCAAAATAGGTAAATTTCCGTAGAGACACGACATGCCGTGTCTCTACAAAAACTTTTCACGTAAGCAGGACATGAGCCGAAACTTTTACAATTTATCAGCACGGTGAGGATTATCATGGGAAGCGCAGAACTCTTTTTGCTGGTGTGTACAGTCATGAGTTTTTATTGCACCGGGGCATCGTGGATGCTTCAGGTGGTATGTTACCCCACCTATGCATTGGTGGGCGCCGCCGAATTTGTGCCGTTCCATGTCAGTTTTGGGCGGCGATTACTGATTGTGGCGGTCATTCCGATGGTGCTGACGATATTTGCCACCTTTGCGCTGGTGTTTCTGCGCCCAGAGGCAGCGCCGCAGTGGGCGTCGTTGGTCGTAGCGGCTTGCACCGCCGTCGTTTTGGTCACAACCATTGCGCTGGAAGTGCCAAAACATAACAAACTCGATGCCGAAGGCAAATCCGACGCGCTGATTACGGGTTTAGTCCGTGATAATATTCCGCGTGTCATCGCGTGGACAATCACCAGCATTTTATTGGCTTATATGGTGACGGTGACGTTTACGCCTGTAGCTTAAATCTTGGCTGGTGTTCAAAACAGGTCATTTTCCGTAGGGTCGAGGCATGCCTCGACCCTACAACTACATATTTTTACGCAATCTAACCGTGAGCCGAAACCTTTATTGTCACATTAAACTTTGACAAAATACGCTCACAAAATCAATACAGCCCTAGCCAGTTGCTAAGGGCTGTGTTATGCTGTGGCATGTACGAGGGAAGCGAGGGATTTTATGCACTTCGTCACCAGATGCATACCAAATTATTTCACACTGCGTTATACGTTATATAAACCCCCATCCCAGCACTGCACCTATTGAAGTCCTCAACGGTGGTCAATTCGCATTCTACCAATTGATGTGATTCTTCCGCTAATACTCTGGCGCGTCTTCTGCTGATTTGATTTTCGGCATTTGATGGTCTGTTTTAGCGCCTATTTGCGGCTCTGAATTGAATTGTTTTGCATCCCGGCAGCACGGTCTGGCGCGGTACGTGCCATTTTGCCTGCTATTCGTTGGCGCTCTTTTTTGTATGCCAAGATAACCGGATGCAACCCCCGTGAAGTTCAGTGACTTGTAGCGAAAAGATAGTCTCATGACAACCATTATCAATCCGATTCCTGCTCGGCTGCAAAACCGGTCTATCGTAACGGCGCAATTTGCGTTTCTCATTTTGGTCTTGTGTTCGGCGATTTGGGGCAGCGGCACGGTGCTTTCCAAATATACGCTCGATTATTTTTCACCGATGATGCTGCTGACAGTGGAAATTAGTG
>JALHRI010000135.1 GCA_022841525.1 Alphaproteobacteria bacterium | reverse complement strand
CCCAGTAAATGCTGCCATCTTTAGCGCGATTGCGGAACTCACCGCGCCACGTGCCACCGTTGGCAATCGTCACCCATACATTACGGATGAACTCTTTCGGATGGGTACCGCTGTTGATGATGCGGTGATCCTGGCCGAGCAATTCTTCGCGGCTGTACTTGGAAATTTCGCAGAATTTGTCATTCACGTAGGTGATGATGCCGCGCTGGTCGGTGATCGCCACAATGGCCGCTTCATCGAGTGCAAACTTGAAGTCTGAAACTTCTTTCAGGGCGCTGCGCGACAGCTCGAACTGGCGGGCGTTTTGCACCGCGACGGCGACCTGCGCTGCCAGCGTGGTTTTGACCTGCACGTCGATTTCGGTAAAGCGATCAACGACATCGGCTTGCACGTCCAGCACACCGACGACGATATCACCAACAATGAGGGGTACAGCCAATTCAGACTGAGTGTGCGGCAGGAGTGCATTGGGCAAAAAGTCTGGTTCTGAGGTCACATCGTTGACGATGACACCATGCCGGCTACGGGCAGCACTTGCCACCAGGGAGTGGGGATGATTCAACGGAATGCTGCGACCCTGTTCACGCATGATGCGCCCGGCTTCACCCGCGCCGGCGGCCAGCACAAGGTTCTGGCCGCTGTCGTCCAGCAGGTAAACGTGGGCGTGGTAGAGGCCGAAACGCTCTTTGGTGAGATCGGACACGGTTTGCAGCAGCGTGTACGTGTCGAGGATGGTCGCGGCCGCACTACTCAATTCAGATACCGTTTGTAATTCGGTCGCACGCTTCGCGATTTCTTCTTCGATCTGCTTGCGCTCGGTGATGTCGTAACGAATGGCCAGATACTGGCGCGGCTTGCCCTGTTCGTTGAGGAACGGCACGATGGTGGTATCAACCCAGTAAATGCTGCCGTCTTTAGCGCGATTTTTGAACTCACCGCGCCACGTGCCACCGTTGGCAATCGTCACCCATACATTACGGATGAACTCTTTCGGATGGGTACCGCTGTTGATGATGCGGTGATCCTGACCGAGCAATTCTTCGCGGCTGTACTTGGAGATTTGGCAGAATTTGTCATTCACGTAGGTGATGATGCCGCGCTGGTCGGTGATCGCCACAATCGCGGATTCGTCGAGTGCGAACTTGAAGTCTGAAACTTCTTTCAGGGCGTCGCGGGTTTGCTCGAACAGGCGGATCGTCTGGATTTTCACGGCGGCCTGACCGACGAGAGCGGTGGCCTGACGGATTTGATCTTCCGTCAGCTTGGTGACTTCTTTATTCTGGACGGTGATGTAACCGATCCACTGGTTGCCGAGCGTCAGCGGGAAAGCGTGGAAGGCTTGCATACCCAACTGACCGACCAGCACGGCTTTGGCGTCGGGGTCGAAGCGCGGGTCATTACCGGCGTCCTCGAACAGGGTCGGCTCGCTGCGGCTGATGGTCTGGACAACGGGGAATTTGGCAACTTCGTAACGGGTGCCGATGGGTTCGAGCGGGGCGCTGCCAGTGCCTTCCCAGACCGCCGAGACTTCGAGATAGTCCGGGTGCGCACCGCCTTCGAGCCAGGGCTGGTTGAAGATTTGCACGTTGGCGCGGTGCATGGTTTGGATAAAGCTGTTGCTAACGATGGCGTCCAACGTCTCTTGCAGGTTGGTCGCACGGTTCACCGCGTCGCTACCGGCGTACAGCACTTCGGACTGCGCCAGCGCACGCTGCGTTTCTTCAAAAGCACGGATCGACGCGATCTTCACAGCAGCCTGACTGCTGAGGGCGCTGGCCTGACGAATTTGATCTTCAGTGAGCGCCGTCACTTCTGGGTTCTGGACGGTGATGTAACCGATCCACTGGTTGCCGAGCGTCAGCGGGAAGACATGGAAAGCGTGCATCCCCAATTGATCGACCAGAACGGCTTTCGCAGCAGGGTCGAAGCGCGGGTCAGTGCCGGCGTCCTCGAACAGCGTCGGTTCACTGCGACTGATGGTCTGGACTACCGGGAAGGTGGCTACTTCATAGCGCGTGCCGACTGGTTCCAGTGGAGCGCCGCCACTGCCTTCCCACACCGCCGAGACTTCGAGATGATGGGGAGCAGGAGCGCCTTCCAGCCAGGGTTCGTTGAAAATCTGCACGTTGGCGCGGTGCATCGAGCGAATAAAGGTGTTGCTGACAATGGCATCCAGCGTTTCCTGTAAGCTGGTCGCACGGTTCACCGCGTCACTGCCGGCGTAGAGAACTTCAGTCTGCCCCAGGGCGCGGCTGGTTTCTTCAAACGCACGGATGGACGCGACCTTCACAGCGGCCTGACTGGTGAGGGCGGTGATCTGACGAATTTGCTCGTCAGAGAAGCGCGTCACTT
>JALHRI010000134.1 GCA_022841525.1 Alphaproteobacteria bacterium | reverse complement strand
CACTCACATAACTTTCTACTTCAACGGTGATTTCTCTGAATCGTTCACAGGTTCCTCCCGGTACAGGCACAAGGGTGTACCTTATTCTGTAGGTACCTGCCGGTTGTCCATTGACATCAAGTACGTTATTGTTTAAAGTAACCGGATTACCCTGGAATGTTACTGACCACACACCCGGACCTGAAGTCGGATCAAGTAAGGTTGTCAGGTCAAGCATACCATTAGTCACCCCACCATTATTACAAAGCGGTGGTGCAGGGTTCAAAATAATCGGTGGACAATTACAGTCTCTGACATTTACGGTCACATCTACCGGGGTACAAGGCAGGGAAGCATTCACTGTGTATCTGAAGATAAACTGTGATGTAGGAGCCTGACCAACAAAATCAACAACCCCATTGGCTGGTATAGTCAATGCCGGGGTTGCAGGGCTTACCTGGGTCCAGGTACCTCCTGATGTAAATCCGGATCTCAATAGTGAAAACAAATTAACGGTTGTGACACCTTGTCCTGTGTTTTCTGAACACGGACTTCCTACATTCTCAACTATTGTTTGATTTCTTACCACGATTGTTTTCGTAAAATTACGTTGACATTGTGCAGGTAAGTTTCCTGATATGGTAAAGGTCGCCGTATAATTGTTTGCCGGCAGTCCGAATGCATTTAAAAATTTGACATTTGTGATTGATGCCGGAGCATTGATTGTCCATACACCTGTTGTTGATGCCGGATCAACTGTAAACCTCAGAGGGTTTTCAAGATCCAGTAATGTCATACTTCCGTTACATAGGGTATCAGGGCGTATGACTACATCAGGACAAGAACAATCACGAATTCTGACATCTACCGGCACCATAATGTCCGTACAAGGCGCCATGGCGGTATTGGTGGTATAAGTAAAACTAACGGTGCCGACGTTCATTCCAACAACATTGATATTTGGAAGTGTACCTCCAACTGTTGTTCCGCTGGTTTGGGTCCAGGTTCCTCCTGTAGAAGACCCTGGTGCCAATAAACTGTTGAGGTTTATGGCCGTAAGATTAGAACCCCCTACAGCATTACATAAAACCGTATCTATAGTAGTTGCTCTTGGTGCAGGCATAATCGTTAAATCTACTTCTGCACTATCAGGGCAATTTCCACCAGGAAGCGGATTTAAAGTAAAACGCAACCTATGTACCCCTGGAGCAGCATTGGCTGCATTTAAAACTCCTGTCGTAATAGTTGGTGCTGGTGTCGGACCTGAAACAACAGACCATGTTCCCGGATTAGAATGTAATCTGAGATTATTCAAATTGGTACTGTTTGTTCCGGTTGTACTATTACAAAGCACCGGAGGAGCATTAACTGCAACAGCCGGACAAGCGCAATTACGCACTACAACTTCAATAGTATCTGATACATTGTCACATGGTGCAACAGCGTTATCCGTTATAAAGACGAAGGTAAATGTATCTCTGGAACCTACAGTAAGGAAACTGACATTGTTCCAATCTGTAACGTCAACCGGCGCCAAATCTGTATTAAACCATTGTCCTGAGGCGCCATTTTGCAGAGAACCAAAATTTATAAATGTATTACCCAAACCGGTATTTAATCTACAAACAGTCACTGTATCCGGCAGGTTGAGTACGGGAGTAGAATTGTTGGTAACTATAACTGAAGTATTACCTGAACAAATTCCATCAGAAACTGTGACAAAGTAAGTGCCGGCAGCTGTGACTTCAAGTTTTCTGACTGATCCGAGTGGATTTCCACCTGCGTCTGCCCAAGAGTAGGATGTAAAACCTGCTCCCGCATCCAGACTATCAGGATTATTGTCACATAAAGTAATCGGTGGAACAACAATGGTTAAGTTGGCATCCTGTATTACATTTACCGTAGCACTACCTGTACATCCGTTTGCATTGGTAACAACTACCGTATAGGTATCAGCTGACGTGATCGGGCCTAAACTTTGGCCGGTTCCAACATTTGGATTTGTAGGTGTAGACCAAACAAAAGAACTACCAGCTGAAGCGGTCAATGTTGTACTACCACCCGGACAGAAAGACAAACTTCCTCCTATACTTACCGTAGGATTTGGATTTACGGTAACAACGATCGCTTTTTGACTTGTACATCCATTTGCATCTGTGGCAGTTACAGAATATTGTGTTGTTGTCGATGGAGAAACTGTAAAATTAGGATTTACTGAAGAACCGGGTGACCATGCAAAACTGACAAACTGAGCTGCATTGGTGACAGACAAAGTGGTAAAATTACCCTGACATATGGAAACGTTAGGTGATACCAATGCTTCTGTACCAACAACAGGTAATAATACCAATTGGTCTGTATTCTGACATCCGGATACTTCATCAATTACAACGATTTTAAAACAATATTCACTGGCTCCG
>JALHRI010000133.1 GCA_022841525.1 Alphaproteobacteria bacterium | reverse complement strand
TGCGCGAACCGAATATGACGCCGTATGAAATTATGCTCTCCGAATCGCAGGAGCGCATGCTGATGGTCTTAAAGCCTGATCGTGTGGAGCTGGCTGAAAGCATTTTCAAAAAATGGGGGCTCGATTTTGCCACCATTGGTGTGCTCACCAATACGCGCCGCATGGTGCTGAAAATGCATGGCGAAGTCGTCGCTGATTTACCAGTGCAGCCGATCAGTGGTTCCGCCCCGCAATATGACCGCCCATGGCAACCTACGCCCACACGTAAAGCGCATGATGCCATCAACCCCGAAACCGACCTAGGCGTGGCGCTCGAAACCCTCATCGCCTGCCCTGATATTGCCAGCAAGCGGTGGATCTGGGAACAATATGACCACATGGTGATGAACGACACCGTGGCACGCCCTGGCGGTGACGCGGCCATTGTGCGCGTGCATGGCACCAGCAAGGGCTTGGCGATGACGACAGACGTGACGCCACGCTATTGCAAAGCCGACCCTGTAGAAGGCGGCAAACAAGCCGTGGCCGAAAGCTACCGCAACTTAGTATCTGTCGGTGCAAAGCCACTGGCCATCACCAACTGCCTCAATTTTGGCAACCCCGAAAAGCCCGAAATTATGGGACAGATCGTCGGCTGTATCAAAGGTATTTCCGAGGCCTGCACGGTGCTTGAATACCCCGTCGTTTCCGGCAATGTGTCGCTCTATAACGAAACCCACGGCAAGGGCATTCTGCCCACCCCTACCATCGGCGGTGTTGGCATTCTGGCTGATCTATCGCGTCGCATCGGCATGAGCTTCACCGATGAGGGCGACAGCATTCTGGTGATCGGTGCGACATCTGGCCACATGGGGTGCTCGCTATTTTTGCGCGAAGTGGAAGGCCGCGATGAAGGCGCACCGCCACCGGTTGATCTTACCCTCGAAAAACGCCACGGCGCATTCATCCGCAACATGATCGAACTTGGCTTATTGCGCGCCTGCCACGATGTAGGCGATGGCGGCTTGCTGGTCGCAATCGCCGAGATGTGCTTTGCGCGTGACCTTGGTGTGGAGTTAACATTACCCGAAGGGGTAGAACCGCTCAGCTACAGCTTTGGTGAAGATCAGGCGCGCTATGTGATCGCGGTGTCTGACCAGTTCCGCGATGAAGTCCTCATCGCCGCGAATCAACTGAATATCCCCATCACCGACCTTGGCACGGTAGGCGGCAATCAATTCAGCGTGGAAGGCATCACCCGCATTCCTGTCGAACACCTCAAAGCCGTGCATGAATGCTGGATGCCGGGTTATATGTCGAATTAGGAACCCGCTCATGCCCATGACCGCCGACGATATCACCACCCGTATCAAGGCCGCTTTGCCCGATGCCACCATTGAGCTCAAAGATTTAGCGGGCGACAATGACCATTGGGAAGTGACCGTGACCAGCGCTTCGTTCAAAGGATTATCGCGTGTGGCGCAGCACAAAATGGTCTATGCCGCCTTTGGCGCACATATGGGCACCACCCTACATGCGCTGGCAGTGAAGACGGTTGCCGGTTGACGGCTGACAGCAGACGGTTTAAGAATCCGTCAACCGTAAACCGACAACTGGAAACTGCTCATGACCGAACCCGCCATTTTTGAAACCATCCGTTCCGACATCGCCAGCAACGACATTGTGCTCTATATGAAAGGCAGCAAAAAATTGCCGCAATGCGGGTTTTCGGCCACCGTGGTCGCCGTGCTAGAGCGCGTGGGCGTGAGCGAGTTTAAAGACGTGAATGTGCTGCTCGATCAGGAATTGCGCGAAGGCATCAAGGTCTTTTCCGATTGGCCAACCATCCCGCAATTATACATCAAAGGCGAATTTATCGGCGGCTGCGACATTGTGCGCGACATGTATGAATCGGGTGAGTTGGCGGAGTTGGTAGCTGGTATTTAAGGTCTGGTCATGCTGCGGCTCGTTGAAAACGAGAGCGCAGCATCTCGTTAGGATCCTGCGCTGACACTTTGTGTCCCGCAGGATGACATCTTCTTCAAAAAAATACTCAACGCCCCTTGCCGGTATCCTTACCCGTTTCGCGATTGCGGTTATAGAGAATGGTGGAAGACAACTCGCCTAAATCCTGCTTCTGATTCATCTGCATGTTTCCAATCACGCCTTTGCGTGCCAGTTCCTGCCCCAGCGCTTCCACCTGCGCTTTGAGCCCTGGGCTGCCCATGAAAGACTCACGGATTTTGCGTAACGTTTCTTGGCTCATAAAATAAGCCAGCCAATGCTGCGACATTTTTTGCTGCTGCGCTTGTGTGCGCTGCTGCTCGATCATCACATCCAGCGCTTTGGCTTTTTGTTCATCGCGCTGCGCCAGTTGCTCGCGCAGTTTCTCAATCATCGCCGAGCGCACATGCTGCGGCTGACCTTCCATC
>JALHRI010000132.1 GCA_022841525.1 Alphaproteobacteria bacterium | reverse complement strand
AGATAAATCTCCACCACCTGCTAAACCTGAGTTTGCGTTGGTGTTGATGTTTCGTGCATTGATGGCCTTTTCGCTGTCTAACTCGTTAAGAGCCGCTTGAACATCGGTCGCCGCAATATTTCCAGCAGGCGTGTTATCAACTTGGCTCGCATAATAGTCACCAGCCACAGCCACAACTGCGCCGCTTCGGCCAAACACTGTGGATACGGGAGCTGACGGAATTGTGAGCCATGACAACAGTCCGTTTCCATCCGTTTGTAGCACTTGTCCTGGAGTTCCATCATCCACAGGCAAAGTAAGAACATAGTTGGCCCCGATGACTGCTGGCGATTGAAGAGCGGCGTAGTTCGAAGAATCAGCGTCGGCATAGCGCACTTGGTTTTGGGCGTTCATTGTCAACGCGCCAGTCATCGCTCCGCCGGCTAAGGCGAGCTTCGTGCTGTCTGTTGTCGCCACACAGGACCACAGATAGATGGGACCTGCGCTCATTTGCAAGCTCTCATCAGCATTACAATTTGGCACAAGGCTGTTTGCACTTGTCGATGTTAAAAGCTCTTGAGAGCCCGTACCATCAAAGTACATCACTTTATCTGTGGTGGTGTTGTACCACATGGTGCCTTCTTGTCCTGGGATGAGGGTGCCAAGAAGTGTTGTCTCCTGGCCTCCCGTGTATCCACCAAAACGGAAAGTTCTTTGTGGGCTTTGTGTAATGTGTCCCACACTTGTGATGTCGTTCGATCCCATGTTGATGGCGCCTGCCATCGTGCCACCGGCGAGCGGGAGTTTAGTGGCATCAAGTCCCGTTCCGGTGCCCACTGTTTGCACGGCTCCGCCGTCGTAATACTTCAGTTCATTCGTTGTGGAGTCATACCAAATTTGACCTGCAGATGGCGCTGCGGGATCACTCGGACGCGATGGAATCACCGTACCGTTGGCTGTGTTTTGTAAGTACAAAGAACTTGTACCGCTCAGTAAACTGGTCAGAGAGGCATAGCTTCCACCAAACAAACTCTCCGCTTTTGCCTGAGTGACGTTGGCGCTGATTTGTAAAAAATCATCCGAAGCAAAACCTTGGAGAGTCTCAGCCACCAATGACTGCGGCACAGAATCGATGGTCATGTCGGGACTCAAAGTACTTGTCACACCGGTGGTGCTTGGGGTGACGATGAAACGGAAAAATCTAGATTCGCCAGGCGACGGCGTATAGTTACAACCCAAACCACCGGCTGTGAGACCGGTGATCGGTGCGTTTTGGTTTTGAAAAACCAAACTCATCGAGTTTCCGCTATCAAGCGCTGTTCGCTTTAAAGAATCCATGCCAGCAGTGGGCGAACCCACACGAGCGTTAAAGTATCCACTGGCCAGCGTGCTCACAGATTGCTGCTCTTCGTACAAAATACATGTCTTTGCAGGGTTTAAAACTTGAATACGCATGGAAACATTGGCATCTAAGAGCGGCGTTGTGGGACTTGTGGAATCATAAAGGCGTCCGTCCACAGTTACAAACTGCGGAGGCTCGGTCTGCGCAAAGGCAAACACAGGGATCATGGCTATCAAGAGCCCAACAACAACTTTTTGAATCAACAGCATGAAATTATTAAAAAAACAATGACGGAATACCACACGTATTTATCGGATTTATTTATGTGAACTAAAGCACTTGTGCAAAACTTCGACGAAACAAATTATTATGTTGTTTGGAGTGTGTCGGATTGGGACAAAAGTCCTATTTTGAGAGGTCCAACCAGGACCAACCGCGCTCGTCTTTTTTTAAAACACAGAACCTGTCATCCCAACTTCCTAAGTTGTAAGACACCATTTTTTGCCCCGAAACGGCGAAGGGGGTCTCGTCGCGAAGATGCACATGGCCAGTGATGATCACCTGAAAAGCTCTGAGCGAAAAAGACTTTTGCGCGTGCGTGTGAATCAAACTCAGAATTCGCTGAGGATCGCGCAAAGAGTTGGTGTAAACGCGACTGGTTTTACTCATCATCTGTCCAATTTTTGCAATGATCGCGCCTGGAAGATTAAGAATCACCCAGCGCATCACTGGTGTTCTTAGCAGCCATCGCAAAAAAAGATACCCGCGATCTTCGGGATCCATTTGGTCCCCATGCTCAATGCGCACCACTTCATCTTCCAAATGAAAATATTCAGGATCAGAATGAACAATGGCACCCAGCTCATCTTGCCAAAAATATTTTAAATGCAGATCGTGATTGCCCTCAAAGTAATGAACTTCGCCACCTTGTTTTATAAAACTTTCGATAGCCTCAATGAGTGGTCTATATTTTTTGATAAAGTACGAATTTTTTCCAAGCCAGAGATCAAAAATATCGCCCATTAAAAAAACAACGGTGCTTGAGGCTTGATCTGTTTGCGAAATAAAAAAGCGCAGAAGGGTCTGCGCTTTTGGGTCTTGCATA
>JALHRI010000131.1 GCA_022841525.1 Alphaproteobacteria bacterium | reverse complement strand
GCTGATGGAAATCGGGCGGGGGATAAAGCGGCGCATGTAACGCGCAAGGCGCTGGTGCGGCAACATGACACCGTAGAATGACGCCTGGACAATCCCACTCACTAGAAACATGAAAAAGAGCAGAATCGCGCTGTTGGTCAAGCGGGCGCCGAGATTGACTTCGGGCATGAAGAACAGGCCGTAAACAATGGCGGCAGCGCCGATAATCAGATAGAGGAACTGCGGCCAGATCATGAGGCCGTAGAAGCCATCGACGCGGGTTTTGCGCGTGACTTTGTAGCTGGGCTTGTTTTTGCGTGAGCGAATGGCGATCATGAAGGCTTTGATGTAGGTTGGGCAGTGACCGACCCAATACTGCCACATACGGGTGAGGAATTCGCCTAAGCCCTGTGCCAGAACGGTATAGTACAGCAAGCTAATCAGAATCCAGGGGAACAGCGCCGAACCTTCAATCGGCACGAACTGGCCGGTGAACAGTGAAACGATGGGCGTGAGCATGACGAGCGGCATGAAGAAGGACGAGGTGATGTAAAACAGGCCGAGTTCAAGATACTGCATCCGCTGGCGCAGGGTCAGGCCAGGCATCCGCAGCGGGTTATTGAACAGGAATAAGCGCCAGGTATCGGTTGCCCACGTGCCACGCTGCTTGAGCAAACCGGGCAGATCGTCGGGGGCGAGGCCGATAGTGAGAATTTCGTTGTGATATTCGGATTTGTAGCCGGCGCTGTGCAGGAAGTAAGAAGTGGTCAGGTCTTCCACGATATTCCAGGTGGCAAACCCGCCAATGGATTTCACGGCGTCGATACGCCACAGCACACCGCTCCCACATGAAAAGGCTGCGCCACCGCCATTACGTCCCGGTTGAATGACATCGTAGAAAGCACGATCCCGCACACCGAACGGATCACCTTCGGGGGCGATAGCGTCTTTAGGCGTCTGCACGAAAGCAAGCTGCGGGTCATTGAAATAGCCCACCGTTTTGCGCAAGAAAGTCGGGTGAACGATTTCGTCGGCATCCTGCGTCAGAATGAGCGTAGCCTGCGGGAAATTTTCATCCAGATAGGCCAGCGCAGAGTTCAGATTGCCGGCTTTGGCGTCTTTCTTCGCGCCCATGCTGTAGTGGACGCCCTGCCCCTCGGCCATGATGCGTACTTCATCACGATGGCCGTCGTCAGAAACCACGATAAACAGGCGTTCACGGGGGTAATCGAGATTCTTCAACGACTGCACGGTTTGGCGCAGAATATCGACCGGCTCGCCGTAGGTCGGGATGACCGCCGCGATATAAGGAAGGTCTTCGGGCAGAGCCGGCGGCTCGACATTGTTTTTGGGCGACATCTGATTGATGTAACTCAACACCATCACGAGATAGGTGCCGGTTATACCCAGCAAATGCATCACCGACAGAATGGTTGGCTGTTCGAGCATCACGATCAGGCTGTGGCCGACGTAGCATTCGCCGATGAAGACCATCGCAAAGCCAATCATACGCAGCGACCAGATACCGGTGAAAAATTCGGGGAACATCATCACAGCAACAAACAGCGCCATCAAAATGTAGACCAACGGCCTCGGCCACAGATACGGCCAGAGCAGCGTATTGAAGTAGCGCAGCATGAACCCGTTGGTCAGCAAGATAATACTGACCAGCGGGATAATAATCAGAGCCTTAATCAATAGGTTGATGAGGCGGGGGGTGAGGGCGGCGACGATGCGGTTGGCAAAAAAGATGCCGAACAGGAACAAAACGGAAAAAGCGGCAATAAAGCCAAAACGCCCGTAACCGGCCAGGACACCGCCGAAATACTCGACCAGATAGAGGATGACCGTTTGCAACAGCAGGAAGATCACCAGCAGTTGCAGGCGCTCGACCCACACATTCGCCGCTAAAGTGGCAAAACGGGGATCACGCGGAGTCAGGGCGAGGTAGTTGAGGGCAACCAGCGCCAAACCCGGCACCAGCAAAATGCCCAGGCGCAGGTAAATATCCTGGCCGAGCCAGGCGTAGTTGAAAGCAAAAACCAAGAGGAAAAGTGGTAAAAGAGGCCAGTACCGTAAAACGCGCATGACACTACTCCAAACTGTAGACGCGGGCATAGGTGATTTGGGCGGTGCTGAGTTCCTGGGGTTCTGGTTCACTGTAAATAATCTTGTAGCCCGCCGCCTGGAGCGCGTCTTCCAAGTCGGGATTTATATCGGGCGTGTAGTAATCGTCGAGAATGACATAGGTAAAGTAATGATCGCGGATACCTGCTAGCATGGCTTCTTCTCCCTGGAAACCACGATATTCCATGTAGAAGGTGTTACTCCACACATCGCGGTCATTGGGGCCAAAATCAAAATAATATTCGTAAACCGCCGATTGTTCGGCGAGGACACGGGTATCGAGGGTTAGTTCCTGAGTACGCAAGAAATTCACCACGTTACGGACATCCGGCCAACTGTGTTGAAAACCCCAATTACGTCCCAAGCCGTACTCGACAA
>JALHRI010000130.1 GCA_022841525.1 Alphaproteobacteria bacterium | reverse complement strand
ACTCGCCTTGATCGCGGCTGTAGGGCTGCGCTGTGGCTTGAGCTTGCTCGTGCCGGCTAAGTGGTGGGGTAGGGTGGCGGTGTTGTTGACAGTAATGGCTATCGGCACTTTAGAGATCGACTACTATTTCAATCAACATTTGCCGTTGTACAACCACCATTTCCGTGAAGTCCAGGATTTTCGGGATGCGCAGGATGCGGTGATACGTTCGCTCAATTTTCCAAGCGGAACGCATATCCACGTCATTTCAGAGAATCCCCCAGCGCCCGACTATGCCGCTGGGTTGCTCACCTTTATGCGCGGTGATATGGTGTTTCATGATCTCAGACCGAGTGATGTCACGCCGGATTATTTGAACGGATTAGATAAAAACATTGACCACGCCTTTTTTGTTGAGCCGGAAAATTACACCTCGGTGAGTGCCTTGAATGAGCAGTTTTACCTGCTGCCACCGGCGCTGAGTCCCTACCCGGACGTGGCGCTGGATAAACAGTTTATGTTGTATTACGCCCCCGATCTGCCGGACTTATGATGCACTTTCCCCGTCTTTGGATGTTAGCGGCTTGTGGCTGTTTAATTGCCAGCGCGCTCGTGTTTCGAGCCGCGACACCCTACGCGAATTTGTGGTTAGCGGTGCTGCTGTTGGGGCTAGGTTGTGTATTGGTTGGCTTGGCATTACGCGGAATAACCTTCGATCTATTACTCGTGGTTGCGCGTGTAAAAAACTCATCCGTAAACCATATGACCGCGCTCCATTGGGTCATGGCCGTTTCCGGTATGATTTTGCTGGCTCTTTTGGCAGCAATCAATGGCGGCTTGCTCAAAGATGCGGCGTCTACCGATGCCCAGTTCGGCCTGCTAGTTACCAGCCTCTTGTCTTTGGTGGTGGGATTTGGTGCAGTGCATTTACGCCCAATCCGGGTCGATTGGCTGGCTGTGATGATCGTCACGGGCTTAACCTTGATTGCCCTGCTGCTCCGGCTCTGGCAGCTTAATCAGACCGTGCGCTTTTTCGTTGATGAGTTGTCCTACTCGACTGCGATAGAGATGATGTGGGCGCGGCCTACCGTCGAATTGCTGGCACCGATGGAAGGTACAGCCGCCTTTCCCAACCTGTTTGCGTATTTTGAAGCCAAAACGGTTAGTGTGTTGGGACGCAATTTGGCTGGCTTACGTGCTGCTAGTGCCTTAACCGGCGCATTGAGCATCCCGGCGCTCTACCTGCTGGCGCGGGCGCTGTTCCAGCAGCGTGTCGCCCTGGTTGCGGCGGCGCTGTTGGTGACGTTCCCACCCCATTTACATCTCAGCCGCTTAGGTATCATCGAGGTAACAGGCGCACTGGCCGGGCTGATCGCACTGGCGTTTTTGCTGCGCGGCTTGATGCACAACCGCCGCTTAGATTTTGCGGCGGGTGGTATGCTGCTCGGTCTGACTCATTATTTTCACGAAGGCGCACGTATATTATTTACGCCGTTGGCCTTAGTGATGTTTGTGCTGCTCATGTTCATCTGGCGCGTGCCAGAGCGCCGCCGAAACTTACTCTTGGCCGGTGGTTTGGCTTTCATCGTCGCCTTGCCGATTTATACCACTCTTGCCGCCCTGCAATTTTCAGCCGCCGCCCGCTTTAGCACGCCCCATATTTCGTTAGGTGGCGATTATTGGCGCGAGTTATTGGCGTCGGGTGACTTTTATTGGCACATTCGCTGGCATATCATCGATCCGCTTCTGCTTTTTGTTCACCAGCCAGATCGCGGCTTGTTTTATGCCGGGCATACCCCCATGCTGCTCGAATACATGGTGCCGGCATTTTTGTTAGGCGTCTGTATCATCCTCTGGCGCTGGCGTTGGCCGGCGGGCTTGCTGCTGCTTATGTGGCTGTTGGCTGTGATTTTGGGTAATACCCTGCTGATGCAAAGCACGATTATGACACGCTATGTCGTGGTTTTTCCGGCAGTCATCATGCTTGTGTCAGTCGGTTTATGGGGAGCCTTCGATGCGACTTTCTCACGACCAGCCGCTGTATTCCTGGTACTCGTAACTGTGGTGGCATTCAGTGTGGGACAGGCTCGGTATTACTTTGATTGGCATGTGCCGCTGTACAATGTCCAGTTCCGCCGCGATTGGGGTCATTTGGATGCGCAGGATGCCGTTCTGCGCTCGCTCAATTTTCCTGCCGGCACGCAGATTTATATTGTGAGCCGCATCGAACCCGATTCCTATCACACACGCGGGCTGCTGACCTTTCACCGTCACGATCTGGGGCTGACCTTACTGCGACCAGAGCAAGTTAATGCCGACTTTCTGTATGACCTGCGCCGCAATATCGATTATGCTTTTTTCATCGAGCCGAATGAGCCGGCTTTGGTGGAGCGCCTGCGGGAGTATCTGGGCGTGGGGGAGCCGGTGTTTAGCCCTTACAATCTCCCGTCAAGCGATCAATTTGCTTTGTACTATGCGCCGGCCTTACCGCAACTCTAATGGATGTCGTCGGGGCGTAAC
>JALHRI010000129.1 GCA_022841525.1 Alphaproteobacteria bacterium | reverse complement strand
CCCCTGCCCGCGCCAGCCCCGAACCCGCCGCCCGGACAAGGGCACACGAAGCCGCCCACTCAGGAAGGGTCGTGGTGGGAAGAATGGCAGGGTTGGCTTGATACACATTCGGATGGCAAAATTAAGCCACCAAGCATGGGCAGCAAAGAATATCCATCCACCTGTGATGCACCGGGCAGTTACGTGATGATGACATGAAACCAGAAGCACATGTTTTCTCTAAATGGCAGATGCTGATTGCGATTGCGTCACTGATTGCCATTGCTTTGCATTTTATTCTGAATGACACGCAGCTTATGGTTGGTCTGCGTCTTGCCGATATTCCTTTATTTGCACTCATCATCATTGGCGGTATTCCGCTGGTGACTCAGGTTGCAATCAAGATGTTCCGTGGCAGTGTTGGGGCGGATTTTTTGGGTGGCATTGAACTGGTCGCCGCAGCAGTGCTTGAGCAATATCTGGCCTCGGCATTGATTGTTCTCATGCTCGCGGGTGGGCAGGCGTTAGAGGTTTATGCGATGCGCAAGGCATCGGCGGTACTGCGTGCATTATCGGAGCGTATGCCTGCTTCCGCCCACCGTAAAAAAGGTGATGGCGTTGAGGAAATCACCCTTACCGATATTGCGATTGGCGATGAAATTCTGGTCTATCCGCATGAAACTGCGCCGGTCGATGGGGTGGTGACCGAAGGCCACGGCTCCATGGATGAGTCGTATCTTACGGGTGAGCCCTACCAAGTTTCCAAAGCGCCGGGCGTGGCGGTGTTATCGGGCGCGATTAACGGCGAATCGGTGCTCACCATACGCGCCGAAAAACTCGCGCATGATTCGCGCTATGCACAAATCATGGAGGTGATGCAAGAAGCCGAGCAGAAACGCCCCACCATGCGGCGCTTAGGCGATCAGCTTGGAGGATGGTTTGCCGTGTTTGCACTCATTGCCACAGGATTAGTGTGGTTCATTACAGGTGATGCGCTTCGCGCCTTGTCGGTGCTGGTGATTGCCACCCCGTGCCCACTCATCATCGCTATTCCCATCACCATCATCGGCGCCATCTCAATGTCAGCGCGGCGCGGCATCATTATCAAAGACCCAACCGTGCTGGAACGCCTGCCTACCTGCCGCACCGCGATCTTCGATAAGACAGGCACCCGCACCTATGGCAAACCGGAACTCACCGAGATATTGCCTGCCGCAGGATTCACGCAGGATGATATTCTGCAACGTGCCGCAAGCCTTGAGCGCTACTCAAAACATCCACTTGCAAGCGCCCTTATGCAGGCAGCCTCCAAAGCAAATCTTGCGTTAATCGAGGCCGAAAGCGTATCGGAAAAACCGGGGCAAGGTTTGACTGGTATGGTGGAACAGCACGAAATTGCTGTCACCAGCCGCAAAAAAGTTCTGCAAATGAAACCAGAAATCGCTGCCATAATGCCACCCACCGCTGCTGGGCTTGAGAGTATCATCATGGTGGATGGCAAATATGCTGCCACACTACGCTTCCGCGACGCACCGCGCTCGGATGGAAAATCCTTCATCGGCCATCTTGGACCATCACACCAGTTCAATAAAATCATGCTAGTATCGGGCGACCGCAAATCGGAGGTGACGTATCTGGCGGAGTTGCTTGGCATTAAAGAAACACTCGCATCGCAAAGCCCTGAGCAAAAAGTGGCCATAGTGCGGGCGGAAACGGCCAAAGCGCCAACACTCTTTATGGGAGATGGCATCAACGATGCACCCGCGCTGGCCTCCGCCACGGTGGGCATTGCCTTCGGCCAGCATAGTAGCGTGACGGCCGAGGCAGCAGGCGCAGTTATCATGGAAAATTCGTTGGTGAAGGTGGATGAGCTGATTCACATCAGCGCACGCCTGCGCACCATCGCGCTACAAAGCGCCATCGGTGGCATGGCGTTTTCTATCATCGGCATGGGCTTTGCCGCCGCTGGGTATATCAGCCCCGTGCAAGCAGCATTATTACAGGAATTCATCGATGTTCTCGCTATCGCCAATGCTTTGCGGTTGACGTTAGGGAACAGCATAAAAATTGATCTGAATGATCAGAAGGCAGGATAATTCTATGAACATAATGCAACGTATTCGCGTGTATCACGCCACTCTCGCTACACTTGCTATATTGGCGTATCTAACGGGTGAACTTGGCCTTATCCACGCATGGCTGGGTTACGGCGTTGCAATCGTCATTACCTTACGCCTTCTCTGGGCACTCAGTGGCGAACGTCAGGTTGGCCTGATGCGCTTTTATCCCTCATTTGAAGGATTACAGGCAAATAACCTGTTCACCCATCCCGCCATCAGCAAGACTTTGATGTTGGGCATTGCGCTGAGCTTGCTTACTGTGACAGGCACCGGCATTGCCATCGACAAGGGTAAATCTATCGGGCTTGCTGATGCCCAGATAGTTTCTGCTGCCCATGCGGATGATGATGAGAGCGAAGGTGGAAGCGAGAAAGAAGAAGGATTCCTCACCGAATCTCATGAGCTATTCGCCAATTTGTTGCTGCTGTTTGTGGGGATGCATGTAACCTATATTGTTCT
>JALHRI010000128.1 GCA_022841525.1 Alphaproteobacteria bacterium | reverse complement strand
AAAGAAGTATTGCACGGCCATAACGCGTCATCGCCTGAATTTTTGCTAAAAAATTCTAGGGCGATCCATTGGTAACGATGGACTGCCCTAGAATCGCAAGCGATTCAGGCAGAGACGAAGCGTGGTCGTGCTATGACTTCAGGCATTGTAACCACTTTACCAGTATGATCCGCCAGACTGACCTGATTGAAAAAATAAAATCCTACGACCCGGAGGCGGATGAAGACGCGATCAACCGCGCCTATGTGTACGCCATGCAAAAGCACGGCAACCAGATGCGCGCCTCGGGCGATCTGTACATCTCGCACCCGATCGAGGTGGCGTATAAACTCACCCAGTATAAGCTCGATACGGCCTCGATCATCACCGCGCTCTTGCACGATACGGTGGAGGATACCGACGCCACGCTCGATGAAATTGAAACATTGTTTGGCGAGGAAATCCGCCAACTTGTCGATGGGGTGACGAAGCTCAACCGCCTTGAGATTAAATCCGAAAGTAACAAGCAGGCGGAAAATTTCCGTAAATTAGTGGTGGCGATGTCGCGCGATCTGCGGGTGTTGCTGGTGAAGCTGGCTGACCGGCTGCATAATATGGAAACGCTCGATCACATTCCCAAGCCGGAAAAACGCCAGCGCATTGCCCGCGAAACGCTGGAGATTTACGCGGCCTTGGCCGAGCGCATTGGCATGCGCCGCATTAAAGAAGAGCTTCAGGATTTAGCGTTCAAGGAACTGTTTCCCGAGGCGCGCGAATCGCTGGTCAAGCGGATGGATTTTCTGCGCAAATCTGGCCAGAATCAGGTGCAGAAAGTGGAAGAAATTCTGCGCGATTTGGTGGAGGGCGCGGGCATCAAAGGTGCGCGCGTGTATGGCCGCGAGAAAAAGCCGTTTTCGATTTGGAAAAAAATGGAGAGCAAAGGCATCGGCTTTGAGCAGCTTGCCGACATTGTTGCCTTCCGCGTGGTGGTGACCACGGTGTCGGAATGCTACCTGGCGCTGGGACTCATTCACGAGAAATACCACACCATTCCCGGCCATTTAAGGATTATATTTCCACGCCCAAGGTCAACGGTTATCAGTCGATTCATACTGCCGTGATTGGCCCTAGCCAGCAGCGTATCGAGATTCAAATCCGCACCTACGCCATGCACGAGGTCGCGGAATACGGGGTGGCGGCACATTGGGGCTATAAGCAGGGGCAAGACAGCGCGCACGAGGGGCTGCAATATCGCTGGGTGCAGCAGCTGATGGAGATTTTAGAGCAGTCGGAAGGCGCGGAAGATTTTCTGGAAAACACCAAGCTGGAAATGTTTCACGATCAGGTGTTCTGCTTCACGCCCAAGGGCGACATTATTGCGCTTCCGCGCAGCTCCACGCCGGTGGATTTTGCCTTCGCCGTGCACTCTAAAGTGGGCTTTACCTGTGTGGGGGCGAAGGTCAATGGCCGTATCGTGCCGCTGAAGCACGAGCTGAAAAACGGCGATCAGGTCGATATTATTACCGCCAAAACGCAAACGCCTTCCCCCACATGGGAACGTTTTGTGGTGACGGGCAAAGCCAAATCGGAAATTCGCAAATTCATGCGCACGCGCCAGCGCGAGGAGTATATCACGCTGGGCAAGGCGATTTTGCAAAAGACGTTTAAGGCCGAAGGCCACGACCTGACCGACAAAATGCTGGAGCCAGCGCTGGCTCTGTTTAAGAAGCCGGACGTGGAAGATTTATACGCCGAAGTAGGTGAGGGGATTGTCAACCGCAATCAGGTCTATGATGCGGTGTTTCACACCAAAAAATCAGAAGCCGCCGGCGTTAAAAATCCGTTTGATATTGCTAAAGCACGCAAGAAAGAAACCCGCAAAGGCCTGCCGATTCCGATCAAAGGCCTCATTCCCGGGATGGCGATTCACTTTGCCGGATGCTGCCACCCCATTCCCGGTGACCGTATTGTGGGCATTGTCAGCACCGGCAAGGGTATTACCATTCACACCATGGAATGCGAAACGCTTGATAATTACGCCGACGCGCCGGAGCGCTGGATTGACGTGGCGTGGGACAGCTCAGGATCGGACGAGATTTTTGTAAGCCGCTTAAAAATGATGCTCAGCCATGAAACCGCCTCGCTGGCGGCAGTGGCCAACGTGATTGCGAAAGATAACGGTAACATCAGCAACCTCAAAGTCATCAACCGTTCGACGGATTATTTCGAACTGTTAATTGACGTGGAAGTGAAGAATAACCGCCATTTGGCGAACATCATCGCCTCGCTACGCGCGAAAGATGTGGTGCACAGCGTTGAGCGGGTTTAGCCCTGTCTGCGCTCTGTTTTTCTTACCATGCGCGAGACGACGTAGGCGCCTAATAATTTGCTGGCAATGCTGCTGAGCACGGTGCTCCACGTAAAGACGCCGGGCAGCACGGCGCTGGCGCCTGCCCAGAACACGGCACTATCCAGCGGTGCAGAAATCGTACTTGAAAGCATAATGCGCGCTGAAAGCGGTTTGCCCGAGAAGCTATAGACTGCCCAGTCTACCAGCTCGCTGATGAGAAAGGCCAGGCC
>JALHRI010000127.1 GCA_022841525.1 Alphaproteobacteria bacterium | reverse complement strand
GTCCAGCACATGATCGTGATCGCGATCCCACTGTACGCTCGCATAGTCAATAGCGCGTTTGATGCCCGGCCACATCTGCGCCAACCACGTCTTATCCCCACTCAGTTGATATTCACGATACGCCCGTAAAATGCTGCCCATCTGCCCATCGACAGCCGCTTCCGCTTTTTGATCGCCAAATGTCCACTTGAAATCCTCGCCGAACGTCTGGAATGTGCGGAAGTACATGTAGCCGTCCGGTTCCGTCTCAACCGTGAACTCGATTCGGCGCATTTCGCGTTCCAGCGCCGGGAACAAATAGGCGGCGGTGTAAGCGTAGCTCCACACATGCGTGCAGCTTCCCGCGCAGCACCCCATATCATCGAAACAGCCTTCCCAGCCGAAAAACCGTCCGTCCTCCAGCCAGAAACACGTATTGCTGCGCACCGGCACAATATTGGACGCTACTGCATCGATAATCGCCGGCGGCAGTGTCATGCTGAACAGCGCATCATGAAAATCGTGCGTCACCTTGTCCAGCCGCTCGAATTCTTCAATCGTATAGCGGGCTATTTCCCATGAGTCGGCAAACTGGGTCGCGTAGTGGTTGCGCACGGTCTTATCCGCTTTCGCGTCCCAACTGTTCACGCGATTCGGAAAGTACCACGTCAGGATAAACCGGAACGTTCGCGTTTCACCCGCCGGAATCGTGTCCAACAGGCCGAGTGAGCCGCTGTCCCAATTTTTGTTCGCCGGTTCATAGCCCAGGTCATTCAGCAAACCATCCGCGTGCAAATCATCCCAGAATTCGCGTACATAATCCCACCAGCCCGCCCGCAGCCACGCCGGCTTAACCGTCGTCCGCTCGTGGGTCGTCACGAGGCTCAGGTTGCCGTATTTCAGATCGCCTGCGTCCATCCCCTCGATGCCCAGCATCAGCCCGCGCAGCCCATTTTCATCGCGGTAGTGGTTGACGCGCATCCCTTCGCCATTCGTCAGGTTGCCGAAGGCGTCCGGTTGGTTGAGTCCAATCGTGTTTGCCAGCGACCCCACCAGCGTCACGGCCAGCGGTTTCTCGCTCACATTCGTCACCCGGTAGGTCAAAATCGCGCATGGGATGCCCGAATCTTCCGCGTTCAGCGGCACGAGCGGCGTATACGCTTCCAACTGCACCCGCACTGGCAAATCCGCGTCTTCGAGGTCGAGCCACGCCAGCGGATACTCACCCCGCAGTGTGCTGTTCGCAAAACGCGGCAGCCCGATGCCGGTAGACGGGTGATAGCCGTGTGATCGAATGTGCGGCGGTTGCACCGGCCCTTCCAGCACCCGTGTAATCGGTTCGCCCCCTTCAGCCTGCATCCGCAGTGCAAAAAACGTATTCGGCAGGATGTTGCCTTTGTTGGGGCGATTCATGATTTCCCAGTCGCGCAGTTCCCCACGCGCCCCCAGCGACACATTCCCCGTGCCGATGCCGCCCAGTGGGAAAGCTGCCGCTGTAGCCGTTGCGTCATAAGTCCGAATTTTTTGCATGAAGTTTGCCTTAACTATTCCGCGCCAGGATGATTATAATCACGTGCGTGTGTGGGGAGCAAAAACCATGATTCGGCCTCTCAAGCCTGGCTATCTGCTATTTTTTCTGGTGTCCGATGTACTGCTCGTTTGCGCGGCGCTGGCGCTCTCGGCTTTTTTGCGTATCACCCTCGCCATCGGCATCACCGGCCCGAACGAAGCCTTTGCCACCCCCCTCACGCTCTATCTGCTTGCCAGTGTCGTTTGGCTCGCCGGCTTTTGGCAGGCCAATGTTTACAGCCCCCATCACCATCTCCGCCATCATCTCCGGCGCATCTTCACCGGCCACAGCATTGCCGCGCTGTTGTTCCTCGGTGCGCTCTACATCGTCTACCGTGATTATTCCCGCCTCCAGGCTTTCTACTTCATCGCGCTCATGTTCGTCGGCGTCGTTATTCATCGCGTCATCGCCAACAGCTTTATGCGCGCCCGTCGCCTGAGCAACGCCCGCCACGTCATCATCGTTGGCCTTAACGATTACACCCGCCAGATCGCCGCGACCATTGCCAGCCATCAGTGGGCAAATCTGCATCTCGTCGGCTTTGTAACCGATGAGGCCGCCGCTGATCTGCCCATTCTCGGCAGCATCGACCAGCTCGACCAGATCGTCGCGCAGCATCAAGTGGACGAAGTGCTGATCTATATTCGCTGGTTCAATGACGAGGTGTTCACCCGCGTCGCCGAAATTGCCCGGCTGCTGCAAAGCCACCCTGTAAACATCCGCCTCGCGCCTGATTACGCCGATTTGGCCTATTTCCACCTCACCACTGAGGATTTCAGCGGCATTCCACTCATCGGTGTGCGTGACGCGGTGCTGACTCCTTTTCAGCGTGTCATTAAACGGGTTTTCGACGTGGCTCTCGCTGCGGTGATTTTGTTCTTTACGTGGCCGCTGTTTTTGCTCATCGCACTGGCGATTCGCCTCGATACGCCCGGCGCGGTCATTTTCCGGCAGCGGCGCGTCGGCCAGTACGGACGCCCCTTCATGATGTTCAAATTCCGCACGATGGTGGCAGGCGTGCAGATTCCCGATAAAC
>JALHRI010000126.1 GCA_022841525.1 Alphaproteobacteria bacterium | reverse complement strand
GGGCTTTCATGCCAAAGTGCCACTGATTGCCTTTCTTGGTCTGGTGCATCTCGGGGTCGCGCTCACCCTTGTCGTTCTTGGTCGAGCTGGGCGCAGCAATCAGCGTGGCATCCACCACCGTGCCGGTCTTGAGCATCAGGCCACGCTCAATGAGCTTGGCATTCACAGTGGCCAAAATTTGCTGGCCCAGCCCGTGTTCTTCGAGCAGGTGGCGAAAGCGCAGGATCGTGCTCTCGTCGGGCAGGCGACTGATGCCAGCATCCAGGCGAGCAAACTCTTGGTACAGCGGAATGTCGTGCAGCGCCTCCTCCATGGCCGGGTCAGAGTGGCCAAAGAACTGTTGCAGCAGGTGAATGCGCAGCATCACCTCGGTGGGAAACGGCGGCCTGCCTGTCTTGCCCGCAGGCGCATGCGGCGCGATCAAGGCCAGCAGTTCAGTCCATGGAATCACCAGATTCATCTCGTCCAGAAACTCACGCTTGCGCGTGCGCTTGGTGACCAGCTCGAATCCGCTGTGGGCAAGGCTCATTTGCTTCATGGCTCGACTGTCTCAGATCAGGCCGTCACTGGGCTGACTTTTGCAGACCATCCCTAAGCAACATTTCGGGCCACTGGCTCTGGTAACAAGTGACCTTGCCCCTGTTTTGTGGAGTTCATAACCCACGGTTCACGCGGCCTTTTTGCGCTGTGCCTCGTACCAGCGTTTTTCGTACTGCATCGGGCTGAGGTAGCCCAGCGATGAATGCAGCCTGCGGTGATTGTAGAAGGCCATCCAGTCCATCACCGCCTGCCTGGCCTGCTCTCGGGTCGCGAATTTGTGCCCGTGCACACTGGCCGTTTTCAGCCGGCCCCAGAAACTCTCGGTCGGCGCGTTGTCCCAGCAGTTGCCCTTCCTGCTCATCGATGAGCGCATGCCCCAGTCCTTCAAGGCCTGCTGGAACTCATGACTGCAATACTGGCTGCCCCTGTCGCTGTGGAATATCAAACCAAGTGGCGGGCGTCGGCGCCACTTCGCCATGGCCAGTGCGTCCTTGACCAGGCCCGTCTGCATATGCGGCTGCAGGCTCCAGCCCACCACCTGACGGCTGAACAGGTCAATGACCGCAGCCAGGTACAGCCAGCCCTCGCCGGTCTGGATGTAGGTGATGTCACCACACCAGAGTTGATTGGGCTCCTGCGGATTGAATCGCCGCTGCACCAGGTCGGGCGCCACCGGCAGGCTGTGCTTGCTGTCGGTCGTCACCACAAACTTGCGTTTGGTCTTGGCACGAATTCCGTGCTGCTGCATGAGCTTTCGCACCCGGTCTTTGCCCACCCGGATTCCACGGGCCAACAATTCTTTGTGCATCCGCGGCCAGCCATATTCCCCCTTGACCTCGGCATGGATGGCACGGATGTGTGCCAGCAGGGCTTCGTCGCTGAGACGGTGTGCCGGCCCACCTTGGCCAGACTCACGCCGGTGCAGCCAGTTGAAGTAACCGCTGGCACCGACCTCCAGCACCTCGCATGACACGCTCACCGGGTACTGCCGTCTCATTTGGTGTATCCAGGCGTACCTCGCAGCGTGTCCTGCGCGAAGTACGCCGCGGCTTTTTTTGCGATGTCACGCTCCATACGAAGACGTGCCACCTCGGCGCGCAGACGAGCTATCTCCATCTGCTCGGGGGTGACCTTCACAGCCTTGCCAGTGACGTCCCCACCGTCGAGCTTGCCCTTGGCGGCCAGCCTCACCCAGTTGCTCAGGCTGGCCTTGGGGATACCCAGAACCTTGGCCACAACCGCAATGGCCTGTCCTGCCTTCACTTGGCGAACCGCCTCCAGTTTGAATTCCTGCGTGTACTGCGCACGCACCTGCTTTGCTGCTGTCATTCCTTGACTCCTTGTCGACATTTTCAACAAGGGCTAAGAACTCCACTTTTCAGGGGCAACCTCACGCCTTCAAGCCCGCAAAGTGGATGACGGCCTGGCATTGATGCTGGCGCAAGGCGGCCTCGATGGCCGATTGGTTACGAATATCACCTCGGACCAGGGACAGTTTTCTTCCAGCGATTTGCTCAACCCGTCGAAGTGCTTCTGGATGGCTGTTGCTGAAATTGTCGAAAACAACGACTTCATGGCCGGCCTGAAGGAGTTCGACACAGGTGTGAGAGCCGATATATCCAGCGCCACCTGTTATGAGAATGCTCATACGAGCCCTCCGGCCTGGGTAGCCAGCAGCATGGCTACCGCACCCCGTGTGTCCGCACCGGAACCAGAGTCATTACCTGCCAAGCACGTTGGACCTATGCCAGTTGTTACCTTTTTGAGTTGATTCATCAACCCGCCTCCACCTGTGAAAACCCCCGCTCGCAACGCCCAGACAGTCATCTGATGCGCCCGAATTCGGGGGGGGGGGGTACATCGCAGCCTCCCTGAAGGCTACAAACACCCTGCCATTGCGTCAAAATTATTGTGACAAGTATAACCTCCTCATTGCTTACAGACAATGTTTACTGGTATGCGCTGGCTGGTTTGCACAAACGACAAAAGACCCCGCCTTCACCCGCTGCCCATGAAGGGAAGCCAATGAAGACGGGGTCTAAGGTA
>JALHRI010000125.1 GCA_022841525.1 Alphaproteobacteria bacterium | reverse complement strand
GGTCATGATCGCATTCAGCGTGTTCAGCGGTATTTGAGCAGCAACCGCGCCTACGAAGCGGTTTCCTTCAAATACTGGTGAGAGAATAAAGCCTGCATGGGCGTTATCGCTTGGGGCATAGACTGAAAAATCAGTGAATACGGCACTGGCAGTGGCAGCATTTTGCTTTGCCAGTTCAGCAAAAGCCTCAGAAAGGCTTGTTTTCCAACGGCCAGTGAACAGGTTCTCGCCAAAATCTTCTTCCTTCGCGTAGGTGTAAACAATGTTGCCTTCCGCATCGATGAGGAAGAGGTCGTAAAACTCGTTCTCGCGGGTGAAATCAGAAAAATAGGGGTGATAGCTGCGGTGCGCTGCACTGTAGCTTGAGCCATCCTGCGCATCTTTCAGGGCATGACGTTCCCCCAGCTTGTTGGGATTGCCCTGTATATACAGTGATTGCATCACGGGGGCTGGGTTTTCGCCAAAATCACGGCGACCAGCGCTAAAATCGCGCAGCGCCTGAGCAATATAGGGGCTTTTAGCAGCAAGAATTAAGCTGTCTTCGTAGCCTTCAAAGGCGGCAGTAATTTTCTCATCGCGGGTAATCAGAATGCGCTTGAAATCTTCGGCAGCATTTTTTTCACCTTGCGTGGTGGCGGTCGTAATGGCGCTAAGGCCGACCACAAGTCCGGTTAATATGGCAATCGCGCACATCATGAGCGGTAGTTTGATGCGCATAGGCATTTGCGTGATGCGGCACAGGAGGTTATCTTTTTTCGTTTCTACATCGGTGCTCATAAATTTCTCCTTCGTGCGATTAGTGCGATAATGGTTGGTTTTGCTCTGGCTGATCTTCAAGGTCAGCACAGAGTAGTTTTTTCATATCCAGCAAAATGACCATGCGTTTTTCGACCGCAATGAGGCCGTGAACGAATTGATCGTCAATTTCCAGATCCCCCGATGGCGGTGGTTTTACTTCATCCGAGGTGACGGTTAAAATATCCGACACCGCATCGACCAGCGCGCCTGCAATGCGGTTGTCTACCGCAATAATAATCATCACATGCTTTTCGGATGCCTCCGTCAAGCCCTGACCAAAACGGCAGCGCAGATCAAAAATAGGCACAATCAAGCCGCGCAGATTGAGTACACCAAGCACGTATTCAGGACGATTGGGCAGGCGCGTGGTGGCTGTCCAGCCTTTGACTTCACGTACCGACATAATATCGACGCCGTATTCCGCCTCACCAATTTTGAAGGTGAGGAATTGCTGTGTCTCGCCGCTGGCCTGGGTTTCTGAAGATGGGGAGGGTTCTGTCATGTCTATCCTTCCTATGCCGTGACCGCTGCCGTGAAGTGCTGATTATCGTTAGCCACTGGCTGGCCGTGCTGTTTCGATAACTCCTGCAACTGCGCGATATCTAAAATAAGTGAAACTTTGCCGTCACCCAAAATGGTGGCGCCGGAAATGCCTGGGATTGGGTCGGAATTTTCTTCCAGCGATTTGATGACCACTTGCTGCTGGCCGACCAGTTCATCCACCATCAGCCCCAAAATATGCTTGCCGTTTTCCACCAGCACAATCAGGCCACGGCTGGCATCTTTCACTGCGTTTTGAACGCGGAAAATATGATGCAGGTACAAAATCGGGATGAATTCGCCGCGAACATTAATCACGGATCCAGAGCCTGCAACTTCTTTCACATCTTCCGGACGCGGGCGCAGCGTTTCAACAATGCTGCCAATGGGCACGATATAATGCTCCGCACCGCAACGGACAATCATTCCATCAAGAATCGCAAGAGTCAGCGGCAGCGAAATCGTGAAGATGGAACCTGCGCCGGGCGTATTTTTAACACTCACGACGCCGCCAATCCCCTCAATGTTTCGGCGCACTACATCCATGCCTACGCCGCGGCCGGAGACATTAGTCACCGCATCGGCGGTAGAAAATCCGGGAGCAAAAATCAGCATGTCGATGTCGTTATCGCTCAGCGATGAGTCTGCGGCAATCAGGCCTTTTTCCACCGCTTTGGCGCGCACTTTTTCGCGGTTAATCCCACCGCCATCATCGGCGATTTCAATCGCGATGCGGCCGCCGCGGTGTGCTGCCGATAAAATAATCGTTCCCTGACGCGGCTTGCCGCGTTCCTCGCGCAGATCGGGCTTCTCAACGCCATGATCGACGGAGTTACGAATCATATGGGTGAGGGGATCAGCCAGCTGTTCGATGATGGTTTTATCCACTTCAGTATTTTCACCGATCATTTCCAGGTGAATATCTTTACCGAGCTGATTGGCCAAATCGCGCACTAGCCTGGGCATGCGCGAAAAAATCGACTTCACCGGCTGCATGCGCACGGCCATCACCGCTTCCTGCAGTTCGCGGATATGATGGTTCATATCTTCCACACCGCGAAGTAAATCTTCATACATACCAAGCGGCAGATCGCGCATTTGCGAGGCCAGGAATGACTGCGTAATCACCACTTCGCCGACCATGTTGATGAGTTTGTCGACTTTATCAATATCCACACGGATCGAGGTGGCTTGTGGAGCCGCCGCAGGCGCTGCAGCAGGACCCGCAGCTGCGGGACTAGCCGTTTTCTGTTCTTCTGGCGC
>JALHRI010000124.1 GCA_022841525.1 Alphaproteobacteria bacterium | reverse complement strand
GTTGCGCCACGCTGCGCGGCCTGCTTGATGCGCAGGTGCCACACCGGGGCTTCTTCTTCAATATTGCTGGCGATAATCAGTACCGCGTCACCCTTGCCGAGTGTGCTGAGGTTGGTTCCCGCACCCACACCCACCTGCGCGACCAGATCGGCACCGGCGTGCGTGGGCGGCCACGCGCCCAATTTGTCACTGCCCAGGCCGGCGAGCAAATTGCGCAGCGCCCACAGGTCTTCCGTACTCAGGCTGCTGCCGGCAATCGCCGCGACATTACCCCCGGCGGCTTGCAGCGCACGGGCTGTCGATTGCAGCGCCGCATTCCACGACTCGCGCACGCCGCCGATCATCGGCGTTTGCAGGCGATCACTGCTGCGGGTGAAATGATGGCCGAAGCGGCCTTTGTCGCAAAGCCAGATTTCGTTCACCTGCTCGTTCTGACGGGGCATCACGCGCTTGATAACGGCGCGGCCACCAGCATCACGATCCAGCCGGGTGCTGAGGGTAGTATTGCAGCCCACCGGACAGTGCGGGCAAATGCTCGAAACCGGCGTCAATTCCCAGGGGCGCGCCCCAAAGCGGAAATCTGCCGTTGTCAGCGCACCCACCGGGCAAATATCTGTCGTGTTGCCGGAGAAATACGAGTCGAAACCCGGTACGCTCTCGGTAACAATTTGCAGGCTGCGTCCACGCTCATGGAAACCGAGTACCGGATCACCGGCGATTTCGTCCTGGAAACGCACGCAGCGCGCACACTGAATGCAGCGTTCCTCGTCGAGGAAAATCAGGTCGCCCAACGGCACATGCTTGTCGAGGTGCATTTTGTCCTCGAAATTCATGCGGCTCTGGCCGGGGCCGTGTTCCATCGTCAGGTTTTGCAGCGGGCATTCGCCGCCCTTGTCGCAAATCGGGCAGTCAAGTGGGTGGCTGGTGAGCAAAAACTCGACCACATTCTCGCGTGCCTGATCAACTTGCTGCGTATTGGTGCGGATAACCAGCCCATCGCTGACCACCTGGGTGCAGGCAGTTTGCAGCTTGGGCATCCAGCGAACTTTCGGGTTGCCGGCGTCGTCCAGCACAACCGCGCCTGTCGCCCGGTCTTTTTCGATGCTGCCCATCTCGACTAGGCACATGCGGCACATGCCCACCGGCACCATTTTCGGATGGTAGCAAAAAACCGGAATGTCATTCCCGATCAGCTTGGCCGCGTCGACCAGATTCGAGCCGGCAGGCACTTGATACGGCTGATCGTCAATATGAATCGTGACTGTCTTGGTGATGTTCGTGACCATTAATAGGTGTCTCGCTTATTGCTGCGTCATTGAAGGGGCGCTTCGCCATCGCCTGTGCGATACCCGCCTGCGCACGATCGCGCATCGCCTGCGCAATCAGACCCCAATTATGCTCTTCAAATTGATAAGTTGCCAATTTTTCAGCGGTTTCAAAATCAGCCAGCGCCAGTGCATACGCGCCGAGTTCGAGATACAGTTCGCCGCGCAGAACATAGTTGGTAGGCGCGTTCTCGGTGCTGGCAATAGCGGCATTCAGCGTCCGCAGTCGTCGTTCCAGGTCGCGGTCAGAGCCGCCGAACACCAGCGCCCGCAGCCGCTGCCATAAACTATCCTGTTCACGCTCAAACGCCGGAATCTCCGGCGCAGTTTCGAGCGGTATAACTTCAGGGGCGACAGCTTCGTCACTGTCCCCCTGCATCACATCATCGGCCATCGCCGCCTAGTCTCCGGCCACAGCTTCTTTAGCTCGACGTGCCGGTACGGGTTTCGGTGCAGGTGCTGCCTCGACTTCTTTCTTGACCAGATGCGCATTGAAGTCGTCCGGGAAATTCTTGATCGTGTGGATGATCGGGTTCGCCGCGAAGTCGCCCAGCGCACACAACGTCACGCCGGCCATATTCTTGGCGATGTTGTCGATCTTCTGTACGTCACCTTCTTCGGCCTTACCCGCCAGAATGCGATCGAGCGTTTTGTCCAGCCAGTATGTTCCCTCGCGGCACGGTGTACATTTGCCACAGCTTTCGTGCTTGAAGAACTTGATCGCCTTTGACGCTACCCATGTCATATCAACCGTCTCATCCATGACGATGATTGACGCCGAACCGAGGATGGTGCCGGCCTTCGCCATATCTTCGTAGCTGAGTTTAGTATCCAGAATCGCGTCCGTCGCCTGCACAATCGGGCCAGAGCCACCCGACGGCAGAATGCCCTTCATCTTTTTACCGCCCGGCACACCACCGCAATGCACTTCCAGCAGTTCGCGGAAGGTCACGCCGAGCGGAAGCTCATAATTGCCGGGGCGCTCGACATGGCCGCTGACGCAGAAGATTTTCGTACCGGGGCTTTGCTCCGTGCCGATTTTCTTATATTCATCCGCGCCGTTAACCAGAATCCACGGAACATTAGTCAGCGTCTCGACGTTATTCACGACGGTGGGTTCTTTATAGAGGCCGCCGCCCTTCTGTGCCGGGAATGGTGGGCGCACACGCGGCTGCCCCATCTTCCCTTCCAGACTTTCGAGCAGGGCGCTTTCTTCGCCGCAGATATACGCGCCGGCACCGAGGTGTGTATACACCGGGCAGTTCCAGCCCGAACCGGCTACGTTATCAAAAGCCAACCCCGCCTTGCGTGCCTCTTCGATGCGCTCATCGACATCGTGCGCCAAATCCCAGA
>JALHRI010000123.1 GCA_022841525.1 Alphaproteobacteria bacterium | reverse complement strand
AGTGGATTGCTTCGAAAACGATGTTTTCTCGCAATGACGAGCAAGAGGTACCGTCACTGCGAGGAGCGAAGCGAGGAAGCAGTCCAAGGGCGGAACGAAAAGTGCAAGGGCGAGCCTACCCCCGCGCGCCAAACAGTGCGGTGCCGATGCGCACCATGGTGGAGCCCAAACGGGCGGCGGTTTCATAGTCACTGCTCATGCCCATGCTTAACTGCGAAAGCTCGCGTGCGCGCGCGAGCTTATATATGAACGCAAAATGCGGCGCCGGATTCACCGCTGCCGGCGGCACGCACATCAGCCCGACGATGGGCAAGCCAAGGGCGCGGCAATGGGTGAGTAAATCATCCAGCTGGGCCGGCAGCACGCCGCCCTTCTGCGGCTCTTCGCCGGTATTGACCTGAATCAGGCAAGCCACGCGCTTGCCCTGTTTTGCCATTTCGTTTGCCAGCGCATCGGCCAGTTTGATGCGATCCAGCGAATGAATCATGTCCGCCAGTGCTACCGCCTCACGCGCCTTGTTGGTTTGCAAACTGCCAATCAGATGCAGCTTCGCGGCAGGAAAGCGGCTTTTCAGTTCCGGCCATTTCTCGGCGGCTTCCTGCACTTTGTTTTCGCCAATATCGAGAAGCCCTGCGGCCAACGCCTCGGCAATTTTCTCTACGGGCTGGCCTTTGGCCACCCCAATCAGCACTGGCGGGGTGCCACGTGGCCGCGCCGCCACAGCGCTAAGTAGCTGATTTTGGATAAAGCTTAGCCGTTGTTCCAGAGTATCGGGGGTGGGGGTCACAAATTTTTCCTATATTTTTCAAGAAGGTAGTAAAAAGCGTGGCTGCCGTCAAGCCCCGACTGTGGCTTTGTGGCAACTTTGCAACAGGGGGGTGGCAAAAAACATCCGCATCGTAAAAAAAGCTTGTTTGATACTTGAGTGTGCAGCCCGGCTGGCATAGAAGCGTAATCGGAGCGCAAGGCAATCGCTGCGTGCCCGTTGGGTTTGCAACAATCACGTTGCGCTTTAATGTTAACTATAAAAAAGGACTAGGTTATGAAAAATATCCTTCTTGCTACGACCGGGTTGTTCGGCGCAGCTCTGCTGGCTACGGCAGCTTCTGCTCAAACCCCGAAAGTAACGATCGGTGGCTTCACCGATTTCCAAGCTGGCTTTGTTAGCGACGATTTCGATGCTAACACCCGCAGCCAGGCTTTCCGTCAGGACACCGAGATTCAGGTGCGCGTTGATGCGAAAACCGATGCTGGTCTGGGCTATGGTGCCGTAATCGATCTGGAAGCAGACGTTAGCAACGACGTGAACAACCAGGGTACCAACGCTGGTCGCGTATTCACCTACCTCAGCGGTTCTTGGGGTAAAGTAGAGCTCGGCTCGAACGCCGGTGCTGCTGCTACCAGCCGCGTAGATGCTTCGACGCTCGCTGCTGCGACCGGTGGTATCAACGGTGCGTGGATTTTCCAACCGAACGATGCAACTCCTCTGGTTGCTGGTGCAGCGTTCGCTAACTTTGTAACCACCTCGAAACTGGTAACCGAGCACGGTTCCGTGGATCTGGTTGGTGACGAAGGTACCATCAACTCCAACAAAATCACCTATTACAGCCCACGTTTCTCGGGCTTCCAAATCGGTGCAAGCTACACCCCGAAACTGGCTGCTCGTGGTCAAACCATCGACCGTGCTGACAACGATGACACCTTTGGTGACATTCTGGAAGCTGGTGTGAACTTTGATCACCAGTTCACCAACGGCGTGAAACTGGCGGCATCGCTGACCGGTGAAACCGGTTCGGGTGACGAGTCGGCTCCTGGTTCGAACGAAGATCTGGCTGCTTGGGCCATCGGTGCACTCCTTGGCTACCAAGGTTTCTCGGGCGCTCTGTCGTACGGTGACCTGGGTGACAGCCAAGTGGGCTCCACCAACACCGACGCTGCTTACTGGTCGGCTGGTGTGGGTTACGATGGTGGCATCTGGGCCGCTTCGGCAACCTACCTCGATTCCGAAGTAGAAGCTGGTGCCAACGATAACGAGTTCAACAACCTCGTTCTCGGTGTTGACTACAAACTGGCTCCTGGCATTACGCCATACGCTGAAGTGTCGTTCTTCGAGTTCGACGATTCAGACGTAGTTGCCAACAACAACGACGGTACCGCTCTGATCATCGGTACTCAGGTTGCGTTCTAATTTAGGTTAGAACACTACGCCTAAACGAAAGGGCGGCTGGCAACAGCCGCCCTTTTTGTATTGTGTCGTCACCTGCGAGAAAACACCGTTTTCGAAGCAATCCAGTGGGCATCACCACGCCTTTGCACCGTTCCTTCTGCCGCTGGACTGCTTCCTCGCTTCGCTCCTCGCAGTGACGGAGAATAAGGCGTCGTCATTGCGAAGCGAAGCCGACCTGTCCCCCGTAGCCTTGGCGAAGGGGGAAGCAATTCACTGAGCATCGCCACGCCGGCGCACGTTTCGTTCTGTCGCTGGACTGCTTCCTCGCTGGCGCTCCTCGCAGTGACGGTAATTATGGCTCGTCATTGCGAGAAAACACCGTTTTTGAAGCAATCCACTGGGCATCGCCACGCCGGCGCACGTTTCGTTCTGTCGCTGGACTGCTTCCTCGCTGGCGCTCCTCGCAGTGACGGTAATTATGGCGCGTCATTGCGAGAAAACATCGTTTTCGAAGCAATCCAGTGGGCATCACCACTCCTTTGCACC
>JALHRI010000122.1 GCA_022841525.1 Alphaproteobacteria bacterium | reverse complement strand
ATTTCGGGGTACGAAATCCCTAAGCGACACCCACGATGCCCCAGCATCGGGTTGGATTCTGCCAGTTGCGAGGCGCGCGCTTTCACATCTTCCACACTGATGCCAGCGGCTTTGGCAACTTCGGCCATATCCGCATCGGTGTGCGGTAAAAATTCGTGCAGCGGTGGATCAAGCAAACGGATGGTAACGGGCAAGCCTTCCATCACTTTAAAAATATCAATAAAATCCTGACGCTGCATCGGCAGCAATTTGGCGAGCGCTTTTTCGCGGTCTTTTTTGCTGTTTGCCACAATCATCTCGCGCACTGCCGTAATGCGCTCGGCATCAAAAAACATGTGCTCGGTGCGGCACAGGCCAATGCCTTGCGCGCCAAAGCGCCGCGCGTTGGCCGCATCCACTGGGGTTTCGGCATTGGTACGAACTTGCATGGTACGAACCGCATCTGCCCATTCCATCACCTTGGAAAAATCACCGGATAAATCCGGTTGAATAGTCGCCACATGCCCCAGCATCACCTCACCCGTTGAACCGTTCAACGTGAGTTCATCGCCTTCTTTCACCGTGCGGCTACCAACCGTAAATTGCTTGGTTTTATAATCAATACGAATATCGCCCGCGCCCGAAACACAGCATTTTCCCATGCCGCGTGCCACCACTGCCGCGTGGCTTGTCATCCCGCCGCGCGCGGTGAGAATGCCTTGCGCGGCGTGCATGCCGTGAATATCTTCGGGGCTGGTTTCAATCCGCACTAAAATCACGGGGCCGAGTTTCGATTGCGTTTCGGCATCTTCAGCCGAGAACACCACCTTGCCCGAAGCAGCCCCTGGGCTGGCTGGCAGGCCTTTGGCAATCACATTGCGCGGCGCTTTGGGGTCGAGCATCGGATGCAACAACTGATCGAGCGCGGCAGGGTCAAGACGCTTTAGCGCTTGTTCTTTGGTAATCAATCCTTCTTCCACCATATCCACCGCAATTTTAAGCGCGGCCTTGGCGGTGCGTTTACCGTTGCGGGTTTGCAGCATCCACAATTTGTGATGCTGCACCGTGAATTCAATGTCCTGCATGTCGCGGTAATGGGCTTCGAGCTTTTTGTAAATATCCACCAGTTGCGCGTATACTTCTGGCATCACCTCTTCCATCGCAGGCAAATTACTTCCCTGTTCGTTCTTGCCCGCAACCGTAATTTGCTGCGGCGTGCGGATACCCGCCACCACATCTTCACCTTGCGCGTTCACCAGATATTCGCCGTAAAAACTTTTCTCACCCGTGGAAGGATTACGCGTGAAGGCCACGCCCGTGGCGCTGGTTTCGCCCATATTGCCAAACACCATGGCTTGAATGTTCACCGCTGTTCCCCACGCTGCAGGAATATCGTGCAATGCGCGGTAGGTGATGGCGCGTGGGTTCATCCAGCTATCAAACACGGCATGAATCGCGCCTTGCAATTGCTCTTCCACATCCTGCGGGAAGGAGCGGTTTGCCTCTTGCTCCACAATTTCTTTATAGCGGCTGACCAGCTCTTTCAAATCGTCCGCACTCAGGTCAGTATCCTGCAACACGTCCGCATCTTGCTTGAGCATTTCCAGCTGATCTTCAAACAGATGATGCTCCACCCCCATCACCACATCGGCATACATCTGAATAAAACGGCGATAGGAATCATACGCAAAGCGAGCATTACCGGTGCGTGCGGCCATTGCCTCCACAGTTTTGTCATTTAAACCTAAGTTTAAAATCGTATCCATCATGCCCGGCATCGACGCGCGCGCACCCGAACGCACCGACACCAGCAATGGATTATCGGTATCGCCAAACACCGATCCCACTTCTTTTTCCACCTGACGCATCGCATCCTGAATTTGTTCTGTCAGACCTTCCGGCAGGCGCTTATCGTTGGCGTAATAATCTACGCACACTTGTGTAATCACCGTAAAACCCGATGGCACAGGCAAACCCAGCGCGCACATCTCGGCAAGGTTCGCGCCCTTGCCACCTAGCACATCTTTCATGCTAGCATCGCCCTCGGCATGGCCATCGCCAAAACGATAGACATATTTGGGTGCCGTTTGAGGCTTACGTGCGGCTTGTGCGTTCATAGTCGGTCTCCTTTGTTACCTGTCATCCCGTACAAGCACGCAGTAGCGTGCGCGATACGGGATCCAGTGGGCATAGATTTTGGTCAGCAGACCAAAATCGTTTTTGTTTCGACGGCTTCGGACTCATGTCCTCCGCCTTTTCTGGATCCCGTGCTCGCAGGTTTACTAACCTGCTCCACGGGATGACAATTATTTATCGTATCAAGCCGCTTTCAATTCACGGCTTTCGGTTTTTATTTCGATCAATCCAAAATCCGCCACTTGGTTCATGCACGCACGAATTTGGTTTAATGTATTCAGGCGATTGATGCGTACTGCGCTTTCGGGCGCGTTGACCATCACCTTATCAAAATAAGCATCGAGCGGTTTACGTAGGCTAGCCAGCTCACGCATCGCACTTTCATAGTGTTCTGCAGCCAGCGCAGCCGATACCGGAGCCTCTACCCGCTGCAACGCATCGAACAAGGTGCGTTCTTCATCTTGCTGAAAATGCGCTGGCTGCGGCGCAGTGTTAAAGCTGGTTTTGTCTTTTTTCTCTTCGGCCTCTAATATATTGCACGCACGGCGATACGCAGCTAGCAGATTCGCACCATCATCACTATTTGCAAAGGCTTCGATAGCGCGGGCTTT
>JALHRI010000121.1 GCA_022841525.1 Alphaproteobacteria bacterium | reverse complement strand
GGGTGCTGGTCGGTGGGAAGCGGGCAGATGTGGGGACACCCATCGCGTTTCCGGGTAGCGCGATTACGGCGCAAGTCGAAGAAGTTCTTGACGGCTCGGAGCGTGTAATCGTGTTTAGTGAGCCAGCGGACGCGCTGCTGAATGACTTGGGTGAGATGCCGCTGCCGCCGTATATTCACACACGTTTGGACACCGCGCAGGCGGAACGCTATCAGACCGTCTACAGCCGGGAAACGGGTTCGGCGGCAGCACCAACGGCGGGGCTGCATTTCACGCCGGAATTATTAATTGCGCTGCGGGATAAAGGGGTTCATCTCGCGTACTGCACGCTCCACATCGGACTGGATACGTTTATGCCAGTGCGGGTTGAGAAAGTCGAGCAGCATCACATTCACAGCGAATGGGCGACACTAACAGCGGAAAATGCGCGAATCATCAACGAGGTCAAGTTGGCGGGTGGGCGGGTTATCGCGGTGGGAACGACCAGCGCCCGCACACTGGAAACGGCGGGCATTCTCAGCGAGGGTGGCACACCAGACCGCGCCTATGAGCCGGCAGAGGCCTGCGCGTGGAGGCCGGTGATCGCTTTTGAGCGGGACACGGATTTGTTTATTTATCCGGGTTATCGCTGGCGGGTGGTGGACGCACTCATCACGAATTTTCACCTGCCCAAATCGACCCTGTTGATGATGATTAGCGCGTTTGCCGGGCGCGAACAAGTGTTGAATGCTTATGAAGTTGCTAAACGGGAGGGGTATCGCTTTTTCTCGTTTGGGGACGCAATGTTCATTCACGACTGAAGACATCTGCGCCTTCTATAAAACATTATAGCACGGTTTTTTGGTGATCTGGCTGATAAGTGGGCCACAAAGGGTCAAAGATGGTTGGAAATAGGTACGAATATCGCACTAATGTTCTAACAGCTACAAAAAGTTCATCAGGAGCAGGGCAACTTTGGTGGGGGTGGAGGTTGCACATTGACCGAGGTTGCGCAGGCGTCTATAATAGCCAATCTACTTTCCCGGCCAATTTTCCCCGTTGACTGCGCCCAGGCGCGGCGGCGGTGGCAAGAGAAGATTGGAGAAAAATCTTCAAATGTACGCAATTATCCGCACCGGCGGACGCCAGTATCGCGCCGAAGTCGGCAAGAATCTGGACGTTGAACGCCTTCCCTACGAAGTTAATCAGAGTTTTGAAATCAGTGATGTGCTGTTGATCGGCGATGGTGATAGCACCGTGATCGGCCAGCCTGTCGTGGATGGCGCAGCGGTGAAAGTCACCGTGATCGACCAGTACCGCGCCAAGAAGGTGATTGTTTTCAAGTACAATCAACGCACGAACTACCGCCGCAAGCGTGGTCATCGGCACTACTATACCCGCCTGCGCATTGATGATATTTCCGTCAAGTAAGTAAGAAGCAAAGAGGATAACTCGTCATGGCTCATAAGAAGGGTGGCGGCTCCAGCCGCAATGGTCGTGATAGTAACGCGCAGCGACTTGGTATAAAGCGTTATGGCGGTGAACTCGTCATTCCGGGTAACATCATCGTGCGCCAACACGGCACAAGATTTCACCCCGGCATCAACGTCGGCATCGGCAAAGACCACACGATTTTCGCAACGATTGAAGGGTATGTAACCTTCGAGCGGATGCGTGGGCGCGATGGTCAGAAGCGCATCAGCGTGTACCCGACCAAGCCGGAGTCTACGCCACAAGAAGCGTAAGGAACAGGAAAGAACATGAAAGAAGCTATTCACCCAACCTGGTATCCCGAAGCGCAGGTCACTTGCGCATGTGGCAATACGTGGGTCACGGGCGCTACCGTGAAAGCTATTCGGACGGACATTTGCTCGGCGTGCCACCCGTTCTACACGGGCGAACAGCGTATCGTCGATACGGAAGGTCAGGTTGACCGTTTCGTGAAGCGTTTGCAGCAACGCGATGCTATTCGCACGGCGGCAGAAGATCGTGTCGCTTCACGCACCTCCCCTGCTCTTTCCTTGTCAGAGCTTGATCTGGCGAAGCGTTATGTGACGCTGCTGGCGGAAAATGGCGTCGAGAACGTCGGTGATTTCGTCGGTAAGCTGGAACAAGGCGGCGATGACGCGCTGCTCGAAATTCCGGGCATCGGGCGCAAGGTGATCGCAGACATCAAGAAGATGCTGCGTAACCGGGGCTATGAGATTCCCGAAACACAAGCCCAGTAAGTCAAGCGACTGAAGCGTTCAAGGCAGGCATATCTAAACGTGATGTGTCTGCCTTTTCTTTTGCATTAAGAATGGGGGTTCAAGGCTGATGATGCACCACAGTGGACGGATCGAGATGATCTGTGGCAGCATGTTTTGTGGCAAAACGGAAGAATTGATTCGGCGTATCCGGCGGGCGTCGATTGCGCGCCAGAATGTCGAAGTGTTCAAGCACAGCCTGGACACACGCTATGAAGGCATGGAACAGGTGACAAGCCATAACGGTCAAAATCTGGCGGCGCAGCCGGTGAGCCGCGCTGGCGATATTCTGACGCTGCTGGATGATGAAGTTACCGTGGTCGCCATTGATGAAGTGCAATTTTTTGATGACAGCATTGTTGAAGTGGTCAAGGCACTGGCGGATCGCGGTTTGCGCGTGATTCTGGCCGGCCTAGATATGGATTTTCGCGGTGAGCCGTTTGGCGCGATGCCGGAATTGATGTGCATTGCCGAGGAAGTGACCAAGCTGCACGCGATTTGCGTGGTGTGTGGTGAAGAAGCCAGCCGGACGCAGCGATTGGTTAATGGTGAGCCGGCACGCTACG
>JALHRI010000120.1 GCA_022841525.1 Alphaproteobacteria bacterium | reverse complement strand
AGCATCTCGGTGTGGCGATCGAAAACCGGCGCCTGGCTTCGCGGGACCGCGAGCTGGCGGTCTACGAGGAGCGCAGCCTGCTGGCGCGGGAACTCCACGATTCGATTGCGCAATCCCTGGCCTTTCTCAACCTGCAAGTGCAGATGCTCGAGGATTCCTTGCGGCGCGATGCCCGAGGCGAGGTCGGGGAAGTGCTTGGCCGCATCCGTGAGGGTGTGCAGGAAAGTTATGACGATGTAAGGGAGCTGCTGACGCATTTCCGCGTCCGGGTGAAGCAGGAGGAGGACATCGGCAGCGCCCTGCGCCACATGCTCGAGCGCTTCGGGCAGCAGTCGGGACTGGCGACGGTTTTCGAGGATGGTGGGACGGGGGTGCCACTGCAGCCGGAAAGCCAGCTGCAGGTGCTGCACATCCTGCAGGAGGCGCTATCCAACGTGCGCAAGCACGCTGGCGCCGGCAGGGTATTGCTTTCGGTGCGCCGGGATGCCGACTACCGTTTCACCGTCAGCGACGACGGACGTGGCTTCAATATCGCCGCCCCAGCCGGGGCTTCCGAGGGGCATATCGGGTTGCGCATCATGCAGGAGAGGGCACAGCGTATCGGCGGCCGCATCGAAATTCATTCTTCTGATGGCGACGGCACCTCGGTAACGCTGGTTCTTCCCGTGGTGCAGGCTGCCGCGCCGGCGGCGACGGGGCAGCATGGAGTAGCGGCATGAGCAACCGCCTGCGCGTGCTGCTGGTCGATGACCATCAGTTGTTCCGCAGCGGCATCCGCGCGCTGCTCGCGCGCCAGCCCGATATCGAGGTCGTTGGCGAAGCAGCCGACGGACTTGACGGCGTGCATCAGGCGCGTGCACTGAATCCCGATCTGGTGCTGCTCGACCTTCATATGCCGGGCATGAGTGGCAGCGAGGCCCTACGCGCGCTGGTCGATGAACTGCCGCAGACCCGTGTGCTGATGCTGACCGTATCCGAGGACGCAGAAGACCTGATCGATACGCTTCGTGCAGGTGCCGCGGGTTATCTGCTGAAGAACATTGATGCCGATTACTTCGTCGATGCGATACGTCGTGTCGCCGACGGCGATTCGGTGGTGTCTCCGGAGATGACCGGCAAGCTGGTCGCGGGCCTGAAGACCCGTCTGCCCGCGGCCGTTAACGATCATGACAGTCTCAGTGTCCGCGAACGCGAGATCCTCGGAAAGCTTGCGCGCGGTGCAAGCAACAAGGAGCTTGCTCGCGAACTCGATCTGGCCGAGAGCACGGTCAAGATCCACGTGCAGCACATCCTGCGCAAGCTCAAGCTCAACAGCCGGGTGCAGGCCGCGGTTTATGCGGTCGAGCAGGGCCTGTCTGAAAAAATAATAAATAAAAACAGATAGTTAAGTAATTTCTTGGCGGTGCCATCAGGCTCTGTCGCCCGCTTTGCTGATCCCGCGCCTAGTCCTTTCGAACTAGGCCGTGGTCTCCGTCCTAGTGCGGATGCCTGCATCCATCCCGCCTTCCTGTGAATGTCGCGTCACGCGCGCGAGGGCTATCTTCGCTGCAATGCCATCGAAGGGAAGAAGGGCATGCAGTCGCAAACCGCAAACAGTGGCCGATGCCTAATAGAAGCATCCTCGATGACGTCATGTGATTCGTGGTGTGAATGAAGCTTGTCGTCTGAGGGAGAAGATCATGGAAATCATGCTTGCCTACGATCATTCGCGTAATGCACGCATTGCATTAGACGCAGTCAAGCGCATGTTCGTTTTGGAGAAGCCTGAGATCACGCTGATTTCGGTCATAGAGGACCCGGGCAGTGCGACTGCTGCTGGCGACGAGATGTTCCAGCAGCAGTACTCCGAGCAGAAGCACGGCGCTGAGGTGGCCGCATCGGAGTTGACGGCGATGGGGTTCAAGGCAAAGGTTCTTTTTGCCGAAGGCGATGCGCGCAAGATGATCCTGCGTGCCACCGAAGAACGCCGCCCCGACCTGCTGGTGCTGGCGCGCCATTCTTACAAGCCCGACGGCAATTTCATCACCCGGCGCCTGGACGCCCTTGTCGAAGAGTTCGACCATATGACATTCGGATCGGTCAGCGCCTTCCTGGCGCGGCGAGTAATGTGTCCGTTGCTGATCGTGCCCACTCATAGCGGCCGCAGCGGCCGCGATTGATTGCCACCTGACCTCCAAACTCAAACGAGATCTGAAATGCAAGTCTCTGACCTCTTCCGCTTCAAAAACAAGGAGATCAAGGCTCTCCACCTTACGTGGATCGCCTTTTTCATCTGTTTTTACGTCTGGTTCAACATGGCTCCGCTGGCGTCTTCGATGCTACGCTCGGCCAACTGGCTGACGCGCGATGACCTGCGCCTCTTCGCCATTGCTAACGTCGCATTGACCATCCCCGCGCGAATACTGATTGGCATGGCATTGGACCGTTTCGGTCCGCGTCGCGTGTTCTCAATCCTGATGGTGCTGATGGCGCTGCCCACGCTGGCCTTCGCCTTTGGTGATACCAAGGAGCAGCTATTCGTTTCGCGCCTCGTGCTCAGTTCAGTGGGTGCGAGTTTTGTGGTGGGCATACACATGACCGCGCTGTGGTTCCGACCACGTGACATAGGCTTCGCTGAGGGCTTCTACGCCGGCTGGGGGAATTTTGGCTCGGCAGCCGCTGCGATGACACTGCCGACCATCGCGCTGACTGTCTACGGCGGCGCCGACGGTTGGCGATGGGCGATTGCCACGTCAGGCATGGTGATGTTTGCTTACGGCATTTTCTACTGGTTTGCCATCACCGACGGCCCCAGCGCCGAT
>JALHRI010000119.1 GCA_022841525.1 Alphaproteobacteria bacterium | reverse complement strand
CTCATCGGCGATCTCGCCCAAAATGATTTTGCCCTCCGCATCGAGGGCGGCGAGGTCTCCGGCGAGCGCGTCGAAATCCAGCCCCTCCTGCTCGCGCGCCAATTCCTCCGGGCTATGACCGTCGCCCGCAGCAACAATGTCACGACGTAGCGTGTCGATGTCTTCAGTCAGCGCGCGGCGTTGCGCGGCTCGCGCCAGCGCGTCGCCAAGCGTCTCGATGTCAACAGCCATGCTGCGCGCCGCCGCTGCGAGACGTTCGCCGATCTTCGACTGCTGCTGCTGCAGATCGTCGTGCTCGCGTTGCGCCCGCGCGCGCTGCTCATCAATCTGCTCGCGCTTCGCCTTCGCAAGACGCGCATCGCCGAGACGTTGCGTAAGCGCCTCCACGATGCGGCGCGGCGCTTCGCCCTCCAGCTCCGGGCAAAAGCGAGCGCACGCCGCATCGACCTGCGCCTCGAACGCCTCGATATCCCGGCGGATCGTCAGCACGCGATGATCGTCGTCGCGCCAGGCGCGCAGATCGGCGATGGCGCCAGACCATATCCGCAGCGCGTCTTCCGCCTCCATCGCCCCTGCATTTTCCGTCAGGCAGAGCGTCGTCATCGCCTCGCGCCAGGCCTGCCCGGATTCGAGCCGGCGCGCGTCGATCTGCTGAAGATCGTTCTTCGCATCGGCAATTTCATTGGAAACTGCGACGAGATCGGCTTCGCGCTGGCGGCCCGCGTCCCAGTCCTTCTGCAACGCGTCCAGCGCGCTGCGCACGAGGCCGTACAAGTCCGCGACGGGCTCGCGACCGGTGCTTTCAACGCCAAGGCGGGCAGCGACTTCGCACAGCCGCGTCACGCGTTCCGCCATTTCGCTCTGCGCCGCCGCGTGGGACACGCGGGCTGCCACAAGATTTTCATGCCGCTCAACGAGCGCGGCCGCCTTCGTGCGCCAATCGCGCATCTGCGCTGGCGCAAGCGGCGATAGCCCACATGGGCGCCAGAGCGCCAGCCATTCGGCCTCCGCCTCGCGCGCATTCTTGTCATGCGCGGCGCGACGTTCATCCACTCGGATGCGCGCAGCATGCGCCTGGGTAAGGGCATCGGAAATCTGCTGACGGCGCGCCGCGCGGTCGGCGCCGGACAACAACACGTCCGCCGTCTGATCCGCGTCCGCGATAGCGCCGCGCAGATTGGCGAAACGCTGCGCGCGCTCCTGCGCATCGCGTTCTGGCTCGGCCTCCAGCGAACCCACGACCGCATCGCGCCGCGCGCGCGCTGCGGCGAGATCGTCGAGCGTCGCGACAGCGCCCTCGCGCGTCAGCGCCTGCAGCGAGCGCTCATTCGCATCGATGTTCTCCGCAATGGCGGCGCCCTCGCGATTGATCTCCCGCAATTCTTCCGCAAGCGCGGTAGCGCGGCGGATGCACGCGTCGATGTGCGCGATGTCAGGAAGCGGCGCGCGCAACAAGTCATCGAGCGGCATGGGCGGCAGCAGACGCTGCGCATCGCGGCCGAGCGCTGCGCCCTGCTGTTCAAGCTCCGTCGTTTCATTGCGCAAGCGCGTGGCGACGGCAGGCAAATCCGCAAACGCCGCAAACGCGCGCGCGATGCTTGACGGATCTTCCATCCGCGCCACGCCGGATTGCTCAAGCGCGCGCTGCCGCGCCTGCGCTTTGGCGAGACGGGACGCGGCGCCTTCGCGGGCGAGATCGAGAGCGGCGCGCGCGCGCAAAAGTTCGCGCCCGCGGGTGAGCGCGATGTCTCTTGGCATGCGTTCGATCAACGCCTGTGCGTCTGCCAGTCCAAGCGCCTGCGCAGCCTGTTCGAGCTTCTCGCGCGCCGCGCGCGCAGCTTCCTGGCGCTTCGGCAGATCTTCGCGCGACTTGCTTGCAGCGCCAAGCGCGCCGACGAGTTGGTCGATCTCCGCACCGCCGGCGAGAAGATCAGGCGAAAACTTCAGTTCCGCCGCAGCCTCGTCGATCTGCGCGAGCTTAGCTTGCGCATCGGCGATGAGGCGAGCGAGTTCGGCCCTGCGCGCCAAAGCCGTTTCGCAGGCGGCAAGCGTCTCGTCGTCGACATTTGAGTCGGCGGCGAAAGCGTCCAGGCGCGCCGCAGATTCGTTGAGCAGACGCAGTTTCTGATGCGTGCGCTTCGCGCGCTCAAGCAACGCGTGACGTCGCTCGATTGCGCGATGGCGTTCGTTGATGTCCTTGCGTCGCAACTCGGCGCTTTCGAACGCCTCACGCGCGCGCTTCAAGGCGTCGCCGGTGACGATAGACTCGCGCAGAGCCTTGTCTGCCGATCGGTAGCGTTCGAGCGCCTCGTTCAGTTTCCGCGAACGACCATTGGCGATAAAATACGTCGCCGCATCGCTCTCCAATTCCGTTCGCACCCGGTTGAGCGCCGAGAGCTGGCCCGAGCCTGCGGCCAGCGTTTCGGCGAGCCGTCCGCCCGCGTCGAGCAAAGCTTTTCCACCACGACGCAAGGCTTCCGCGGTTAGGCCAAATTCCGTTTCAAATTCGTCGCGCTCCGGCCCGCCCGCGAATTCGCGAAAGCGGGCCTCATCACACTTCTCGCCGTCGGTCGCGCCAAGCAGCGTGTTCGCGCGGCCTGAACGGCGGCGGACGACGAGGCGGCGGCCATCCGCATGAACAAGCGTTGCCCCGATGCGAAGATCGGCGCTTTTGAATCGCGCCGTTCTGAAATCGTCGCCTTCGATGCGCGCGGGAAAGCCGCAGAAGAGATCGCTCAACGCGCGCAGCGTCATCGACTTGCCGGCTTCGTTCCGGCCGAACACCACATGCAGCGCCGCGCCGTCGCGAAACG
>JALHRI010000118.1 GCA_022841525.1 Alphaproteobacteria bacterium | reverse complement strand
AGTATTTGGCACGGGGTTCAGCGGTAAGGGGGTGAATGCCGTGTTTGCGCGTCCACCACATATGAAACACGATACCCACCGTCATCATCCCCACCACCCAGACGATTGACCAGGGGCGACCCACCGTGAGTGCCAGCAGCGCCGTGCCACCCTGCAAGAAGATCACTTTGCGCACTTTTTTGCTGATCGGGGTCAGCACCTCAAAACGGGCGAAGGCCATCGCGCCCAACAGATGGAGGGTGGCCGCCAGCCACAGATCGAAGAAAATATCGGTTGTCATGTTTGCTGCTCCTTCGTGATTGATTTAGCTTAAACATGACTAAAATTTAGTCTAATCTAAATTAATTAACATCCGACTTTGGGCGGATTTTGCACAATGTCGCCTCAATTTTCAGTTAGAATTTAGAGGCGTTTAAAGCAAGGGAGACGACCATTGGATCATGTACTGGTTGTGGGTGGCGTGGGCGGTATCTTCTGGACGTTGGCGTATCTGCTGATTATTCGGCGCGGCTTCATCGACAAAACCTACGGCATCCCGATTGTTGTATTGTGTGCCAACATTTCGTGGGAATTTATTTTCGCGTTCATCTACCCGCCGTCCCTGGCGCAGCGGTTGGTGAACATCGTGTGGTTTGGGCTGGATGTGGCGATTGTCTACACGTATTTGCGTTTTGGCCGGCAAGATTATACGGATCGCCTGCCGCGCAATTCGTTTTACCTGACCTTTGGTTTGTTACTGCTGGCGTGTTTTACGCTGGTGTTGACATCCGCGCAGGAATTTAACGACTATCAGGGGATGTATTCAGCGTTTTTCATCGACATGATGATGTCAGTTCTGTTTATCGTCATGATGTTGCAGCGCGGCAGCATCGCGGGGCAATCGTTTTATATTGCGATTTTGAAGTGGCTGGGGTCAGCCGCCTACACTATCGTATTTTATAGTTATTTTCCGGCATCGGCGTTTCTGGTCGTGCTGTTTTTGCTAACGTTCGTGTTCAATCTGGTTTACGCCGTACTGCTGTTCCAGTTTATCTACGAAAAAGGCATCAATCCCCTGCGCCGTTTCTAACCGATGCGTTTGACGTAATTGCGGGCTTCTTCGACAGTGGCAACCGCCTTGAGCAGATCATTGGCGCTGAGGTTGAATTTGTTGACGAGGTTGAGCATGGCTTGAATGACGAGATTGGTTCCCACCAGAACAATCGGTGTGCCGCGTGGGTGCGCCCGGCTGATGAGCCAGCGTGCCTGCGCCAGCACGCCGGATGGGATACTGCGTGTGGTGGTCATATCGAATATGAGAACAACATTGTGGTTGACCTCATCCAGCAGCTTGTCGGCCTCAGTTTTGACGTTATAAAAGTCTTCCCAAGTCCACTGCTCAGGAAACTGATACATTAACGCTTTGCATTCCTGATCGTCCCAAGAGAGATTAATCGCCATGCTGGTTTTCTCAATAACTCGCGCCACTGAATTAGCTCTAGTGTAATATGGATTTGTTGAAAATTAACCTTAATGGTTCGTAATAACCTGAATTGGGCGTAAAAGCTGCCGATCAAATTGGCTGATGTCCGCCGGATTGAGGGATTCGAGTGCCGCTCGCACCCGGTAGGAATCTTCGCGGAGCTGGCGCACATCCACACCCTGACAAACATCCGGCAAGATGGCTAACCATTGCACACTGCGCACCAGCATTTTCAACGCACCGCGATGATTGCCACGCTCGATTTGATAATAGGCGATGCCTACCTGCAAAATCGCGCGATACAGGTCACGGATAGGGCCTTCGGTCTGCACCCACTGCGCCTCAAAGAGATCGTGCTGCGGGTAATACTCGCCGGCGTTGAATTTCTCGACGCCCTGCTGTGCCAGCGGAGGTAAGGGGTCAGCGCAGCAGCGATCCAGTTCAGCCAGTTTTTCGCCATCGAATACGCGGGCATAATCGCGGATCAGCCCAGCCATTTGTGCGGGTAAATCAGCGGGGGCAGCGGTCAAATCGGCGCCTGTAGTGAGCGCAGCACGGCGAATCTGGGCATCATCGCTGACGAGGATAATCGGGATACGGCGGGTCGCCGGGCTAGATTTGGGGGTGGCTGTCCAGAACTGCCAATCCGGGTCAGCGCCATTGACAAAAATAAGCGCCACGAGCGCGTCAGCTAATCGGGGAACATAGCCAGTACGCTCGTGGATGAGCAGGAGTTGGTCAGATGCAGCACGCACAACCTCTAACCAGGACGGTTGTGCGCCAACAACGGCGAGAATCACCGCACTGGAACTGCACGAATGTCACCGCGCACGGTGGTATAGGGGGCGATAATCCAACCCACCTGCCCGTTATAGTTCACCTGATACCAGCGATCAAAGCCGGCCTGCACAGTGCGTCCCAGCAGCGGCATTTCAGCGCCCCAGGGAATATCGGCCAGAATAGCGGTACGACTGCTCGGACGCGCCCGCAGATTCATATTGGAGCGGGTAGCAACACGCACGCCGGTTTCGGGTGCGCCGTCGATCTGGTCAAACACACTACCCTGAACCGGTAAGCCGCCGGGGTCGGTAGTGAACGACAGGAAGCGCCCAGATGCCCAGCCGGTTTTGCCATTTACGGTAATCAAATACCAGGTAACGCCGTCTTCGCTGGGGTTGCGACCTTGTACGGGCAAGCCGGTGCCGGTCTCGGCAGTTGCCACCGTGACCAATGAGGCGCCGAGGTAGGGGCCAGAACGCACCGCTAACCCGCGCACGCCGGAAATACTGGCTGTTAGCAGCGGAATGGGTGTGCCGACGACAACCGGCGTCCCTGGGATCAAGGTCGCGCTGCCTGCCGCACCGGTCAGCGCCCATTGCAGTTGCAACACCGCCTGACCCGTTTCTTCCACGTACT
>JALHRI010000117.1 GCA_022841525.1 Alphaproteobacteria bacterium | reverse complement strand
CCGCTGTGCACAAAGCCAATATCATGAAGCTCAGCGACGGCCTTTTCTTGGAGGTTTTCTACAACGTCGCCAAGGACTTCCCGAGCCTGATTTGCGACGACATCATCGTGGACAACTGTTGTATGCAGCTGGTGACCAAGCCCGACAAGTTTGATGTGCTCGTGACGGAGAACCTTTACGGCGACATAGTGAGCGATCTATGCGCTGGTTTGGTCGGCGGGTTGGGGCTTGCGCCGGGTGCCAATATCGGCAAGGATTGCGCAGTTTTTGAAGCGGTCCACGGCTCCGCGCCTGATATCGCTGGAAAGGGTGTCGCAAACCCCACGGCACTGCTGATGAGCGCCGTCATGATGCTGCGCCACCTTGGCGAGATGGAGATAGCTGACCGAATCGAGAATTCAATCATGCGCGTGTGTGCGGATGGCAAGTGCCTGACCATTGACCTTGGCGGCAAAGCAAATACCCAGGAGTACCAAGTCGAAGTGATTCGGCAAGCTGATCCGGCTACCGTGAGTGCCTGATGATCGTCGTTTTTGGCGCGAACGGGATGCTTGGGCGCGAGCTAATGGCCCTGGCTGGCCCCGCTGCGCGCGGGCTGACCCGCGCCGAGATCGATCTCGCAGATCCATCCAGCGCGCCCGAAAAGTGGCTTGAGGGGGCGAGCGCGGTGATTAATGCGACGGCATACACAAAAGTCGATGCCGCCGAAACTGAAACGGCAGTGAATCACCGAATGAATGCAGAAGTGCCTGGGGAGCTAGCGCGGGCTTGCCAAGCTGCAGGCGTCAGGTTCCTACATTTCAGCACCGATTACGTGTTCCCAGGGACCGCGACCAAGCCGATCCCAGAAGATGCCGAGTGCGAGCCGATCAACGCCTATGGGGCGGCCAAACGGCTCGGCGAGGAGGCCGTACTGGGTACGGGCGGCCACGTGATGCGCACGTCCTGGCTTTTTGGCGCGCACGGGCCGTGCTTCCCCAAGACCATGCTGCGGCTCGCCAAAGAGCGCGGAGCGCTGCGCGTGGTCGCCGACCAAGTGGGTTGCCCCACCGCCGCCGCCGATCTTGCCTCGGTTGCATTACGTTATCTTCAGAACCCGCCACCCGGACCGCAGATGCTGCATGCCGTTGGCCCCGAAGCCATGGACTGGTGCACCTTCGCTGGGCGGTGCCTGTCAGCGTTTCGAGCGGTGAGCCCAGGTGATTTGGGCGAGGTTCCGATCGATGGCATCCGCACCGAAGAGTTTCCGACCCCGGCCATGCGCCCCGCCTATTCCGTTCTCGCCACCACGCGCCTGGATGCCCTCGGCCTGACCCCGATGCGCCCCCTCGAACAATCCTTACGTGATTTTTGGCGACAAACAAACAGTCCGTCTTAACTCGTCGTATAATTGAACTGAAGGCGAAAGCCATCCGCAAGGGGTGCCCCAATGGGGCTGAGATACTGTGATTTGACACAGGGACCCTTTGAACCTGATTCGGTGAAATACCGACGGAGGGATTGCGGCAGACAACCAGGCATGTGCTCACTAGAGCGCCTACAGGCCATCTGCGCAACACGCGTGGATGGCCTTTCCTCTTCACAAAAAATCATGAAGAAACATGCCTTTACGCTCATCGAGCTACTGGTCGTCATTGCCATCATCGCGATCCTCGCTGCGATCTTTTTCCCAGTCCTCGCCCGCGCCAGGGAAAGCGCCAAGCTAACGCAGTGCATCAGCAATGCCCGCCAAGTCGGCCTGGCCAACGTGATGTACACCAGCGATCACGACGGCACCATGCCGATCTTTTACGCTTACAACAGCCAGCCCTCGGCTTGGAAACCGGGCCACAAAGGAATTGAGGTGCTGCTTTACCCTTACGCCAAGAGCCAGAAAATCTTCGCGAGTCCGCTGGATGCGGGCGGGCCCTACGTTGCCAGCGACGTGCCCAGCGCGCGAACCTATGCCGATGCCTATGGCTCCAGCTATCGCTTCACGCAGTGTCTCTTCACGACGGTCGCGGGCGAGTCCTCATCGAACAACACCCTGCGTACGACGACCGACATCGTGAACGAAAGCCGCATCCAGTTCCCAAGCGACTCGCGCATCATGCGGCTCGAAATGATGCCGTGGTTCAGCAAAAAGTTGGACCCGGGCTGCGCGACCTACGGATACGATTGCGACCCGCCCTACAACTACTATCGCCAGTGGTCCGAGCGGGGCGGCACCCAAATCTACGCCGATGGCAGCGCTCGGTTTGTGGTGTCCAAAGCGCGTTTCGACGAGACCATTATCTCGCCGGAGGGCCGCAAGTCAGGTGAGCCGAGCACAGACCCCAATGCCTGGAGCGGCACCTGGTATAGCCTTTGCGACTAACCTGAACCCGCGTGCAGTTTGGCGCCCTTCTCCCTTTTGAGGGGCGCCTGCCGGCACTCGGCGCTGCAACAGCGGCCTGTCGCCTCTTCACACGCCGGGCAAACCACCATGCGGGCATTGCACGCGACATTGGCGCAATTCACATAGTTGATGGTGTGCACGCCGCACTCGCGGCACACGGTGAGTGGCGCTGACTTGGTGCCGACGGGCGCGGTGATGCGCTCGTCGAAGACCACGTTCACGCCCAACCAGCCTTCGCCGTCGGTTTCGGGGTCATGGCCGTAGTTCACCACACCGCCATGGAGCTGATAGACCTCTTCAAAGCCAACTTCTAACATCCAAGCGCTCAGCTTTTCGCAGCGAATGCCGCCGGTGCAGTAGGTCAGCAGCTTCTTGCCCCGCCATTCGTCTCGATGGTCCAGCAGCCAAGCGGGGAAGTCGCGAAAGCTCTCCAGCTGCGGACAAAGCGCCCCCTCGAAATGACCGAGCGCTGATTCGTAGTCGTTTCGGCCATCGATCAGCACCACGTCGGGGTCATCCATCATCGCCTTCCACTCGGCGGGCG
>JALHRI010000116.1 GCA_022841525.1 Alphaproteobacteria bacterium | reverse complement strand
GCACAGACTGAATTAATTTCAGTCGCAAGCAACTGACGCATAACGTTTGAGCTAACCGGACCGTTGCGGTATGCGGCTAAAGGCCCAGAATGAAATGGCGGGCCTTTAGCCGCATGCCGCAATGGGTCCGGTTGAGCGAATGGTTAGGCCGCAGTGTTTGATGTTAAGCCAGCCCAGAATTTATAGCGGCGGCAATGCATACAAGAAATACTGGCGCTAAGATATATGTGAACCAGAGTAATCGTGTTGTCCCGCCAATTCTATAGAAGCGTAGAGAGGCAAAGATAAGGAAGGCTAAGACTAAGCTCGACAGATATTTTGATACGTTCTCAGTTGACGACCAGATCAAAACTGCTGCCCCGAATATTACCAGTGTAAAGGCGCCTGCGATCGCCTCTTCTTTGCCAGTCGAGCTGCCTGCTCGACTGAATGTAAGCTTAAGGTTTGCTGATAGCAGTAATGTGCATAGAACAATTGCATCAGCTAGCTCTGTGGGTATTGAGATCCGAAATAACTCAGATAGAAAGTCTCTGACGGGAAGGAGAAAGCTATTTCTGTACAGAGATAGTCCACTAAGGATGAAGCCTTTCCATTTGGCTATCGTTTCCGACAGAGAGGCGATCGAACCAGAAGCAAGAACTAGTGATAGCGCAAGCCAAACTCGGACCCGCCATGGTGAGCGGGACCATACCGAGAGCACCTCTTCAAAATCCGACTTGAGTCCCACGGCGATCCGTTTCTGCGGCCTAACGTTTGAGCTAACCGGACCGTTGCGGTAGGCTGGCATTTGGGCTATGGTTTTATAGCCCAAATGGCGGACTGCCGCAATGGGTCCGGTTGAGCGAATGGTTAGGCGTCACTCGGTGCGCTTTAATCCCAGCTTATTAATCAGCTACGGACGAGACTGCTAGTGCGATGATAGCGGCTGTATGCTGCACAGCACATAGCTGGTGAGATCTTGAATGGGCGGGAATCTACCGCGTTAAAGTCCAGCCGAGAACGCTTGAAATCACCGCGATCACTACAAATGTGCCGTAGTCAGAGTTCCATGCGAAGAACGCCATGATCAGGAGCCCGATGCCTATTGAGCATGCAGAGGCTCTCCCAAGGTAAGTTGAGTAGGGTGGGACGGTTCGTGATTGCCAAACCAGGAACGACCCACTTAGCCCAATGAACGCACCCGCTAAGGACCGTACGAGCCAATGGCCATACTCGCCCGCCATGAACGGACCGACCACGGCTCCAGCGAGCGGTAGGACGATTGGCAGGATGCGCACGGTTGCGGAGATTCGTGAGGGCATAAGGTGGGTTGTGTGACGCCTAACGTTTGAGCTAACCGGACCGTTGCGGAATGTGGCTAAAGGCACAGAATGAAATGACGGGCCTTTGGCCGCATGCCGCAATGGGTCCGGTTGAGCGAATACGAAGGGACTTCCCCAGTCCTGAAGCGGTATCGAGGTACCAAGATTGACGTGTGGAAGTTCAATCTGAGCGGAAAGGGGAAGTCATGGCGGAGGTTACACGCGGCGCGGCCGCACGGGTAGGGGTGGATCTGTCCAAGCGCGTGTTCCAGGTACACGCGGTGGACCGGCTGGGCCACAAGCTGTTGGCCAAGGCGATGTCGCCAGAGCGGTTCTTCGCGTGGTGCGCTGAGTTGCCCTCGGGCTGCCTGGTGGCGATGGAGGCGTGCGGTGGAGCGCACCATGTGGCGCGGCGGCTGCGTCTGCTGGGTCTGGATGCCCGGCTGATCGCAGGTCACTTCGTCACGCCGTACCGCATGGCTGGCAAGAGCGGGAAGAACGATGCGAATGACGCAGCGGCGATCTGTGAGGCCGCGGGCAGGCCGCACATGCGCTTCGTGCCGGTGAAGACAGTCGAGCAGCAGGGCCAGCTCAGCGTGCACCGGCTGCGCGAAGGCTACAAGGCCGAGCGCACGGCCATGATCAACCGCATCCGTGGCGTGCTGCAAGAGTTCGGCATGAGCTTCCCGCAAAGCCCCGAGGCGCTGCGCCGCGTGCTGGCCGATGTGATCGAGGATGGCAGCAATGAACTCACCGGCATCGCCCGCCTGGTGCTGCAGCGCGCACACCTGCATTGGATCGATCTGGACCTGCAGATGAAGTGGTGCGACGAGCGCATCGAGGTCCACACGCGCAGCGACGCGCGCGCGAGCAAGGCCGCGCAACTGCAGGGGATCGGACCCATCGGCGCGTCGGCGCTGGTGGCCAGCGTGGGCGACTTCAAACAGTTCGCCAGCGCCAAGCAGTTCGGTGCCTGGTTGGGCCTGGTGCCCAGCCAGAACTCTACTGGCGGCAAGGCCAGCTTGGGCCGCATCACCAAACGCGGCGACGACTACCTGCGCACGCTGCTGATCCAGGGCGCGAAGTCGGCGGTAATGACGGCGCACAAACGCAGCGACCGCATCAGCCAGTGGCTGGTGCAACTGAAAGAGCGGGTGGGCTGGCAGAAGGCGGTGGTGGCGCTGGCCAACAAGAACGCGCGCATCCTGTGGGCGGTGCTCACCCGAGACGGCACGTTCGATCCAAACCATGTTCCCGAGGCACCGGCGCCGCGCTGTGCATTGAGCCAGCGACCGGCGCACTGAAGAGTTCACCTTCCCACCCGCAGACGCGAAGCGCAGATAGTCATCACAGGTCAGACCGGCGGCAGGCAAACCCGGTAACCCCTCACGGCGCAAAGCCAGACGAGCGAATGGGGCCCTGCCGAGCGGTTCGTATCTGGGGCATCGGCCAAAACGCCGAAACAAGCCCGTCTGTAGATGTGCAGTCTGTTCCTTGTCGGTGCTGTCACAGCGCGCTGCACTTGCGGGTTGGGAATCGAACCGAGGCAATTTGAAAATCAATTCAAGCCGTTGATCGAAAGGGGAGTCCCTGTAGAGTGGTTAGGCAGCGCATTCGCGGCGTTGG
>JALHRI010000115.1 GCA_022841525.1 Alphaproteobacteria bacterium | reverse complement strand
GGGGTCCGCCTCTGCCCAGGCGCGCCAGGAGATGGATTTCTATGACCCAACTCCGGATGTGCTTTGGATCACCTTTGCAGATGGGCATCTCTGGTGGGCGAAGGCTACCCCCGAGATCACCTATTATGGCAGTGACCCAGCGATATACATCGAGGGCAGCCGCTCGCGCAAAACATTCGATGGGTGGCACAAGGCAAGCCTTGGTGGTAAGGCCTTGCGGATTTTGGATTTAAACGGCGAGCTGACCAAGACCGGTGCCTATCGCGGCACAATGTGCGACCTGAAACCGCATATGCGTGATTATGTGCTGCGCAAGATTAATGATGAGCTGCTGCCTGAGTTGGTGGAAGCGCAAGAATCCATGGCCAACCTGCTGCATGCTGTGCAGCGCATGATTGCAATGCTGCATTGGCGGGATTTTGAGCTGCTCGTGGAACTCATCTTCAGCCACAGCGGTTGGCAGCGTGTCAGCGTGGTGGGCGATGGGCTTAAAACAACCGATATCGAACTGCTACTTCCGGTCACCGCTGAGCGCGCCATGGTGCAGGTAAAATCACAAACATCGCAGTCACAGCTCGATGAATATATTGCTGCATTTGCCAGGTGGGATATGCAGCGGCTTTTTTATGTATACCACACGCTTAATGATGCCATGGCACTTGATGTAGACGACCCGCGCGTGACGCTTATTGGCCCTGAAAAACTGTGCACTATGGTGCTGCGCGCTGGGTTGGTTGAATGGCTCATGGGCAAGGTGGGATAACGCGAAAAGCCAAGTGCTGCTGCGGCTGCCGCGAATATTTTTTCTTGCAATAATGGTGCAGATTTATTATATATAGATTACGAATCCCGATGTGAGGGGTTAGTGTCGCAACATGGTTGTGTAAGGCTTTGCCGACGCATTAACTCTAACACATTCAGTGGCCCATGGGGGCTGGGGCGTAAGAAAAAGCATGGACTTCCTTACGGTTTAACTTTCAGAACACGCAGTTTTATCAAGCTCGACGCATAGTGTGTCGCGCTGCGTTTTCTGTGGTCAAATCATAAGGAGATTTTATGACCGCTACTACCATTGCTACGCCTGAAGTCAGGCTTTTACCCATCGCTGAGCTCAACCCTTACGAAAACAATCCCAATCAGCACTCTGAACAACACGAGCGGGAGCTTGCAGAAAGCATGCATGAGTTTGGTTTTATTAATCCGATCGTCATCGATAAAAACAATGTCATCGTCGCGGGACACGGCCGCTATGGTGCAGCAAAGCTTCTCGGGCTGAAGGAGGTGCCAACCATTGTGGTAGATCACCTGACCGAAGCGCAGGTGCGGGCTTACCGACTAGCCGACAACCAGCTCGCCCGCAAGAGTAGTATTGACAAGGATCTGTTGCGTTTCGAGCTTGGTGAAATTGCGAATATGGATATTAGTTTTGCTCTCAAAATCACGGGATACGAAACCGCTGAAATCGATCTGTTGCTCGATGGCCCGGCCGAGCCAAAGCCCAACCCTGCCGATGCAGTGCCTGAAGTTGAATCGGTGGCTGTCACGCAGCTGGGTGATATCTGGCAGCTGGGGCTGCACCGCCTGATCTGCGGTGATTCCACCAAGCCGGAAATCTTCGACGCCCTGATGCAGGGTGAGAAGGCGCAAGCGATCATCACAGACCCGCCGTATAACGTTCCCAACGAAGGGCATGTATGCGGTCTTGGCAAAATCAAACACCGCGAGTTTGTGATGGGTGGCGGTGAAATGACCGATCCGGAGTTTGATGCTTTCCTCGAAGCGTTTATGGCCAACTGCGTGGCTCATAGCGTCGATGGTTCGCTGCATTATATCTTCATGGATTGGCGGCACGTCTACAATGTCATCGGTGCGGGGCGTCAGCACTACAGCGAGCTCAAGAACATTTGCGTGTGGGCAAAGCTGAACGGTGGCATGGGGGCGATGTACCGCTCGCAGCATGAGATGGTCGTGCTGTTCAAGAACGGTACTGCGCCGCACATCAACACCATCCAGCTTGGCAAGTACGGCCGCTACCGAACGAATGTGTGGTCCTTCGCTGGGGTGAACAGCTTCGGCAAGCAGCAGGAAGATCTGAAGATGCACCCGACGGTGAAGCCGGTGGCGATGCTGGTCGAGGCCATCAAAGATTGCACACGCCGCAAGCAGATTGTGCTGGATCCATTCGGTGGTTCCGGCTCAACGCTGATTGCCTGCGAGGACGCTGGGCGTGTTGCACGCCTGATCGAACTCGACCCGCTCTATTGCGACGTCATCATCCGCCGCTGGCAGCAGCACACGGGTGGCGAGGCAGTGCATGTGGCATCGGGCCTGACGTTCAACCACAAAGCAGCGCAATAAGGAGGGTGCTATGACCAATCAGACCGACGACCAAATCGACCCTGAGAATGAAGCGCCTGCGGCAGAGTCACCGCCGCCATCGCGCTTGCCCAACGGCAAGTTTGCACCGGGCTTCACCGGCAACCCGAAAGGGCGGCCGCGCAAGCCAAAGGGGCGTGAAATGCTGCCGCGTATCGAGGACCTTCACAACGTGCTTTCAACCGAAATGCTGAAGGAGCATGACTATAAATTGAACGGTGAGGAAAAAAGCCTCCCTTATGTCGTGCTGCTGCTTCGTCAAATGAAAATCGATGCCTTGAAAGGGGATAAGATGGCGCGCAGGTTGCTGCTCGAGTGGTGGACGCAGTATCTCAAGGACAAATACGTCGACAAAATGAAGTTCTTCGAAACGGCCCGTGATACTGAGTTTCTGGACTTCTTACAGGTTCTGGAACTCGACCAAAAAATGTAACTTTCCGGGGGCCCGCTGCAAAGTGGGCCCTTTTTGTAACCTACAAAAACCTCCACCTCTGGTGGAGGATTGGCAGAGTTCTACACAGTAAGTAAGAGACCTCCGCTTGGATCACGAAGTGAACCAAACGGAGGTTTTATGGACGAGAA
>JALHRI010000114.1 GCA_022841525.1 Alphaproteobacteria bacterium | reverse complement strand
AAGACCCAGGTGCGACCACCGGAGCGCACAGTTTTAGAGGCGCTTTCAGAAGTCACCAAGATGAAATGCAACGGCGCCATGCCAGAAACAGCAAGGACGTACAGCAGTCGCAGCCGCATAATCGCCAACTGGCTGACAAAGGCCAACCTCTCCGGTTTGCCGCTGTCTCGTTTCACCCGCCAACATGCCCAGGCTTTCCTCGATGATGCACGTAAAAGGGTCGGGAACAACACCTACAACAACTACAGGCGGGAAGCCATCGTGTTTTGGAACGTGATGAAAAGCCGGGAATGGATTTCCGAAAATGTTTTCTCAAAAACGGAACGCCTGGCCAAGCGCAAAAAGCGGCGAAGAAAGTTTGAACTTGATGAGGCCAACGCCGTGCTCTCCTATCTCTACGATAACGATTATTGGCTGTTGGTAATGGTATTGCTCCACCTGGGCGGGTGCCTTCGACGCACAGAGGCCCAGCGCCTTCGCTTCCGGGATTTCAATTTACAAAAGGGCTACCTGATGATTGATGAGGACCGGAGCAAAAACCACAAGGCATCACCCATCACCATCCCGGAGCAAGTGCGGATTATACTACTTGACAAGCGCTTCAGCGAGCAACCCCCCAATTGGCTGCTCTTTGGCTACCTCTGCCAACCACACCCTACCATTCCAGCGGGGGAAAGCAGCTATAAGACAAAACACCGGGCAGTGCTCAAAGCACTCCAAAAGGCTAAAAAACTCGGTGACATTGACGGACTTTCGCTCTACAGCTGGAAAGATACAGGCATGAGCGCCCTGGCTAAGTTCTTAACCCCTTTCGAGCTGAAAGACCAGGCCCGGCACAGTGATACCGCTACGAGCATGATTTACTACGAGGGGGAGAAAATTATCGAAGCTGCCAGGACGGCGGAACTTCCGATGCTCGCAGAAATTGCGGGTTTGCAGCGGCGGGCATTGGTGGAGGAGGGAAAATAAAAAGCCCCGGCACCTGCCGAGGCTCACACGAATTAAACAACCCCCTTTGTGTAAAAGACGGGCTCTTTCTTAGGCCGACGCTGTTGGCGGGTCAATCTCGTTCAGCGTTTTTCGAAGGATTGCTATAACCCTTTCCTTCAGGTGTTGGTTTTTCACAACATCATAAACACCCCTCAAAACCACGCTGAGGAGGTTCACGAAATTGTTTTCCCAAATTTGCTGAAGCTGCGCTTTGTTGTCTGGGTTTTTGTCGGTCACAGCGCCCAACACTTGGCCGCCCATCGTTAGGACCAATTCAAGCGTTGCCTGAAAATGTTGCACAACTTGAATCTTTTCGAGCAAATAATCTTCGAGGTATTCAAACCCCATCTTGGCAAATAATTTCCACATGACAATTTTATTTGAATGGTGATAAAATGTAAACGCTTTTTACAAAAAACATTGCTTTTCATGGTGATGGGCGACGGCTCCGCTCCGGCGCTCCTCCCCATCACTGCGTAAACCGACAGTTTTTGTAAAAAATATTGTCAAAAACCAAACTCTGCCCATACCTGCTCAAACTGAGCACTGGTGATGGCGTCCACCTTCCCGTTCTCCTTCCTGGCCATAGCTATAACGAGCGCCTTCCATGTCGCCTTGGTGTCGGGTAGGGTGCCATTCGGGCTAAACCCGGTCCATGTGGCGACGTCGTTGATGTAGGCTTGGGTATCGTTCTCGCTCGATGGGGCATAAACTGAAATCAATGCTACCAAGGATCGCTTGCCATCTTGCCTGTAGTCGTTTTGCAAATCTTTGAGCATCGCCCGGATCCCGAATTTGTAGGCTTCGAACTGCTCAAATGCGCCATCTGTGTTTTGCGAAGCGGGTATTTTGCCCTGCCAGGGAATGGAAGTGATGCGCAGATTGCCAGGGTTGTTGTTCCTGATTCCCCTTGGGTTGGATGTTCCCAAGTAGCTAACGTCTGCAGGCCCATTTCCAGGATTGTCCCCACCGCCTCCGGAAGGTGGGTTGCCACTGGTCGCCGCCCTGGTAATCCTGCTCACCAAAAAAAGCCCTGCCAATGCTGCAATTATTTTTTGCCCTTGGGTAAGTTTCATGATATTATTTAATTTGAAGTTGTGGCGCCCTACGTGCCACCCTTGGCTTGCGCTGCCCGATTCCATCAATTCGGTTTGCTTTGGCCTCATGGCTACGGTAAGCCCGGTAGAGCAAGAATGCGGTGGCTAGCCCCCACAGGTAGGTTTGAGGCTTTATGTTTTTTAGTGAGGGCTTTGATGGTAGTGTCTGTTTTGTTTTAAGGCCAGTTAGCCCTGCTCCCCCGACCCATACATACCACGGTATTAGGTTCAAGATATTTGGCAACAACACATCTAGTGCTGCATCCAGCAAATTTGCTATCATTTCAAGAAGTGAAACCACAGGGTTGCCATAGGCGGTTGTAAGTTCGCTGTCTGCCAATGCGGTAAGGGGGTACCAGGTATCGCCTCCATCGGGGTTTTCGCTAATATACCCAGGCTGGCCTCCTTGCTCTTGGTACTTTAATTTCCAAATCGTTTTCATTGCATCTCGTACCCTACTTCTTGTAACAAGCAGTCTTGGCAATTTGAAAAGGATTTTCAAATTGTCGGTATCCATAAAGTAAAGGTTACCAGAAGATAATTCATTGACTTTGGCAAAATCTTCGGTATCCTTCACCGCCCTCCAGAGGTATCCTTGATTGACGCTATCGCCGTACCAAGCATCGTCACCCTGCATATATCTAACTGAATCGAGCAAGCCGTACTCAATGTAATTACAGAATTCCCTTTTATAGGGTATTTTACCCTCAGAGCATGGGTCGGAGCCGGAAAAAACGTAGATGGGTAGTACGGTCATTGTCTTTACTTTTTTTGCTTGACGCCCAGTTGTGCCTCAAGCGTTGTGAATTTCAGTTCCAGCCAATCCCTGCTCGGGAGCGTTGATTGCAGGGTACTGGCGAGCCTGCTCGTTTCTTCGAGA
>JALHRI010000113.1 GCA_022841525.1 Alphaproteobacteria bacterium | reverse complement strand
CTCCGGCGTTGTTTCAAGCCCTTCATAATCGCCTTCTTTCCAGAATTCTGCCTTTTTGGACACTGCGCCCGATTGCTTGTCGAGCCAGTAAATAAACCCGGTTTCATCCTGTACGGCCAGCAGGGAGTTGCCGTCTGCGGAAAGACTAAGCCCTGAAACTTCCGTCAACTCATCCGGAAGGGGCCATTTTGCTGCCGGGCTGCTCAGTTCATAAGGAAGTTTGAATGCCACCCATTGCGGCGAAACGGTTCCCGGGGGCAACGTGTCCTGCGGAACTTTTGCGTTACAACCAAAGAAAAAGAACATGAGTAATAAGATTGAAAAAAAATTTGAACGCATGTGAAACCTTTTGAAGGTTGCTCCGTAAGATGACAAACCAAAGCAACCGGTACAATAAAACTGATTTTAACAAACCTGGCGCATGCCTTCCCGGCGCCGCTTTAAGTATGACACTTCGATAACAACGCTAAAGGCAAACCTTTTCGTGTCGCAGCCAGGCGGTATGTTTTATGGCTATGACCTGCGCCCCTGAGGGTTGATTACTTTAGTATTTTGGTTTACAAAAAGAGGTCAACTCATTTTGTTATACTCATTTCTTATTCACATTTTTTTAAACTTTATGCGAATGAAGGCACTTAACTTAGGTAAGGTCTGGTTTGCGTCGGCACTGGTTATCTTTTCGATGACATTTGCTTACGCTCAGCCGGCCAACGACGGTTGTAGCGGCGCCATTGCGATCGCTTGCGGTCAGACAGTGACGGGCAACAACTCAACAGCAACGAACGATGTGGTACCTGCTTGCGGACTTTCTGCTCCCCGCAAAGGCGTTTGGTACACGATTACAGGAAATGGCGGAATGATTACGCTGACGACTTGCAGCGCTACGACGAATTTCGACACGCAAATCGCTGTTTATACCGGCGCTTGCACCGCACTGACCTGTGTAGTTGCCAACGACAACGACGCAACTTGCAGCAACTATTTCAACCGTTTGTCACGGGTGAGCTTCGCTTCCACTACTGGTACGGTTTACCGCATCATGGTAACGGGCAAAGTAGGTTCTGCCGGAACATTTACGCTGACTGCTACTTGTGCGGGCGGCGGCGGCCCAGCCAACGACTTGTGCGCCAACTCGACCCTGGTCGCTTGCGGTTCCACAACAACTGGCTCTACCGTAGGCGCTACATCTGACGCAGTCGGCACTTGCACGACTACATTGGGTAGTGCTCCGAGCGTATGGTACCGCGTAGTAGGCACGGGTGGCAGCACCACGGTTAGCCTTTGCGGTTCCAGCTACGACACGAAAGTTGGCGTATTCAGCGGCACTTGCGGCGCGCTGGTATGCGTAGCTGGCAACGACGACTTCTGCAGCCTCCAGTCGCAGGTGACGTTCAACACGGTTTCCGGCACGACTTACTACATTATGGTGACAGGCTTCAGCACGGCTGCGGGCAGTTTCACCATGAACGTAACCTGTGCAACGGCTCCGCCTCCTCCTCCTCCAGCTAACAACGACAACTGTGCTAACGCTACGCCAATCGCTTGCGGTGGTACGGCCAGCGGCACAACAGTTGGCGCAACGACAGACGGACCTGCTGCTTCCTGCACAGGCGCCAGCGTGGCTCCTGACCGTTGGTACACCGTAGTTGGTACAGGCTTTGCCATCACGGCAACGACTTGCACGGGGACAAGCTACGATTCCAAATTAGACATCTACACCGGCGCTTGCGGTTCATTGGTAAGCGTGGCTTGCAACGACGACGCTTGCGGCTTGCAATCTACCGTTACCTGGGCTTCTACTGTCGGCGTAACCTACCGCATCCGCGTTCACGGCTTTGTAGGCGCTACCGGCGCTTATACGCTGGGCGTAACCTGCGCTTCTTCTTTGGTTGAGCAGGACAATCTGCCACAGGTGAACGACATCCACCAGTTCCATGGCGAATTGAACATTGGCGATTTCTTCCCTAACCCGGTTGTAAATGGCACGGCTTCTATCCGCATCGAAGCTCCGGTTGAAGGTTTGGCTAAATTGAACGTTGTGGACAACCTCGGCCGTGCAGTACGCATGGTAGAGCAGGAACTCTACTCGGGCTCTAACCTGGTAGAACTGAACGTAAATGACCTCGCAACAGGCACGTATTTCGTATCTGTTCAGGTTGGCGCGAAGATCATGCACCGTAAATTGGTGATCACAAAGGCATAATTTCGATCAGACGCATTGTAATAATGCATTAAGAAATAGGAGTCATCCTGAATTTCAGGATGGCTCCTGTTTTTTAGAAAGATGTCATTTGTAAAGTAATCAATTGGTTAGAAACGTGGAGACAGAACTGTACGCAGGGGTGAACGAAACAGAGCCGAAGGCAAACAACGAAGTTTTTTGCAAAAAACTGATCGTGGTTCAGCCATAAACATCAGACCATTTACGATACTGTATCATCAGAACTGAAAATAGCGGGGCGATGCCGAAAGGTGTCGCCCCGTTTTTTTATTGATTGATGATAGATGATTGATAAATGATAATTGATGATGTGAAGCGGTTACATGCACGAATTGAGATTTGTATGGGGCATGAGAAATCCTGAAAGGATTGACTATGAATAGCCGCCGATGAAATCGGTGGCAGGGAGGCAGGCATCAACCATAAGCAACCGCGAAGCGGTTGAATAAAAGAAGGTCTGGCTATTAACGCAGCATGCGCCAGGATTCAACCCCTTCAGGGTTACGAGGCCTTAGATTGCATTTTTTACCCCGGATTGCATCCGGGGTTATTCACAGTTAACCGCTTTGCGGTTGCCCGCATGGCTTCTGCATTACATGTGGCAAGGGAAGGGTAAAAAAAAATGCCGGAGCCCGTCATGGCGCTCCGGCACTGTATACAGTCTTGTTACCTAAAAAATTAAAATTCTTTATCAAATGTTTGGCGACCAAACGGTGTAGCTCTTAGGCGGGCACTGAATCTTAACCCAGCCGCCGCCTTGCG
>JALHRI010000112.1 GCA_022841525.1 Alphaproteobacteria bacterium | reverse complement strand
CTTTGAGCGCCGGCACACTTTCTGGTAGAGCGGATTCGGCAAACTGCACCCACAAGCCGGCCAATGCTCGATACTGCTCTGCCACTTGCTTGAGAGTCGGCTTGTTCACCACAGCAGCCTCGTCGAGGAAATCCGCATACATTGCCCGTAAACCGTAACCATCCGTGTCGTCCAACCGGATACCTTCGTAAACCGAACTGAGTGTATCAAATAATCCCTGACGCTCGGCAAACACTACCGGCCACCCTTTTTTGTTTTTGGTGTCCAGCAGCATCTTCGCCCATTTTTTATACACCGGCAACGCAAACGATTCCGAACCGCTGCTCAGATACGCCACACAGTCCGCGATGCCGGTGTTGATCGCACTTTCGAGATCAATCTGTGTCGGCGCATCCACGCGCATAATCCGGCTTTTATCCGAGGGAACTACTGCCCGCGCTGCGGTAAAAATATCCAATGGCACAGGGTAGAGGCAGCAGCCTAAATCATCAACCCACACGACATCGTTTTCGACGTCATACACCCCGACCAGCCAGATGCCATACCCTTTCAGCGACTCCGGTAGCTGCTGATAAGGCAGGCTCGCTTTATCCGCCCAGGCGATAAACGGCTTACTTGCGTCAACGGCTGCCTGAAAATTGGCTTTGGCCGCTTTGGCACCGCCGGCTTCCTGGACAATTGTTGGAGCGCCAATGCGTTCGCACAGAGTTGTCAGGTGCTGGGGGATATAGTTCCAGCGGTTGCGGAAGCCTTGCACGATGGTGGCCGAGCCATGCGCCTTGAACTCCCAGAGGATATAACCCGCACCAATGCCGCCGCCAATACCTAGCAGCATGGCCTCGGTCAAGGGCTGGCCGGTGTGGGGCGCAATCACATCTTGCGCAGCGAGTACATTCTTAAGCGCAGCAGTCGAAGTGTGTTTGCCGCCGAGCGATTTTACCTGCATCTTTATTTCTCCCAAACGAGTTCTGGCTGACGGTTGATGATGGTCGCCGCGTAAATGCTCTCCCAACCTTCTGGCAGCGGCACAATGGGCGACTGCCAATCACTACCATACTCAGCCATTGAGCGCATCCAGTTCATAAAACTCTTCCAACCGGCATATTCGCCCGGCACGTCGTCCGCGCCAAAACCGCTGTGGACGAGGGTCAGCCGTGTTTTCCCGCCGGATTCTTCCAACGTCCAGGTTACGATGTTACCTTTATCCTGTTCCAGGCTATAGGCCAGTTTTTTATCGGCCTCAATGTCGATGATTTTCATCGCACCGACCATCGCCCAACCAAAGCTGTATTCGCCGCCTTTGACTGGATCGACGGATGCGTTGCTGGCAATCCAGCGGTTAAGCTGGGCAGGTTCGATCAACAGGGCGAAGACGGTGGAGGCCGGCGCATCAATCTCAATGGTGTGGTGAATGTCGCCTTTCATCGCTTCAGGCGTGAAATCCACCCGTGCATCGGCACTGCGACCATCGAGATAGCGCCGTAAATTTTCCAGTGACAGAAACCAGAAATCCTCGAAGGAAAAGCGTGACACGTCCTTTGCACCCGCTTTTTCAATCGCGTGTTCCAGTGCGACGATGGTCTTTTCGCCGCGTGGCAGCAGCCGAAATTCAACCGTTGTGTCGGCGTCGTATACCTGCCAGCCATACTTCAACCGCTGATTGGTTTCGATTTCCAGTAGCGGATGCTTGCCATTGTCACGGTTGGGCGCATCGGGCGTAAAGCGTCCCCAAAAATCGTAGCGACGTGCTTCGAGGTCAACATCAGCGTGTTCGGCGAACCAACTCACCAGCGACGCGCTTGTGGTTAAGGCGCTAAAAATCTTTTCCGGGTTGGCCTGAATCGCAATCTGTACGCGGGTTTTATCCATATGATCCGTCCTTTAACTCATCTTTTTTCGGATAACAGACCAACACGAGGCGGAAGCCTTGCTCATCGGCGATGTCCACATTGTCTTGCGGCAGGCCGTACTTACGCGCAAGCTGCTGGAATGTGGTTTGTACTTCTTGCAGAAATTCCGCCCGGCGACTGGCGTCGGGTAAGTGAATGTGCGCGGAGAGAGATAGTGACGGCACATCCTGGCCGACTGCGGCTTGATTGCCCAATTTGCCGATGTCATCATGAATCTCGGCGGCTAAATTGAGCAACACACGCAGGCTGATCTGGTCGCGGGTCATATGTTCACCGCCAATTTCACCGATCAACTGCGGCGCTAACCAGTACGAACGAGCTTTGGCGCGGTAGTATCCCTCGACTATGCCGCGCACACGCCGTTCGTCCACTTTTTCGACCAACCCGGCTTTTTCCAGTGCCTTCACGTGGTAGTAAATTTTCTGCGCAGAATCACCGAGCATGACCGCTAACTCCGGGCAGGTGCGCGCTACCTCCAGCCGCTTGAGCAGCTCTAACCGTGCCGGCTTGAGCAGGGCGGTTGCCTGCTCGACTTCTTGGATATAAAACACATCTTGCATAATTCTAGAACTTTTGTACCAAAAACAGTTTTTATTGTAAAAATAATTTTTATCGCTGTCAAGAGGTCTGTTTTTAGTACCTTTGTGCTAGGGTTCTATACTTTTTGGATACTTGCTGCTATTCTTGGCCGCCGATGAAAAAATGTCATGGAGTGATGAGCGTGGTTCGGATTATTGGAATTGTGGTTTTACTCATGTTGAGTCTGGTGATGCAGCCAGCAGCGGCGCAGACCAACCGGCAGGTGTATGCTTTCTATTTCGGCTGGTGGACTTCCGAGTCATGGGGTGATGGCCGTCTGGTTGACCGCCCTGCTGCCCCTTACGACTCGCGGGACGCGGGGGCATTGGGCCGGCACATTGATGAGGCACGCGGTGCGGGTATCGACGCCTTCATCATGAGTTGGTTTGGCCCGAAAAACGACAATCTCACCCATCAGGTGTTCAATATGCTGCTCGATCAAGCCTCGGCGCGGGGCTTCAAGGCCGGCGCGTCGGTGGATATGCACGAAGCCGGCTACAACGCGACAGTTGATGAAGTGATCGG
>JALHRI010000111.1 GCA_022841525.1 Alphaproteobacteria bacterium | reverse complement strand
TAAACGTAATTGTTTACGGCCTGGGCGATGATAGCCAGCTTTATAGCTGGGACGGCAAGGCAGTTAAATGGGTATTGGTAGCAAACTAATGCGCAGCCTAAAGCACACCCACAAGTTTAAGTACACGCGGCACAACCAGGTATTTGACGGTGCCGGCGATAATATGCGCGACATGGGCGTAACCATGGCCAAGCTGCGCGAGCGCCAGGCTGCCGGCGAGCACATAGAGATACACAGCCCAAAAAGCTTTAGCCGTAACCACGCAGTAAAAGACCGCCACGGGGCAACCATTAGCATGGCCGCACGAGCCTGCTATAGCTTGAGCTGGTACACGCGTGAGGACTTAGGGCTTAAGGAGTTACAGCCAGCGTGATACAGCACGAGGCCATACTGCACCAGCAGATAGCGGACTACCTAAAACTACAGCACCGTAAAGTTATTTACCGTACCGACTTTGCAGCCGGCATAAAAATGACAATGGGGCAGGCGATTAAGCACAAGCGGCTGCAAAGCGGCCGAGCTTACCCCGACCTGTTTATAGCGCTACCATGGCGCACCCCAAAATCATTTAAGTATGCCGGCTGTTATATTGAGATTAAACACCCACTGGGCGGCCACCAGCCGTTTTTAAAAGACGGGTATACACGTAGTAAGGACGCGCACTGTTTAGAGCAGTGGGCGGTACTAGATGAGCTTGCAGCGCTAGGCTACTACACGCGTATGGCCGTAGGGTTTGAGCACGCTAAGCGCATTATTGACTGGTACATAGCCCAGGACAGCAAACGCCCCGAGCCAACCGACCAAGCCCTTAACGATACAGAGGCCGCGCCTTATGAAAACATTTTTTAAAAAAGGACTTGCGACCTTTAAGCGGCAGCGTTATACTACGGTTATGGTTATTAAAAATATAAAGGAAAAAATAATGCGTAACCCATTTAAAAAACAACCAGTAAAAACAGTACCAGTAAAGCGCCCAGGTGTAGCCGGCTACCAGCCAATGCGCCTGCGTAAGCCACGTGTGCCGCTAACCCAGCGCCATGATATAATTGGCTACACCATGCTAGTGGTGTGGTTGAGTGGGGTATACTGCGTAACGGCCGTTGCGTTTAACATAAGCACGGTGGGCATTGTGCCCAAGGTTATGGCAGCCCCAGCGATACTTGCACTAGCTGGCACACTGATTTGGAAGTTTAGTAAAAAATAAGGAGGAACCCAGGCTTTGAGGGCGACCGATTATTGCATAAGCCATTGTTATGAAACGCTATAAAAAGCCCATAATTGTACTAATAATAGTGCTGGCCTTTATTGGCCTAGGGGCGACAAACTTAGTTACATCAAAACGAGCAGAGGACAAACTTAAACAACAACTTAACAGCGAGCAGCTTAAGCAGCGCGATACCCAGGAACAGCTAAAGGTTGAGGAAACCGACCACAGCAAAACCCAAGAGGAAAAGCAAAAACTTGAGCAGCAGAACCTAGACCAGCAAAAAAAGATACAAGAGCTGGAACAACAACTAAGCGTAAGGCGCGAGAACGCGGCCAAGTTAGCTGCGGCCGTAACCATGACTGCGCGAGCGAGCGCCGCCAGTATGCCGGCCGGCTGCGATAATGTACGCACCCAGCTAGCAGCCATTGGCGTTACCGGTGCCGAGGCAGACGCAGCAGTAAATATTGCCAGTAGGGAAAGTGGCTGTACGCCATGCAAGCTAAACGGCGGTGCCATAAATTGCGGCTATACCGGCAACCTGGCCTGTAACGTATTTCAAGAGCTGCCATGTGGCAAGTGGGGCAGCAATGCCGGCGATGTTGCAGCACACTTTAGGGGCGCTGATAGCTACGCCAAAGGACGCTACGGTAGCTGGCAAGGCGCGTGGGCGGCTTGGCAAAACAAACATTGGTGGTAAAATGTAGGCATGATACACGCTACATTTGCAACACTACTGTTTGGACTAATAATACTCATTGCCATTTTTAAGGGCTGGAAAGTGGGGCTAGCGCTCGCACTTATTTGGCTGGCAGTGTTTGTAGACTTTTGGGCTGCCTTTTGGGGCGCGGTACTATGGTTTATCATTGCCGCCGCTTTCAGTAAGTGGCCGGAGTAATTGACGCTTAACCTGCTGCCGTAGCCGGCGAGCAAGGTACCTGCGCCCGAGGCTGCCCATTGGCCGCCCCTGGGCGCGTTTTGCATTTATTGGTGGTTGTTTACGATTACCCATAGCGTTATAATAGCAGCATTATGACCAACACTATTGCCAACAAGAAAATTGAACTACGCGAGATAGAGCTTAGCAAACTTAAGGCCGCCAAGTATAACCCCCGAGTAATGGACGACCAGGAGTTTGACGGGCTGGTGGCTAGCATACGGGACTACGGCCAACGGGAAAACCTAATAGTAAATGCCGACATGACCCTAATTAGTGGGCACATGCGTATGCGCGCCATGCTGTACCTTGGCCAAAAAACTGCCATGTGTGATGTGGTTGAGCTTAGCCGAGAGGAAGAAAAAAAGCTTAACTTGATTATGAACAACCCCCACATACAGGGGCGCTTTGACACTCTTAAGGTAGACGCATTGCTGGCCGAGCTAAAGCTAACCGGCACCGAGCTTGAGGCATACAGGCTGCCCGAGCTGGGCACTTTGGACTTAAGCCCTAATGAGGGCGAAGACCCACACAAAAAGCTGGCAGACGCATTTATAGTGCCACCCTTTAGCGTATTGAACACCCAGGGCGGCGACTGGCAAGAGCGCCGCAAAAACTGGCGCATGCTTATTGACGACAACGGCGAGAGCCGCGAGGGTGTGCTTGCCGGCAAGGGCAAGGTAAACCTTATTAGCGACATAAACGGCGGCACCAGCATACTAGACCCAGTGCTGGCCGAGATATTGCTTAAGTGGTTTGGGCTGCCAGGCGGCACCGCATTTGACCCGTTTGCTGGCGATAGCGTATTTGGCTATGTGGCCGCGAGCGTGGGCATGCAGTTTACCGGCATTGAGCTGCGCAAAGAGCAGGCCGACTTAAACCAAAAGCGCGTGGACGAGGACAAGCTACCGGCCAAATACATTTGTGATGACGCACTAAACATGGACAAGCACATAAAAGACGAGAGC
>JALHRI010000110.1 GCA_022841525.1 Alphaproteobacteria bacterium | reverse complement strand
CGTCTGGTTGCATTCCCAAATGATATGCCGATGCCAGCGCACTATAGAAAAAATTACCAAATGTCAGCGTCGCGCCTTTGGGTTTTCCGGTGGTTCCTGATGTAAACATGATGACTGCCGCATCATTTAAGCTAATTTGCCCAATACGCGGTGGCGAAAAATCCAGAGTTTTTACAGAGAACATTAAAAGAAGATTAGGATACAATGATGTATAAGCATGAATATACACTTGGCGTTGCGGTGTGACCAAATGTTGGGCGGTGGCGGCGGTTGCTTCTGTACAAATTACCAGCGTGCAATTTGTCAGGTCAAGCTGCCATTGAAGTTCATTGGGTGTCAAACGAGTGTTAAGCGGCAATAAAATCGCATTCAGCCGCATCAACGCGAAAATGAGTTCGATGTAGACCATATCATTATAAGCCAAAACAGCGACGACTTGCCGGGGTTGAACGCCCATCGTCAGCAGAAGGGAACATAAATGAGCAATACGGTCTTCCAACACCGCATAAGACACGCTTTCGCCACCGATGCGAATGGCGATTTTTTGGGGAGTTGTGTTGACCCGTGCTGAAAACCAATCTTGCATACGCCGCAACCATTCTAAACAAAGTGTAGAAAAGTGTTATCAAATCTCGACAAGTGATTGACGCTGTTAAAAATATTACGTTATACTGTTAAATATAGCTTAAACATCACATCATGAGAGGCTTATCATCTTGTAGGAGACATTATCATGGAACTTTATCTTAGTGACCACGCTCATCTACGGGCAGCACAACGCAATTTGTCCCTGCATGACATCGAAAAAGTGATGACATGGGGGCGCGAGATGTATAATGCGGGTGCGTTGTTTTATTTTTTGGGCGTTCGTGATATACCGACGACATATCGCGGTGATAAACGCTCGCGCCAATTGGTTGGAACAATGGTCGTCGTATGCAGCCATTGTCAGCAGTTCGTGATTACGGTGTATCGCAATGAATTGGCACTCCGCCGTGATCGCCGCAAATCCAAGTACGACTCACGGGGTGGTTATCGCTGCTCATGCTGCGACCATATCATCGAAATTCTGCCAGAAAGTGCCTGAATAACCGATTTTGATGGATAGATTATGACGAAAACTAGGTTCAGTGGTGACTAAACGGGTGTGAAAATTCACGCCCGTTTTTTATTCCTCCTGCTGCTGCGCCAACCACTTATCACGGTTTTGACTTCTTGCAATTTTGCCGCTAGACGTTTTTATCAGCCAACCCGCTTCTACCAGCGTCACATAACCCACCACAACATCGGCTTGGCTCACCACCGCTTGTCGCACCGCTTGATGAATGCGCTTGTGTTCGTCGGAATTATCCGTATCCACTTCAGCAACGACCGCAATTAATTCTGTGCCTTCGCGCTCATCTAGCACGCCAAATACAACGGCTCTGCCGGGATGAATGCCCGCAACCGTGTTGACAATCGCTTCTATATCTTGCGGATAAATATTTTTGCCCGCGTTGATAATTAAATCTTTGCTGCGTCCAATGATGAAAATTTCACCATCGGCGATGTAACCTCTATCGCCCGTCGCAAACCAACCATCGGGCAGCAGCGGCTGTAAATCAGTGCGATTGTAGTAACCCGTTAAAAGGCTGTTGCTGCGAATTTGCACTTCACCAATATGGCGCTCTGGCAAAATTTGCTTATAGCCCCCCATCACGCGCACCTCCACCCCATCAATCGGCTTCCCACACGAAACCATGATGACCTCACCTTCCGCCAGAGGGAGAGAGGGTATAAGCCCCTCTCCTTCAGGAGAGGGGTTTGGGGTGAGGTTGGGGGATGTGGGGATATAAGGCTGTGCCACCAAATCCGCTTGCATTTTGGCGCGGTCTATCGCGTCGGTTCGCACCAGTTGACCGGGTGGCGTTTGCGTGACAGCAAAGACATTTTCTGCCATCGCATAACTCACGCCGAGCATTTGGGGTGTCACACCATTGGGCGCGTAGCGTTCCAGAAATAATTGGTGGCTCTCGTGGCGCACAGGTTCGGAACAATTGATGAACGCCCGCATACTTGCCAGCGATATGCCCTCACTATCGCGCTGCCGGACGCGCCGCGCCAAGTGGTTATACGCAAAATTGGGCAACCAACACAACGTCCCGCTGTAATCATGAATGGCTCGCAGCAGCAGCGCCGGATGCTGTACCCAATCAAATGGTGACATCAGCACCAACGGAATGCCTTGCATCAAGGGCAACAAGAAACCCGCGATTAAGCCCATATCGTGATACAGCGGCAGCCAACTAACGACGACATCATCAGCGCGTAATGCCAGCGCATCGGCATAACTGGCAAGCTGATTCAGCACGGCTTGATGGGTGAGCGCAACGCCTTTTTGCAAGCCGGTTGTGCCGCTGGAATGTTGCAAAAAGGCAATTTCATTGGGCGTGGGCGGGTAGGGATAAAACGTGATTTTCGCTAAATCCAGCGATGAGAATAAACTTTCGTTGCTAAAGACTTTGCATGGCACTTGCTGCGCCAACGCCGGGGCAAAATCTTCCGTCGTCAAAATGGCTTTCGCGCCAGAAATGCGGGTTAGCTCTGCCATGTTCCGCATGTAGATTTCCGGGTCAAGTTTTTCCGTTAGGGGCGGCAGCATGGCTGGAATTGCCCCCGCCAAGAACGCCCCCCAGAACGCATAGATGCCTTCCAAGGTTTGCGGCTGGGCGATAATTACCAGATTGCGCGGCAAAATATCATTGCCTTGCAATGCCGCCGCGTATGTGCGGATTTTATCGCTAAATTGCTGGCGCGAAACGGTGATGGGGGCGTGCTGCGTGGAGAGCAACACCAGCGCCACTTTATCCGGCGACGGGTCATACAGCGTTTCGGCGTTTAACAGCGTGCGATAATTCAGGCGCGTTTGCAACGAGAGCATTCCAACCATTTCCTTTTCAGCCAGCGTCTTTAGACCAGACTACCCGTTAATCATACACCTTACGCAGAAATGCCCTCACCCTAAATCCCTCTCCCCAACGCGCCGGTAGGGCTGGCGCTGGGAGAGGGACTTAAAGCCCAGCCTGTAATTGGGTTTGCTCCCTTCTCCTTTGGGAGAAGGGCAGGGGATGAGGGCAGGTGCGTAAC
>JALHRI010000109.1 GCA_022841525.1 Alphaproteobacteria bacterium | reverse complement strand
CACGGTGGTCGTGTCGCAGCGGGATAAAGATGAACTGCTGGCGATCAATCCGAAGTTGAAAATTGACGTGATTCCCAACGGGATTGATCTGTATCACTTTCGGAAAGCGCGAGCGGGCAAAAAAGCGCCGGCGCTGCTGTTCGTCGGGAATTATGAATACCCACCGAATGTTGATGCGGCTTTACGACTGGCACACGAAATTTTGCCGCAGGTACAGGCGCGTGTTCCAGATGTGCCGGTAAAATTGTGGCTGGTAGGCAACGCGCCGCCGCCGGAATTACAAACTTTGGCGAGCGACACCATCAAAGTGACCGGGCGGGTGCCGGATGTGCGTCCGTATCTGGCACGGGCGACGGCGTTTGTGTGTCCGCTGCGGTTGGGCGCGGGCATCAAAAACAAAGTGCTGGAGGCGCTGGCAATCGGTTGTCCGGTGGTGGCGACGCCGCTAAGTGTAGATGGTATCGATGTGCGCAATGGTCACGATGCGCTGATCGCTGACGATGTGGTGGACGGGGTGGTGCGGCTGCTGAACGAGCCGGCGCTGCAAAGGCAGTTGGCAGATAATGGGCGCAGGTTGATCGAGCGGCAGTATAGTTGGGATCATGTAGCTGAGCAGTATGAACAACTCTACCGAGAGGTGACCCAATGACGAATTTACGCATGATTACGCTGGATGAGCGGCCTGATCTGGTGGATGCAACAGACGACATCGTAGGCGCGGGATGGCCGGAATTTATGCTGCACGATCCCATTGCCGACGAACATTTTGGTTATTTGTACAGCGATTTGGGCGCTTTCCAATTCGTGCTAGTGGATGCGGATGAAAATGTGGTCGCACTTGGAAATACCGTGCCGTTGGTATGGGATGGCACGGTCGAGGGTTTGTCACCGCGTGGGTGGGATTGGGCGATGGAAAGCGGCGTGATCGGCCATCAGAAGGGCGTGCCGGCGAATGCGATGTCCGCGATTCAGGCGGTGGTCGCTCAAGATCATCTGGGCAAAGGTTTAAGCCAAGAAATTCTCAAGGGCATGAAAAGTATCGCTATCAAGCACGGCTTGAAATTACTCGCGCCGGTGCGCCCAAACCAAAAACACCGCTATCCGCTGACGTCGATGGAACGCTATGTGCAGTGGACACACGACGAGTATGGTGCGCCGTTCGACGCCTGGATGCGGACCCATTGGAAACTCGGTGCGCGGGTGCTGCGTGTTTGCCCGGAGTCGATGATTATTACCGCGCCGGTAGCGGAATGGGAAGAATGGACGGAGATGCGGTTTCCCGAAAACGGATCATACATTGTGCCGGGGGCGCTGGCACCGCTCGAAATTGATGGCGACAACGGGCGCTATGTCGAGCCAAATGTGTGGATGCTACACACCAGCGAATAGCTGCTCCAAAATGCGGGACTTGACGAATGGGAGATCAACGCGAACAATTAAGCCTCAGTACGATAGCGAACAGCTAAAAACTATATGGCTAACCCCAAAACGCTCATTATCATCCCGGCGCTGAACGAAGAAGACAGCATCGCTCACGTCATTGAGGCGATTCGCAGCAGCGTGCCCTGGGCAGATATTGCGGTATTAAACGATGGTTCGAGTGACCACACCGGCGAAATCGCGGCGGCGGCAGGTGCCATCGTGCTGCACCTACCCTACAACGTCGGCATCGGCGCGTCGGTGCAGACGGGGTTTCAATTCGCCGACCACTACGAATACGATGTGGTCGTCCGCAGCGATGGCGACGGCCAGCATTCACCGGAAGATATTCCGCTATTGATGCAGGCGCTGAACGAACAAAAAACCGATCTGGTGATTGGTTCGCGCTACCTCGACAATCAGGGCGGCTACACCTCGTCAGCAGCACGGCGAGCGGGCAGCCTGATTTTGGCGCAGTTGATTACGCGCATTACGGGCTGCCGGGTGACTGACCCCACATCGGGCTTTATCGCCGCGAATCGCAAGACGATCAAACTGTGTGCGCTGTCGTATCCCCACGATTATCCAGAACCCGAATCGATTGTTATTTTGCACCGCGCCGGCCTGCGGATTGTCGAAATTCCGGTGACGATGAAGCCGCGCTACGGCGGGCGATCGTCGATCACGAGTTTGCGCTCGGCGTATTACATGGTAAAGGTGATTCTGGCGATTCTCATCGGCCTGCTGCGTCCGGCGCTGGCGGTTGAGGCATAGGGCAAGTAGAAAGTGAAAAGTTTAAAGGTTAAAGTTTGCAGGCGAACGAGTTCCCTACGACTGAGTGTCGAGAACCCATTCACGCATAAAAATAATTTTCAAAAACTTTCGACTTTTCACCTTTCACTTTTCCCTGCTATCTTATGCGCGTGTTGATGCTCTCGAAAGCCTGCGTAGTGGGCATTTATCAGCGCAAACTGGAAGCCATCGCGCAGTGTGGTGTTGAGTTACTGACGCTGGTGCCGCCGGCGTGGAAAGATGAGCGCGGCGAACAAAAGCTCGAACGAGCTTATACCACTGGCTATCAACTCGAAACAACGCCGATTGCCTTCAACGGCAATTTCCACCTGCATTTTTATCCCCAACTGGCGCGGCATATGCGGGATTTTCGCCCGCACATCGTGCATATCGATGAAGAACCGTATAATGCGGCGGCGTGGCAGGCGCTTTACGAGGCGCGCAAGGTGGGCGCAAAAACCTTATTTTTTAGCTGGCAGAATATCAAGCGCGATTATCCGCCGCCGTTTCGCTGGGGTGAGCGATGGGTGCTGCAAAACGTCGATTACGCGATTGCCGGAACAGCCAGCGCGGCGCAGGTGTGGTGGGAAAAAGGTTACGCTGGGCTGATGCGCGTTATTCCGCAGTTTGGCGTGGATATGCAGCTTTTCGAGCCGCGAGAAGTCGTGCCACTACGCCCGTTCACGATTGGCTATTTTGGGCGACTGGTGGAAGAAAAAGGCGTTCACCTGCTGCTCGAGGCGGTTTCGATTTTGGGCGGTGAGTGGCGCTTACGGATTGTGGGCAATGGGCCGTTGCGTCCTCAACTTGAAGCACAGGCGCAAACACTCGGAATTGCACAGTGTGTTGAATTTTGCGATCAAGTACCATCAATGGAGATGCCGGCGCAGTATCACAGTATTGATGTGCTGGCGCTGCCGTCACTGACACGGCGCA
>JALHRI010000108.1 GCA_022841525.1 Alphaproteobacteria bacterium | reverse complement strand
AAATCCCAGACAGCACAACAGAAGTCACGAGATGCCGAGCGTCCGGCAGAGGACTTGGTCAAGCGTGCCGATGAACTTCAGGCGCTGGCCGCCGTGGAAAACGACGCTGCACAGTTGGCTGAACGTGTGGGTGAGCTGGAAAAGCGCAAGAGCGAGTTGGAAGGGCGTTGGCACGAGGTGAGCGGGCAGCGCCAGGTGGCCCAGGACGCTTTGGATCGGCTACAGGGCCAGCGCCAGGCACCACCGCCTCCCGAGGTGCAGCGTTTTTTGCGAGTTTTGAGACAAAAGGACATCGCCCACCATGTGATGGCCGATGTGATCGAAATCACCGACGAGCATTGGCGTGTGGCCGCCGAAGGTGTGTTGAAGGCCGCGCGTTGGGTCGTCGTGCTGCAGGACAAGGCTGATGAAGGTCAGGCCATGGCCATGGCCGAGCGCGAGCGCTACAAACACTACCTTGTGTCAGATGCTGCCGAAGCACCGCGCCAACCCGAGCCCCACAGCCTGCTCGCAGTGCTGCGGTTCTCGGCTTCAGCTCCGGTGTGGCTGTTGCGGCAACTGGCTCATATTCGCCGTGTCGAAAGCACGGAAGAGGGGGCGCGGCATGGCGGGGAGTGGATCACGCCCCAGGCGTACTGGCGAGACGGTCGGGGTGGGCGCAGTGTTTGGGTGGATCCTGCAGACCATCAGTATGGCGCCGCTGCTCTGGCATCGCGGAAGACTTCGATCGAGCAGCGGCTGATCACGCTCGACAAGGACTTGAGCGGCATTTCGCAGGATCAAAGGGCCGTAAAGCGTCAGCTGGATGCAGCCATCGAAGCTGGCAAAGGGCACCGAGCCGCAGAAGAACTGGCACGGCGCAGCGATGAATTCCAGCAGGCGCGTCAGCAGTTGCCCGCGCTGAAACAGATTCGCGTCAACGCCAGCAAGCGCTTGCAGGATCTGGAGCAGGCATACAAGAATGCCGTCGTCGGTGAGACGCAGGCCGAGACCAGCTACCGGACCACGCAGCAGCGCTTGACCGAGAGCGAGCGTGAGATGGAGCGCTACGAGCGTGAATGGCGTATTCGCCGAGAGGAGTTGCGAGTCAAGTCAGTCCAGTCGCAAGCGCAGAAGCGCCGTTTTCCGGTGCGCTGGATCACTGAAGCCGCTCTAGCCAAGTTGTGCGCGGATTACGTCAACACGACGCAGGCCAAATTGCGCAGCCGGGATGTGGACCACGCGCTGCAGCAGGGCCAGTGGGAGACCGATCCAGCCGTGGAAGAAAAGCACACTCTGATGAATGCCACTGTGGGCGAGCAGTCGCTGCGACTGGACGAATGCAAAAGGCGGAATGTGTCCGCCGCCGATGCAGTTGGCAACGCGCGCGCACGCTATATCGATGTGATGCGAGCAACCGTGCGCCGTTACCGCAAAAACATCGTGGATCTGGGTGTACTGGCTGGTGTGGAGGTACAAGCCGATTTGCCGCACCTGGACAACGACGACACCGTGCTGCGTCAGGCCGAGCTCAAGGTCAGCTTCAACTTCGACGGCAAAGGGAATATCGGGTTGAATGACGGCGAGGCGTCGGGTGGGCAGCAAGTGATCAAGTCGCTGATCCTTCTGGTGGGCCTGCTCAAGGACGACGAAACGCCGGGCGGCTTTGTGTTCATTGACGAACCGTTCGCGCACCTGGACGTTCGTAACATCCAGCTGGTGGGGCACTTCCTGAAATCAACCCGCGCCCAATACGTGCTGACCACGCCGATCACGCACAACGTGGAGGTGTTCGAGCCGGCAGACATCACCTTGGTTACGTCCAAAAAGGCGCGGGATGCACGCTGGGCACCTCCGATTGGTGTGCTTCAGCGTCGTGTCGCGACAGTCTGAAGAAGAGGGCGAAGAGCTATGGAGTGGGTAGATACGGCACGGGGGCGAGGTGCGCGGGATCGACAGGCATCTGGGCCCGTGCCGGAGGCATTGCCCATGCTGGATCCGGAGCACGGTGCCGTATTGCGACGTTGGGCGCGCAGCGACGGGGCTCGCCGCGGCCGCTCAGCCTTGCTGAAGGACGCCGCGCCGGTGTCCATTGAGACTGCAGAAGCACTGTGTGAATTGCTGCTGCGCCAAGGATGGATCGTTCGGCACGATCGACTGGTGGGTGGCGTTTGGCAGTGGGCGTTCATCAGCTGGCGGGATCTGCCTCGGCTGCAAGGGCTACTGGGTGTGTCGAGCCCGCGCTTGCGTGTGGAGGAGCGTCAGGTGCTGATCGAAGATGCGGATGCCTGGTTGCAGTCACGCGCAGAGACGGCCGACGGGTCTGCGCTGGATCCAGATCTTTTGGATGAGCTGGGCAGGGCGTTCATGCAGTTGCGCGAGGAAAAATCGCTACGGCTGGACTTGCTGGCGATTCGCCTTCAACTCCTGCGCGCGGTCGCTGCATGGCATGACGAGGACCGACAAGGCTCGCGACGCGATTTCGCCCTGCACTCAAGAGGTGCCACGAAAGCCATCGGCGACGCCGACTGGCGCTGGCTGGAGACCGGTTTCGATTTGGAGCGGCTGCGCATTGCGCGTTTTGTCGCGGTGGGCTGGCTGGCGGGTAAATTGAACCTGCATTGGGATGACCAGCAAGTCCAGCTGGGGCCCTTGCACTGCGTAGGACTGCCGCTGACTGATTTGATGCGCGTGAGTGCGGCGTCGAAGCCGGAGCGCTGGTGGCTGATCGAAAACCGCGCAAGTTTCGAGCGCCAGGCGCTGCAACTTGAACCAGGGGTGGTTCTGATTTGGATGCCCGGACGTCCGTCAATCGCTTGGCTGGAAGCCATAGCCCATCTTCTGCGACTGGCACCTGCGTCGGCTTGGATCAGTGCCGACGCTGACCCAAGCGGGGTAGACATTGCCTGCACGGTCGGCGCTCTGTGGCAGGCCCAGGACTTGTCCTGGCAGGCTCATCGGATGGGCGTGAAGCAATTGTCCGAGACCTCGCAAGACTGGCCGCTGAACGATCATGACCGTCGGTTGATCAATGTTCTGTTGGCCCGCGACAGCTTGCCGCAGGCGCTGCGCGAACTGTGTCTGGCAATGCAGCGCGAGGGGCGCAAGGCGGAGCAAGAAGCTTGGATTTAGCGCGAATCCGCCTGCGAAATGCAGGCTGTGGATGAACGAATCGCTGCCGGCAGCGAACTCAGTTGTGGGTGGAACTCTTTAGTCGCCCCTGCAATACCTC
>JALHRI010000107.1:526-3270 GCA_022841525.1 Alphaproteobacteria bacterium | reverse complement strand
GCGCATGGTCAGAGGCAGACCCCACCGAGCCTGCGGTGTCTTTGTAAATATTCTTAATGGCATCTTTGTCGCCCGCAAGGCCCAGCTCATGCGGCACTTCATAATAGCCTAGCCGCATGGTGCCTTCTTTTAGGCATTGGGCTTCCCATCCACCGCCGCCGCCAAGTTTGATGTAGCGGGCTGTTTTAGCGGTTACTCTGCTCTCACGCGTCATATAAACATCCTCTTTTGGGATAATCCGAAAGCAGGATTAACTCTGGTTGCACAACATATCCAATCATTTGTGCAGCATCCTTGAAGAAAACCATTCATTCCAAAGAATCCGCCAAACTCAGCGCCGCATTGCGCGCTGCGCGCGAGGCTGCGGGGATGACACAGCAGCAAGTGGCCGAAGAACTGGATAAGCCGCAGTCATTCGTTGCCAAATACGAACTGGGCGAGCGCCGACTCGATGTGATTGAATTTCTGAAGATCACCCGCCTGCTTAAGGCGAATCCCACAAAAATCCTTAAATCGCTGCTGTAGCGCCTTTCACTTGAATCTCATTCAGATTCGAGCATCATCCTAAAAAAGGATGTTTTATGCGCGTAACAACCATACTTGCTACCCTTACGTTGCTTTCCCTCTGCACCACCGCGCATGCGCAAGATCGCTTCGTCGTGCGCGATAACTCCGGCAAGCGCGCTGAAACCGTCGAGAAATCCTATGGCGATCGCTGGATCCGCCGCGACGCCAACGGCAAGCGCTTTGGAACCGTTGAAAAGGGTATCGGTGACCGCATGATCTTGCGCAACGCTAGCGGCAAACGAACAGGCACCATCGAACCCGGCATCGGCGACCGCCTCACTATCCGTGACTCTAGCGGCCGCACCACGCATCTTATTGAGCAAGGCTATGGTAATCGAACAGAAATCCGTAACGTAAACGGCAGACGCGAAGCGGTCACAGATAATCGCTAACGCTAAAACCTAAGTCATTGCCCCAACCAAATTTTCCTGTATTTTCGGGACGAAATATTGGGGAACAACAATGAACGAAGAAATTCTTACGATTCGTGAAATAGCTAATTACTTGAAGATTAAGGAAAAATCGATCTACGCACTCGCGCGCGCGGAGGGATCCCTGGCTTCAAGGTTGGCGGATCATGGTGTTTCAGGAAAAGTGAGATTGAGAAGTAGATAAAAAAAAGAATGTCAGAAGTAAATAGTCTATGAGCACACATTACCACGCAAAATTTTTTGCGAATGAAATTGTGAAGCATAACTCATCAAATGATGTGGTCAGGTTGTCGCGCTCATTATTTGATTCTTGCGTTGACTTGAACCCACATCAAATTGAGGCGGCACTCTTCGCTCTCCGTTCACCGATATCTAAAGGCGTTATTTTGGCGGACGAAGTGGGGTTGGGCAAAACGATTGAAGCGGGTGTTTTGCTCTGCCAGATGTGGGCTGAGAGAAAAAGAAAGTTGATGGTTGTTTGTCCGGCATCTCTTAGAAAACAATGGGCCATTGAGATTGAAGAGAAGTTTAACCTTCCATCTATCGTCATGGAGGCACATTCCTACAAAGAGCTTCTCAGACATGGAAACGAAAATCCGTTTGATATTAAAAACAATGTAATCATCTGTTCCTATCATTTTGCCAGTAGAATGAAGGAGCAAGTCCGATCTGTTAACTGGAACTTGGTAACAATCGACGAAGCCCACAAGCTTCGAAATGTTTACAGGCCGAGCAACAAGACCGGCCAAAATCTGAAATGGGCACTTGAAGATGCAAAGAAAGTGCTGCTCACAGCTACGCCACTGCAGAATTCTTTATTGGAATTATACGGACTAGCCACATTAATTGATGATCGTATTTTTGGGGACGTTTCATCGTTTAGATCTCAATACACCAATGCAAAAGGCGATATTGAAGATCTCAAAACCCGGCTATTGCCCTTCTGTAAGAGAACGCCCCGCTCTCAGGTGCTTGAATATGTTCCTTATACTGCTCGTAAGGCGCTAACACGCCCGTTCAACCCTACAGATGAAGAGCAAAAGCTATATGAAGCAATCTCTGCGTTTTTATTGCGTGGTGATACATACGCTATTCCACATAGGCAGCGCCAGCTTACATCGTTAATTTTAAGGAAGCTTCGGCATTTACATGTTCCTCGCGGAAAAACTGGTTGTTGTATTCCATCACGCGGTTCACTGTGGCATTATGGCGCTGCTTTTCCTCGGATATAATTTTGCGCTTTGCGTCATCGGTCATCGGCGCTTCGCCTTGCACTGCACCCGCGCAGTTAAACAGCTTCTGGCAGGTTTCCTGATCCAACATCGTGCCATCGTCATTGGCGGCAGTGAACACCAGCTCCTCGTGCCTATCGAATGAGTCGATGGTCAGCTTACTCAGTTTCATCCAACCTGATTTGCCTTTTAATTCTTCAACCACTGAAATGCGTGTGGGGTGATTGGATATATCAAACTCCACCGTTTGAACGGGTAAATCCTGAGCAAGCGATATGTCGATGACATGCTCACCCAGCGGATGGGAAAGACGATACAAGTAACGACCCGGAACATTCTCCCGATCTTTGCTGATCAAGTGGTAAGTGCCCGTATCCAAATCAAACCTGATGACTTGAATGGTCGGCTATACCAGATTGAAATAAACCACTTGAAGGGTGAACCAGATAAGGTTCGAGAATCTTTACAAGCTGATTCAAGAAGAAGCGCGATTAATAACACTAGAACGCGCCCA
>JALHRI010000107.1:0-516 GCA_022841525.1 Alphaproteobacteria bacterium | reverse complement strand
AAGTACAAGTATGGGGATGGGAACGACTACAACAGGAGATTAATAGGTTTTATGAGGTTCGTAGAGTTTTTGATCCTGATAGCACATTAATCTCAGACAAGCTTTTAGCCAACGATGAGCGCATTGAAGTCAAGATTGCCGAAGGTCATGCTGCAATATTGGCGCGGCTTGAGCAGATCAGCTCATCATTTCTTGGATGCTAGTGCGAATGCCTTCAGAATGTACGCAGTAAATGGGTATGAAATGGAGGCAATTGGATATAAATGGATATCATCCTTGCTAATGGGTGATAAATGGATATAATTGGGTATAAATAGATATGCGGAAGGCCATATGCTCCAATTCAAGAATATCATTATTACCACAGAAATCCTTATATATATCAGTGAAATAGATGAATTTAAGGGCAAGTGGCAAGCCACGCAGGACTTGGCGCCCGATCGCCTAAGCAGCCTCAAGCGCATTGCTACCATTGAGAGCGTCGGTTCTTCCACCCGTATCGAGGGCGCAAAGCTC
>JALHRI010000106.1 GCA_022841525.1 Alphaproteobacteria bacterium | reverse complement strand
CGGGAAGGGGAGGTCGTCATAAACCATGTCTCTCAGGTGCAGCTAGGTTGAATGCCTCATTATAACCTGCCACCGGGACAATTTAACGCCCTTCTAGCACACCTCTCATAGAATCGGGCGGAAAGATACAAGGACTATGCCGTTAATGACTGACAATCCAATTCCCCAGGTTGGCCGCACCCTCGCCGAACTGGAAGACCTGACCCACGATGTCGCCAAAAGCCGCAACCTGTTGCGCAGCATGAAAGCCAAAGCCAACGAACACCGCACCCTATTCGAGAAAATCGCAGACCGACTGCGCTCGATGCTGGGCAGCATCCCGGTTTTGTTGCTGCACATCCTGCTGATCAGCGGTTGGATCATCGCCAACTCCGGCCTGCTTCCGCCTATCGAAATTTTCGACCCATTCCCCTTTTTCTTTCTGGGATTTATCGTCGCTACCGAAGCCCTGCTGCTGGCGATTATCGTGCTGATCTCGCAAAATCGCGCCGAGAAAATCACCGAACTGCGCCAGGAACTCAACCTCCAGATGAGTATTATTGCCGAGGAAGAAACCACCAAACTCATTCACATGGTTAATCTGCTGCTGCAACACCAGGGCATCGACATCACCCATGACAGCGATCTCCAGACCATGCTCAAACCGACCAATGTCGAGCAGATGGAGAAGGTCTTAGAGGAAGAAGTGATGGAGGATTAACCGCAACACTATCAGCGATCTGTGCGTATAGATCAATGAGAGAACGAGTTTGTAGAACGAGGCCGTATGAAAGACAAATTCATCGAAGAACTCGAAAATCAGGAGCTGGAATGGGTGCAGCCGTCCGCCTGGAAAAATCGCTACGAACTGCACAACACCGACGGTGAAATCGTCGCCAGCATTCAGCGGCACGGCTGGATGCAACACAACGCCGAAGTCGATGCGCTCGGCAACCGTTGGTTGTTCGAGCGGCGCGGTATCTTCCGCTACCATATCAACATTCGCTCGGCAGTCACGGGCGACGAGCCGGCGCGGTTCGATTACAACTGGTCGGGTGATGGCGGTGTGTTGACCTTCACCGATGGCCGGCGTTTTCGCTGGCAGCGTGGCAACTGGCTAGCGACCAAATGGACGTGGGTCAACGAACTCGACGAGCCGGTGATGGGCTTTCAGACCGGCGGCCTATTCCGGCTCAATGGCGAAATCGACATCGACCCCGACGTGACCATGAAAAGCCGTGTGCTACCGCTGCTGCTGTTCCTCGGCTGGTTCCTGATCGCGCTGCACCGTGACGACAGTGCGGCGGTTGTTGTTGCTGTCAGCGGGTGATGCCGTTGACAGCGACACGTTTTACAGCGGCAAATGCACCGTAAACGTGCTGCCCACACCCACCGTACTTTCAACCGTGATGCGCCCGCCGTGCAGTTCAATGATGCGCTGCGCGATTGACAACCCTAAACCCGATCCGCGTTCGGTGCGGGCTTTGTCCGCTCGGTAGAATCGTTCAAAAATGCGCGACTGGTCGGCGTCCGCGATGCCGATTCCCGTGTCCTGCACGCTGATCTGCACCTCGGCGCTGCCGGCAGATGCACACAGCGTAATCGTGCCGCCGGCGCGGGTGTAATGAATGGCGTTTTGTACAAGACAGCCGAACGCCTGCACCAGCAGTCCCGCGTTCAGGTGCAGCGTCGGCAGCGATACCTTGTCGCGGAGTTCCAGCCGCAGCGTCAAATTCTGTTTTTCGGCGGCGTGTTTCCAGTTAGAATGCACATCGTGCAGTAGGATGCCGAGGGCTACTGGCGCAGTTAGTACCTCGTCAAGCGTATCGAGTCGGGTCATGTCAATCAGGTCGTCGAGCAGGTGATTGATGTCGTCTACCTGTTGGCGCATCAGGCCAAGTTTTTCCTGCCGGCGCTCGTCCTCTTGAATACGCCCGATCAGATATAGCCCAGTTGTTAAAATCGAGAGCGGCGTGCGAAATTCGTGGCCGGCATCCCGAATGAAATCACTCAGGATCACGCCGCGTTCTTTTTCGACAGCCACCTCAATCGCCTTCAGTTCCAACAGTTTACGCGCCGTCACGTCTTCGATCAGCCACAGCCAGCCCGAATTTTCGCCGGCCTGCGTGACCGATATACTCAAAATTTGCGGGGTCGGGTGCGAAAATTCCCATAACCAGTCCCGAATGGGGCGTTCACCATGCGCGAAAAGCTGCGCGGCTTGCTGCTCGATCTGTACAGCATTGACGGCCTGTTGGCGCAGTTGGTGCATCGCCTGTGATATGCGTGCCGGTTCGATATACCCGCTCGGCAGATGCAGCAAATCCGCTGCTGCCCGGTTGACGTAGCTGCGCCTGCCATCCGTGTTGACGAAAATCGCGCCCTGCGGCATCGTCTCCATAATCACGTTCCAATGATCTTCCAGGTTACGGAGCTGGTTAGCGGTTTGCGCGGCCTGGATGGCAAAGCTGGTTTCAGCTTGGAACGCTTCCAGCCGCCGCCGCTGATTTCTCCCGAAGGTCTGTGGCACCAGCCAGCCGACCACCACAGCCGCGTCTTGACCAGCCGGCAGCACCGCCAGCGATGTGATACCGAAAGCCAGGATGAACGGGGATGCCCCGTCAGCATAATCTGGCAGATACACCGGGCGCTGGTGGGTAAGCGTTTCCGCCAAAATTTTCAGGCTCATGACTGGCGGTAACTGCGCATTCCCCGGCACACAGAGCATGACTTCCGCCGTTGTCGCGTCTAACCCGCGCAGCATCAGCACCAGATCGGCCTGCCACTCCTGTCGCAGCGCATCACCAATGTCTGCCAGCGGTGCGCGGTTGAAAATGAGGTGTAGTAGGTCATGCTGCGCACTGCTTGGCTTCGGTAAGGCAATCGGTTGGCTCATGAAAGCAGGCTGTTCTGGATAATCCGGGTTACTTGGTCGGGGGCGCTGAGATGCGGGAAATGGCCGGTAGCATCCAACAAATGCAGTTGGCTGTTGGCAAGGTGCCGCTGCAAATACTCGCCTACAGCAACCGGTACCGCTAAATCCTGCTGCGCTTGCAGGATGACGACGGGTACGCGCACTTTGGGTAGGTCGGCGCGGTGATCGCTCTGGAAGATCACCCGTGCCACCTGCTGGGCGATGTCCGGGCGCAGTTGACCGAGGGTGCTGGCGAATTCGTGCGCGAGTTCCGGGCGCTGCGGGTTGCCCATCACCGCCGCGCCAAAGCCGGCTGCCCAGGCGTGATAATTCGCGCTCATGGCCTGAAACAGCGCCACCAGATCATTTTGATTGAAGCCGCCCACATAATTCGTGTCGTTGAGATAACGGGGTGACGCCCCGACGAAGATCA